>CAVFKS010000064.1:0-11852 GCA_963623015.1 Clostridia bacterium
TGGCCTTGCAGTCCTCGATGACGGCCTGGTAGACGCCGGCGTAGGAGGAATCCGGAATCACAGCGAGGGTGTCCTGCTCCTCGTTGTTCTTATTCCACATGTGGCCGGAGGTGCGGATCATGGCCGGCATGGAGGCGTCCACGATGACGTCGGACGGAACGTGCAGGTTGGTGATGCCCTTGTCGGAGTTGACCATGGCCAGATCCGGGCCGGCCTCGAGGGCGGCATCGAAAGCGGCCTTGATCTCAGCGCCGTTGTCCAGGTCCTTGAGGCCCTCGTAGATAGCGCCCAGGCCGTTCTCGCCGTTGAGGCCGGCAGCCAGGAGCTCCTCGCCGTACTTGTCAAAGACGTCGGCGAAGAAGGCGCGCACCACGTGGCCGAAGAGGATGGGGTCGGAGACCTTCATCATGGTGGCCTTGAGGTGGGTGGAGAAGAGCACGCCCTCCTCCTTGGCGCGGGCGACCTGCTCGGCCAGGAAGGCATCGAGAGCCTTGGCGGACATGTAGGTGCTGTCGACGACCTCACCGGCCAGAACCGGCAGCTTCGGCAGGAGGACCTGCTCGCCCTCGGCGGTGACGAGCACGATGCTCAGGGTGTCCTCGGCCGGCATGATGACGGACTTCTCGTTGTGGCGGAAGTCGCCCGCGGCCATGGTGGCCACGTTGGTCTTGGAGTCAGCGGACCAAGCACCCATGCGGTGCGGGTTCTTCTTGGCGAAGTTCTTGACAGCCTGCGGCGCACGGCGGTCAGAGTTGCCCTCGCGCAGGACCGGGTTGACGGCGGAGCCCTTGACGGAGTCGTAGGCGGCCGCGATCTCCTTCTCCTCCTCGGTGGAGGGGTTGTCCGGGTAGTCCGGCAGGTTGTAGCCCTGCGCCTGCAGCTCGGCGATGGCCTTCTTCAGCTGGACCAGCGAGGCGGAGATGTTGGGCAGCTTGATGATGTTGGCTTCCGGGGTCTTGGCCAGGGCGCCGAGCTCTGCGAGGGCGTCGTCGACCTTCTGATCCCCCAGGGACTCCGGGAACTGGGCCAGGATGCGGCCAGCCAGGGAAATGTCGCGCGTTTCAACTTCGATGCCCGCCTGGTTGGCGAAGGCCTCGACGACCGGCTTGAAAGAGTAAGTAGCCAGCAGCGGGGCTTCGTCCGTGCGGGTCCAGATGATCTTTGCCATGCTTCTCCTAAAAATGCGTTGAAAACTATTTCGACGAACCAGAATACCTTCTATGGGGCGCGCCGGTGGCAGGTTGGGGGTAAGTGGTGGGCTAAGCCCCTTAGCCCACGGTGTGCCCGCGGCGCCAGTAGCCCATGAAGGATACCTGGGCCCGGGGGATTCCGACCTGCTTGACCAGCATGCGCCGCATGGTGGTCACCAGGGAGGCCTCGCCGGCGATCCAGAAATACGCCTGGGTCTCATCCGCCGGGCCAACCTGGGCCGGCTTGGTGCGACCGGCGCCGGGGCTAGGCTGCGTGATTTCCTCGCCCGTGGCCGAAAACACCGGGGTCTCCCAAGTAGTATCGCCCGTCGCCTCCTCGTACTCGGGCACCTCGGTGCCCAGCAGGTTGGCGGCGGCCTCTAGCAGCGCCCCGCCGTGCGGGCGGTTACCCCGGGCATAAAAGCGCGCGCTGACCCCGTTGGGCAGCGCCAGGATCTGCTGGTCCTGGCGCACGGGCACCTCCACGTGCACGGTGCCAGTTAGCCCCAGCGGGGCAGTAGGCCAGTCGGCGATAATGCGGGCGATGGCCGGTAGAGCGGTCTCGTCGCCGAAGAGGTGCACCCGCCGGGCGGGGCCGGGCCGAAACTCGATGCCGGTGCCCGAGGCATCGTCAGCCGTGGGCCCGCAGACCAGGATCTCGTCTCCTGGCCGCGCGGTGGCCGCCCATGTCGAAGCGGGGCCGGTGGCCCCGGGCGCGGTGTGGAGCACGAAGTCGATGTCGATCTCGCCGCGGGAGGGGTAGGCCGCCCGGATGGAATAGGTGCGCATGTGCCCGCGCGTTGCCGGATCGAGCCCGCGCCAGGTGGCAAACCACTCGTCGTCGCCCAGGCCTTCCAGCGGGGGCAGGCCGGCGCCGGCGGGGAAGATGAGCTTGATGCGCAGGTCCCGGATGGGGCCGGCCGGGCCCATCTGATCCAGGCCGGCCAGGCGCACGCGCTGGAAATTAGGGCTGATGCGCTGGGTTTCTACTACCCGGGCGCGAAAGACTGAATAGGCCACGGTTGCCTCCTTAAGCGGTGGGGTGGGTGTGGTGGCGGCCAATCGGCATGACGGCCGGGGCGCCCGAGACCGGGTCAGCGATGACGACGGACTCGATGCCGAAGACGGCGCGGACGGTGTCGACGGTGAGCACGTCCGCCGGGCGGCCCTGGGCGTAGATTCCGCCGTCGGTTACGGCGATGAGCTCGTCGGAATATCGCGCGGCGAGGTTGAGATCGTGGATCACCATCGCGATGGTAATCCCCCGGGAGGCGTTGATATCGGCCAGCAGGTCGAGGACCTCCAGCTGGTGCTTGACGTCGAGGTAGGTCGTCGGCTCGTCCAGCAGCAGGACCTGGGTGCGCTGCGCGAGCGCCATGGCAATCCAGACGCGTTGGCGCTGGCCGCCGGAGAGCTCGTCGATGCCGCGCTGCGCCAGGTCAGCCACGCCCGTAGCGGCCATCGACTCAGCCACGATCTCATAGTCCTCGGCGCTCCAGCGCCCCAGCAGGCCCTGGTGCGGAGTGCGCCCGCGGCCCACCAGGTCGGCCACGACGATGCCCTCGGGGGCCAGCGGGGACTGTGGTAAAAGGCCCAGCGCCTGGGCCAGCTCGCGCGCCGGGTAGTCGTGCAGCGCCTTGCCGTCGAGGAGCACCTGGCCGGCGGTGGGCTCGAGCAGGCGGGAGAGCGCGCGCAGAAGCGTGGACTTGCCGCAGCCGTTGGCGCCGACGATCGAGGTGATCTTGCCCGGGGCGAGGTTGACGCTCAGGTCGTCGATGATGGTGCGCTCGCCATAGCCTAAGGTCAGCGAGTCGGCGGAGAGGTTCATGCGGTAGCTCCTAGCGAAAGCCGCGGCCTGCGAGACGGGGTCTGCCGGCCGGGCGGTACTTAGCGGTTGATGCGGGTGAGCAGGTAGATGAGGAAGGGCGCGCCGATGGCGCCGGTGATAACACCCACCGGGTAGCGGGTGCCAAACAGCGTCTGCCCAGCCAGGTCGGCGGCCAGCACCACGAGGGCGCCCACCAGGCCGGAGGCCAAAAGCAGGGGCGCGCCGGGCCGCAGCAGGCGCGATGCTAGAGGCCCGGACATGAAGGCCACGAAGGACACCGGTCCGGCGGCAGCTGTAGCCACGGCGATGAGCGCCACGGCGATGACGATGAGCACCACGCGCGCGGCGGTCACCCGCACGCCCAGGCCTAAGGCCAGCTCGTCGCCCAACCGCAGGACGCCCAGCCGTTGCTGGGCAATGAGGAGCAGGGGCACGCCCACGGCGGTGGCGACGATGACGGGCAGGCCGCGCTGCCAGTCCATGGTGTTGAGCGATCCGGTCAGCCACCGGGTGGCGGTATTGAGATCCCAGGCCGCGGCGCGCGAGAGCACGTAGTTGACCCAGGACCCCAGCAGGGCGGCGACGCCGATGCCGATGAGGATGAGGCGCGTGCCCGAAAACCCGGAGTTAAAGCTCAGCCAGTAGATGGCGCCTGCCACCACCAGCGCGCCGACCAGGGCCACGAGGGAGGCCTGGGTCTGGGACAAGTGCCACAGGGCCAGCGCGGTCACGCCCGCGGCGGCGGCTCCGGCGGAGATGCCGATGATGTCAGGCGAGGCCAGCTGATTGCGCAGCAGGGTCTGGAACACGGCGCCGGCGATCCCTAAGGCAAAGCCCACGGCCAGGCCCACGGTGGCCCTGGGCAGGCGCAGCTCGCCCACCACGAAGGAGGCGCCGGGGACGGTCTGGCCGGAAAACTGGCTGGCGATGACGCGGGCGACAGTGCCTGGCCCGTAGAAGGATTCGCCCACCATGAGCGACAGCGCCCAGAAGGCCGCCACGGCCAGGGCCAGCAGAATGCAGCGGGTATACAGGCTGCGGGCGCGGCGGGCGCGGCCGGCGCGCAGTTGCGCGGCGAGGTTGGTCATTGCAGTTCACGCACCTTGGTCTTGCGCACGATCCAGATAAACAGCGGGGCTCCTAGCACCGGGGTGAGGATGCCTACGGCGAGCTCCTCCGGGCGGATGATCACGCGGCCTAAGGTATCGGCGGCGGTGAGTAACAGCGCCCCGCCCAGCGCGCTGGCGGGCAGCAGCACGCGGTGGTCGGTGCCGAGCACCAGGCGGACCAGGTGCGGGACGATGAGGCCGACGAAGGCCACGGGGCCGGCTAAGGCGGTGGCGGTGCCGCACAGGATGACCGCGCCGGCGGTAGAGAACACCCGGGTGCGGTTGACACCGATACCTAACCCGGTGGCCACGTCGTCGCCCAGCGCTAGGGCGTTGAGCCCGACAGCGCTGAGTAGAACCAGGGCCAGCCCCACGATTAGCAGCGGGGCGGCGACTGCCAGGATGGGCCACTCGGCGCCGCCGACGGATCCGATCTGCCAGAAGCGGAACTTGTCCATCACGTCGGTGCGCGGCAGCAGGATGGCGTTGGTCAGGCTGGCGGCCGCGGCGGCAGTGGCCGCGCCGGCCAGCGCCAGCTTGAGCGGGGTAGCACCCCCGTGGCCGAGCGAGCCGACCAGGTAGACGAAGAAGGCGGCTGCGCAGGAGCCGGCGATGGCCACCAGCATCGTCGGCAGCGGCCGGGCCAGCCCGAAGAAGGTGATGCCGGAGACCACCGCCAGGGAGGCCCCGGAAAGCACGCCGAAGATTCCCGGATCAGCCAGCGGGTTGCGGGTCACCCCCTGGAAGGTGGTGCCGGCCAGGGCCAGGGCGGCGCCGACCACCAGCGCCATGACGGTCCGCGGCAGGCGCACGAAGGCCGCGGCCTGGTTGGCGTTTTCGGTAGCGCCCCACAGCCCGGCCCAGGCGTCGGCCAGGGGGACCGAGCGCGCGCCGAAGGCCACCGAAGCCAGCGCGGCTGCTACCGTGCCCGCAATCAGCAGGGCCCAAATCGCCCACGCGGGCACGCCGCTGCGCGGGGCCTGCCGGGCAGGCTCGGTCATCCGTGGCATTTAGGCGCTCGCGGCCTCGTTGAGAATGGAGAAGTACTCGTCGATGGTCGCCGGGATGGACAGCGGGGACTGGTTGGCGGCCGCGCCTAGCGGGCCGTTGGGCAGCCAGGCCACGCGGCCTGCGGCCACGGCCGGGATCTTCGACAGCAGCGGATCGGCCTGCATGTCCGCCAGGGCCTTGGCGTCGTCCTCGGCGTTGCCGGAGGAGTAGGAGATGAAGTAGTCGACGTCCTCGAACAGCTCGGGACGCTCGGCGGAGATCTCCACCCAGAAGCTCTCGGCATCGTCAGAGTTGTCCTCGACGACCTGGGGGATGCCCACCCCGTGCTCCTCCAGGAAGCCCACGCGCGGGTCCTCGGTGGTGTAGAAGCCGATCTTGGAGGAATCAGCGGCGCCGCCGAAGGAAGTAAACAGGGCCTTCTTGCCCTTCAGGTCGGGGTATTTCGCCATGGTGTCGTCGACCTGCTGGTCGAGCTGGTCCACGAGGGCCTCGCCCTCGGCCTCGTAGCCGAGCGCCTTGGAGTTGAGCTCCACCATGTCCTCCATGGAGGTCTGCCAGGCCTTATCCGGGTAGGCCACCACGGGGGCGATCTTGGACAGGGTGTCGTAGTCCTCCTGGGTCAGGCCGGAGTAGGCGGCCAGGATGACATCGGGCTGGGTCTCGGCGACCTGCTCATAGGGGATGCCGTCGGTCTCGTCGAAGAGCACCGGGGTCTCGCCGCCCAACTCGTCGAGCTTGGCCTTGACCCAGGGCAGGATCCCGTCTTCGTCATCGTCGCCCCAGGTGGTCTTGGACATGCCCACCGGCACGATGCCCAGGGCCAGTGGCACCTCGTGGTTGCCCCAGCCCACCGTGGCCACGCGCTGCGGCAGCTTGTCGATGGTCGTGGAGCCAAAGGCGTGCTCGATGGTCACCGGGAACTGCGCGGCGCGCTCGGAGTCGGCGGCATTATCACCCGTGGCGCTGGCGGACTGGGCCGCGGACTGGGAGTTGGACTGGCTGTCGTCTGCGGCGCAGGCGGTAACGCTCAGCGCTACGGCGCAGCTGGCAAGCAGGGCAAGGGGCAAAGACTTACGCATGGGACCTCCCATAGAACCCTGTTCTTAGGCAAGGGTTAGCTCAATAATTTCCAGTGTTTATCGTAGACCGTGCGCGCCCGCGCACAAAGTGCGGGTGAGAACTCTCACGCGCGCGGGCGGGGCCTAGTGAATCCCGTCACTAGGCGGGGCAGGGTATCGGGTTCCTAACCCCGGGCTAGCTGTGCTTAGCCCGGCTTCCCGCGGCGGGGTAAGGTCAGCGGCCGTGACCACCCCTGATTCTTCCTCCGTGTCCTCAAGGACCTCAAGGTCCTCAACCCCGGCCGCCCGCCCGCGCGTGCCGCGGCAGACTGAAATCTCGGCGGGGCGGCGGCGCATCGTCATGCTGGCGATGGCCCTGGGCGCCTTTGCTATCGGCACCACCGAGTTCGTCTCGATGGGCCTGCTGCCGCTCATCGCGGGCGACTTCGGTATCAGCGAGGACTCCGCGTCCACGATGATCTCCGTCTACGCCCTCGGCGTGGTGGTCGGCGCCCCGGCCATTTCGGCGGTGACCGGGCGGCTGCCGCGCCGCCGCCTTATCATCGTCCTCATCGGATTTTTGCTGGTGGGCAACCTGCTCACGGCCCTGGCGCCGAACTACCCGGTGCTGCTGGCGGCCCGCTTCATCGCCGGCCTGCCGCACGGGGCGTATTTCTCGGTGGCAAACCTCTCGGCCGCCTCGATGGCGCCGAAGGGCGCGCGCGGCAAGGCGATGGCCGCCATCGGCATGGGCCTGGCGGTGGCCACCGTCGTGGGTGTTCCTGCCGCGCAGGCGCTCGGCCAGGCGCTGGGCTGGCACGCGGCCTACCTGGTCGTCGTCGCCATCGCCTTGGTCACCATGATCGCGCTGTTCTTCCTCTTCCCGCACATGACCGAGATGGCGGCCACCGACATCACCACGGAGCTAGGCGCGCTGAAAAATACGCAGGTGTGGCTGTCCGTCATCATCGGCGTGGTGGGCTTTGGCGGCATGTTCGCCGTCTACACCTACATCACCTGGACCATGACCGAGGTCGCCGGCATGGACGCGTCCTGGACCTGGGCGGTGCTGATGGCCTACGGCATCGGCATGATATTAGGCAACGGCGTCGGCGGCGTGATGAGCGACCGCAACATGGAGTTCTCCATCATCTTTGCCCTGCTGTGCCTGGCCGCGACGTTCCTCGCCTTCTACTTCGGCGCGCACAACCTCTGGGTGGGCACCGTGCTCTTTGGCATGCTGTCCTTCTTCGGCTCCCTGCTCATCCCGTCGCTGCAGATGCGCCTGATGATCGTTGCCGGCGATGCCAAGTCGCTGGCCTCGGCGCTCAACCAGTCCGCGCTCAACATCGCCAACGCCACCGGCGCGGCCTTGGGCGGCCTGGTGGTCGGCGCCGGGTTTAGCTATAACTCCACCGCGCTGGTGGGCCTGGGGCTGGCCCTGGCCGGCGCGCTGACCTGGGTGGTAGCGCGCTGGGACGCCCGCCGGCTGGCGGCCCGCGGCGGTGCGGGCAGCCGTGGCGTCAAGGGGCAGGTCAAGATTGTCTCCCACGACTAGCCCGGCGGTAGAGTGGGCACCATGAGTTTTACCATCGCGAGCGTCAACGTCAACGGCATCCGCGCGGCCTGCAAGCAGCGCAATGAGGACAACCCTGGCATGAACGCCTGGCTGAGTACCACCCCGGCTGACGTGGTGCTCATGCAGGAGGTGCGCGCCACCCCGGTCGAGACCGAAAAGGCTCTGGCCCCCGCCCTGGAGGCCGGCTGGCACCTCGTGCAGGCCGAGGCGCTGACCCCGGGCGCGAAGGGGCGCGCCGGCGTCGGCATCCTCTCGCGCACGCCCGCCACCGACGTCGAGGTGGGCTTTGGCGATTTCACCGAGGCCGGCCGTTTCATCGAGGCCACCGTCGCGGGCCCAGACGGGGCGGACGTGCGCGTGGCCTCGCTCTACCTGCCCTCCGGCGCCACGGACTCGCCCAAGCTGGATGAGAAGTACGCCTTCCTCGATCAGTTCTCCGGGGTGCTCGCCCAGCGCGCGGAAACCTACGACAACATGGTCATCGGCGGCGACTGGAACATCTGCCACCGCGCCCAGGATCTGAAAAACAACAAGGCCAACGAGAAGAAGGCCGGCCACCTGCCGGAGGAGCGCGCCTTCCTCGACTCCGTCTTCGGCGCCTTCCCGGATGAGGCCCCGCAGGAAAAGAAGGGCCTGGGTGCCTGGCGCGGGGTGGTGGACTACCAGCCGCACGCGCCCTGGGAGCCTGCCGATGCCCCCGTCTGGTTTGACGTCGCCCGCCGCCTGCACCCGGCAGAAGAAGACGATCTCTTTACCTGGTGGACCTACCGCGGCCAGGCTTTTAACAACAACGCCGGCTGGCGCATCGACTACCAGGCCGCCACCCGCGGCATGCTCGACCGCGCGCAGCGCACCTGGGTAGAAAAGGCCCCGACGGTGGAGCAGCGCTGGTCCGACCACTCGCCGCTGCTGGTGGAGTACGCCTAAATGGTCTTCACCGTCCTCTACGTCATTGGCATTGCGGCGGAGGCGATTACCGCCGCCCTGTCGGCCGGGCGGCAGAAGATGGATCTCTTCGGCGTCATGCTGCTGGCATCGCTTACCGCGCTCGGCGGCGGGAGCGTGCGCAACATGGTGCTGGGGATCTACCCGCTGACCTGGGTCGAGCACCCCATCTACCTGGTGATCGTGCTGGCTGCGGCCCTGCTGACGGTGGGCATCGCCTTCCTGATGCACCACTTCCGCCGGGTCTTTTTGGTCCTCGATGCCGTCGGCCTGGCCATCTTCTCCGTGCTGGGCACCCAGATCGCCCTAAACCACGGGCACGGGTTCATCATCGCCTCGGTGGCCTCGGTGATTACCGGCGTCTTCGGCGGCATCATGCGCGACCTGCTCTCGGACCGCGTGCCCCTGGTGATGTCACAGGAGCTCTACGCCACCATCTCCTTCTTGGCCACGGCGGTCTACATGGTGCTGCTCGAGCTCGGCCTGGAAAAGGACCCGGCGGCGCTGATTACGGTGACCATCGCCTTCCTGCTGCGCCTGTGGGCCATCCGCTCGCATAAGTCCCTGCCGCACTTCGAGTACCTGGGCAAGGATCAGCCCATCGACCCGCGCCTGCGGCTATCGGCCCGCCTGGTCAAGCGCGGGGCGCGGGCCACCAAGCGCCGCGCCACCGCGGCGGCGCGGAAGGTCTCGCGCCCGCTGCCTTCCAAGTGGCGGCGCAAGCGCAATTTCCAGGAGTGGGAGGTCAATAATACGGACTACCCCCTGGGCGGGGAATCCTCCGGAGAGTATGGGAAGTAAGTAGGAATAGCCCTGGGAAGGGTGTTAAACTTTGGGGCGTTCTATCCTCATCCTTAGAAACTGGAGCACACGCATGGCACGCGCAGCAATCGAATTCATCCTCGGCGCCGTTATCCTGGCGCTGAGTATCTGGTGGTGGACCATCGTTGGGCCCTCCTTCGCCTTCCTCGGCCCGATCGTCCTCATGGGCGTCGGCGGCGCGCTCATGGTCACTGGTTTCTCCGACTTCCTCGACGCGAAGTCGCCCACCTCCCGCAAGCTCTAGCTTGCCCACCCCGCACCCAGTGGTGCGGGGATTTTTCTTGCCTCCGGTTGGGCGGCGGTGGGGGAGGGGTAGACTGTGTGCCTATGACCCAAGCTGAAGCATCCCGCGTCCTGTCCGGAATTCAACCCACCGCTGATTCTTATCACCTGGGAAATTACCTCGGTGCGCTCAAGCAGTGGATCGAGCTGCAGGACGGCTACGAGGCCTTTTACTTCATCCCGGACCTGCACGCCATCACGGTAGACCAGGACCCGGAGGCCCTGCGTCAGCGCACCGTGGCGGGCGCCGCCCAGCTCATCGCGCTGGGCATCGACCCGGACAAGTCCACGCTCTTCGTCCAGTCCCACGTGCCGGCGCATACCGAGCTGACCTGGGTGCTCAACTGCATCACCGGGTTTGGTGAGGCCTCCCGCATGACCCAGTTCAAGGACAAGTCCGCCAAGCAAGGCCAGGACCGCACCACCGTGGGCCTGTTTACCTACCCGGTCCTCATGGCCGCCGACATCCTGCTCTACTCCCCGGACTTCGTGCCGGTGGGCGAGGATCAGCGCCAGCACCTGGAGCTGACCCGCAACCTGGCCGAGCGCTTCAACAACAAGTACGGCCCCACCTTCAAGGTGCCTGAGGCCTTCATCCCGGAAGGCTCCGCCAAGATCTACGACCTGCAGGATCCCACCTCCAAGATGTCGAAGTCGGGTGCCAACCCCAAGGGCATTGTCAACCTGCTCGACGAGCCCAAGACCTCGGCCAAGCGCATCAAGTCCGCCGTCACCGATGACCTCGGAGTCGTCGCCTTCGACCGCGAGGCCCAGCCGGGCGTGTCCAACCTGCTGGCCATCCAGTCGGCGCTGACCGGCGAGAGCATCGATGCCCTAGTAGACAAGTACGCCGGCCAGGGCTACGGCCACCTCAAGGTCGACACCGCCGATGCCCTCGAGGCGTTTACCACCCCGCTCAAGGCGCGCTTCGATGAGCTGATGGACGACCGCGCGCAGCTCGAGGACATCCTCGCCCGCGGCGCCGAGCGCGCCCAGGAAGTCGCGCAGCCGCTGGTCGATGACGTCTACGACAAGGTCGGCTTCCTGAAACAACGCCGCCGATAATCGCGCCGGGCAGCCGCGGCCTATAGGGTAGTAGCAGTAAACGTTAAAGCTAGTACCTAAGGAATAAGCCTGTGGCCACTACTACCCAGTCCGATCCCGCGAAGACCGACGCCTACGGCATCGAGCGCGCCAACCAGGACGAGCCCGGTGCCGTAGACAAGGTGCGCGAGCGCTCCGCGTTCGTTGACCATCTGATGCGGATGCTGGATCGCTATGGCTCGCAGGGCGGCAACCAGTTCTCCGCCGGCATTACCTATTACTCCGTGCTGGCGATTTTCCCCATCGCCATGC
The DNA here is from genome assembly GCA_963623015.1 of Clostridia bacterium. Lineage (GTDB taxonomy): Bacteria > Actinomycetota > Actinomycetes > Mycobacteriales > Mycobacteriaceae > Corynebacterium. The sequence continues at coordinate 11,181 of CAVFKS010000064.1, forward strand.
TCCTGATGGCCGGCGCCGCCACGGTGCTGGCCAACCGCCCGGACCTGCTGGAACAGCTGCAGTCGCGGATTACCGACGCCTTCGCCGGGGACTTGGGCGAGACCGTCAACCAGATCCTGGACACCGCCATCTCCCAGCGTGGCGCCATGTTCGGCATCGGCGGCCTGACCACCCTGTGGTCCGGCCTGGGGTGGATGAATAACCTGCGCATCGGCATCTCCGCGATGTGGAACGTCGACGCCAACGAGGGTGGCGCCAACTTCTTTACCAAGAAGATTTCGGATCTCTTCGGCCTCATCGGCCTACTGCTGGCGCTCATCGTGGCCTTCGGTGTGACCGCCGCCGGCTCCTCCGGCCTGACCCAGAAGATCTTCGAAATGGTCGGCCTGGAGTCTTTCCCCGGCATGAACGCCGTCATCTTCTTGGTTGGCCTGGCCATCGGCCTGGTGGCCAACTTCATCGTGTTCTGGTGGCTCATTATGATCCTGCCGCGCACCAAGGTGCCGAAGAAGTCCGGGCTCATCGGCGCGAGCATCGGTGCGGTGGCCTTCGAGGCCATCAAGCAGCTGTTTACCCTGATTATGACCTCGGCCACCGGGAACCCGGCCGGCGCGGTCTTCGGCCCCGTTATTGCCCTGATGGTGGTCATGTACCTCATCTGGCGCGTGGTGC
>CAVFKS010000065.1:0-11705 GCA_963623015.1 Clostridia bacterium
GCCGTGACCATGCCGTATACCGCCTTCCTCGAGCAGGCCGAGGACTTCCGCTACGACGTCGAACGGCTCGGCGCGGCGTTTGGCACCAGCTTCGAAGCCACCGCCCAACGGCTAGCCACCCTCCAGCGCCCCGGCGCCCAGGGCGTGCCGTTCTTTTTCATCCGCACCGACCGCGCGGGCAATATCTCCAAGCGCCAGTCCGCCACCAGCTTCCACTTCTCCCGGTCCGGCGGCTCCTGCCCGCTGTGGGTGGTCCACCGGGCCTTCGAGACCCCCAACCGCATCACCCGCCAGGTCGCCACCATGCCCGACGGGCACAGCTACCTGTGGATCGCCCGCCACATCCAGGGCCAGGTCCAGCCCTTTGGCACCCCGCGCAAGGAGTTCTCCGTCGGCCTGGGCTGCGACATCTCCCAGGCCCACCGGCTCATCTACTCCGACGCCCTCAACCTCAACCCGGCCGCCGCCACCCCCATCGGGCCCGGGTGCACCACCTGCCCGCGCAGCGCCTGCCCCCAGCGCGCCTTCCCGCAGTCTGGCGTCGAGGCGCACCACGATCTCAACTCCAGCCCCAACGGCCTGCGCACATAGGCAAGAAGACATTTGCATCAAAGAAATTACTAATTCGCGTTGAAGAGTAACAGCCTCACCGGTACCGTACTGAACAGTGTTCACTATTGGACATCGTTCACCTGTACACACGAGCTTGACCACGGAAGGGATTTAGCCGCATGAAAAATCCGATCGTCTGGACTGGAATTGCGCTGCTAGCCGCTGCATACGCCTCGGCACCAGCAGCAACTGCCGCGACCAACGAGGATCAACCCAATCTGACAAATACGGCTAAGGAAATGGGCCTCTCCTTTGACGAAACGACGGGCCAAGTCAGAGTTTCTGATGCCGCTCGCTCCCTCGACATGCGGACGTTTGAGAATGTGACTGAACGTGATACCCCACTCTCAGCTGAACACGATATTGCATCAAACTCCTCATTCATCGAAACTACTGACGCCGATTCAGTTAACGTGGTAGATACGTCCGGAGAACTCCTAGGAGTCGTCGAGATTGCAAAAGCGGTCGACGCAAGCGGTGCATTATCGGAAGCACGGCTCTCATCATCCGACAGCGAAATCTCACTCCAAAACTCTGTTTCTGCGGATTCCGTAGACCTCGTATTCATTCCAGCCAGGGACCTTGGCCAGGACTCTACTGTCAACTATGAGAACGTGATTGAGGTTCCCGGAAATTACCTATTCGATCCAAACCATCCTCAGAAGCGCCTTCACGACTATTGCTCCAATTCCCCCGACGAGTTTCCGAACCCGATCGGGCCAAATGCCCCATTCCACGGACCTTGCGCAATTCACGATATGTGCATTGAAGCCGCTGGTCACCACGATCACGCGTGCGACGGCCCCTTGCGTGACAACATGAAAAACAACTGCCGTGCGACTTACGGCCCCGGAGCTACCCGGGGCTCCTGCGAAGCCACCGCCGATGTTTATTATGGTGCAGTCACTGCCGCTTCTTATTTCGACTAGCCCCTTGAACACCGGATTGGAGATGATTTAGGTGACAAATGCAAGAGTTTTAGGCTTTCTCTCGCTCGTATCGATTGTTGTCGCGGTCGCTTGCCTTTCCATGGAGTTTGGTACAGCTTTTCGAGTAATGGAATGGGTAGCGTTGGTAGTCACGGTGGCAGCACTCGTGGCCATCCTGGCCCGCCCGCAGGCGCCGCGGATGCCGAAAATTGTGGGCGGCCTCGGCGCCGCGCTCATCATCGCGGGAGTGGGGTCCTTCATCGCGCTGAGCGGCACCGCGTCCATCAACCTGGCGGGTCTAGCGGCCCTGGCCGTAGGCTTTACCGCGCTGCTGGCCTACCTCTTCCTACCCCGAGCCTAGGCCGCGGGGCCGCAGAAGCACGGAGAAAGCGCAGCAAAAAGGCAGCTGGTCTGACCAGCTGCCTTTAATTTGTGCCGTTGGGGCCGCCCCGGGGGCGTTTGAGTAGTGCCTACTCCAGATCGTCGTGGGCAACCAGGCGGCGGGCGGCCTCGGTGATGGTGCCCGACAGGGACGGGTAGACCGCGAAGGAATCCGCCAGCTGGTTAACGGTGAGCTGGTTGGTTACGGCCACGGCAATCGGCAAGATGAGCTCGGAGGCAGTGGGGGCAACGATGACGCCGCCGATGACGCGGCCCGAGGAGGCGCGGCAGAACAGCTTGACGAAACCGTGCTGCAGGGAGCGCATCTTCGCGCGCGGGTTGGTAGCCAGCGGCATGCAGATGGTACGCGCGTTGACATCGCCGGCTTCGATCTCGGCCTGGGTAAAGCCCACGGCGGCGATCTCGGGGCGGGTAAACACGGCGGTGGCCACGGTCTTCAGGCGCAGCGGGGACACGCCTTCGCCCAGCGCGTGGTACATCGCAATGCGGCCCTGCATGGCAGCTACGGACGCTAGCGGGAATAGGTCAGAGCAGTCGCCGGCGGCATAGATGCCCGCCACGTTGGTGCGCGAGACGCGGTCGACGTGGATGTGCCCGGAGCGGCTGGTGCGCACGCCCACGTGCTCAAGTCCCAGATCCTGGGTATTCGGGATGGAGCCGATGGACATGATGACATGCGAGCCGTGGATCTCGCGGCCGTCCTGGGTGATGACCACGACGCCGCCGTCGTCGGTGCGGCGCACGGCCTCGACGCGGCAGTTCTTTTCCAGGTCCACGCCGCGCTCGGCCAGGACGGTCTCGAGGACGTCGGCGGCGTCGGCATCGTCATGCGGGAGAATGCGGTCGCGGGAGGCAACCATGGTCACGTGCACGCCCATCTCCGCGAACGCGGAGACAAACTCCGCGCCCGTAACGCCGGATCCGACCACGATGAGGTGCTCGGGCTGCTCCTGCAGGCCGTAGACCTGCTGCCAGGTCAGGATGCGCTCGCCGTCCGGCTGGGCGCCGGGCAGGATGCGCGGGGTAGCGCCCGTACACACCAGGACCAGGTCGGCCTCGAGCTCCTCGGTGTTGCCGTCCGCGTGGGCCACCGTTACCCGGTGGGCGGCACCGACGACGTCGTGCTGATCCTCGGAGAAGCTCGCACGCCCGTCGATGACGCGGACGCCAATCTTCTCCAGCCCGGAGCGGATGTCCTCGGACTGCTTGCCGGCTAGGGCCTGCACGCGCTGGTTGAGCGCCTGGAGCGAAAGCTGCAGGTCCCCCAGCTTATCGTTGAGGCCCATGGCGTTGGCGCGGCGGAAGTCGGTGCGAATATTTGCACCGGCGATAAAGGACTTCGACGGCACACAGTCGAGCAGGACCGAGGAGCCGCCCGGGCCCTGGTCCTCCACCAAGGTGATGTCGGCGCCGTACTTCGCTCCCGCAGTCGCGGCCTCATAGCCGGCGGGGCCGCCGCCGATGATCACGATGCGCGGGGCGTCTTCCACTACAGTTTCCGTCGTCACTTACCCAGCTCCTTTATTAGACATGGTTATTCAAGACATGGGGTATACCGGAAACAGTCTAGTGGTTGAAGCTTAGGCAGGCTCAACTAGGGAGAACTGCTGGACCACGGAGCCAAAGAGCTTGATGCCCACTCCGATGGCTCGCTCGTCGACCACCAAGTCGCCCATGTGGAGATCGTGCTGGTCACCCTCCCCGGACCAGCACCCCAGGCGGGCCATAGATCCGGGCACCTTCTCCAGGTACCAAGAGAAGTCCTCCCCGCCGGAGGACTGCGGGGCCTGGACTACGGCTTGCGGGTCGATGGCGGTAGCAGCCGCGGTCAGAAGCGCCGTTGCCACGTCGTCGTTGAGCACCGGCGGCACGCCGCGGTGGTACTTGAGCTCATGGGAGCAGCCGGTGGGGGCCACGATGGCATCGACAAGCTGGGCTGTGAGCTGCTGCAGCTCGCGCCAGATGCCGATGTCTGCGGTGCGCATGGTGCCCGTCAGGGTTCCGGATTCCGGCATGGCATTCGGCGCGTAGCCTGCGTTGACCTGGCCGGCCACCCAGACGGTGCCGGTGCGCGGATCCACCCGGCGCGACAGCAGGGCCGGCAGCTCGGTGAGCACCTTGCCCAGCGCGAAGACCACATCCGTGGACAGGTGCGGGCGCGAGGTATGGCCACCGGGGCCGAAGATTTCCAGCTCGACGACGTCGGTGGCCGAGGTGATAGCCCCGGTGCGCACGCCGATGCGCCCGACCCGTAGCTTCGGCTCCACGTGCACCGCGAAGATGGAGTTGACACCCTCGAGCGCACCCCATTCGATGACGTCGGTGGCCCCGCCTACCCAGACCTCCTCGGCCGGCTGGAAGATAAACCGCAGGCCCAGCTGCAGCGGATGCGCCTCGTGGTAGGCCTGCAGCGCGCAGGCCAGGCCCAACACGATGGTGGTGTGCACGTCATGGCCGCAGGCGTGGCAGACCCCGGGGGTCTCGGACGTAAACTCCAGGCCGGTGACCTCCTGCAGCGGCAGCGCGTCGATGTCGGCACGGAAGGCCAAGCGCCCTTGCTCGGTGTCGGGGCCAAGATCCACCATGAGGCCGGTTTCCGGGAAGAAATGGATGTCAAGGCCGCGCTCGGAGAGCACCTGGGCGATAAACTGCGTGGTCTCGACCTCCCGGTTGGAGGTCTCCGGGTGGCGGTGGATGTGGCGGCGCCAGGAGATGACCTCGCTGCGGTGGGTATCGAACCACTCGCTGACGAAATCAGAAATATTGTTGGTCATCGTCTTCCTCCTTGCTCCCGCAAGTCTAGACTAGACCAAGCTGTCCATAAAACTTAGGCCCACGGTTGCGATTCATAGCGGCGTTGTTCGATGTAGGAAACCGGGAACTCCTGCAGGGCCGAGGGCTCTGCGGGCCTGGTCCATTCGGCATCGGCAGCCGGGGCACACACTGACCCCACCTGGGCCGTGACGGCCGGGATGAGGCTGCCGGGCGGAATCTCTAGCGCTTGGGCCAACTTGTAGACGGTCGAAAGCTGCGGATCCGCCATGGCGTGGTGCCCGTTGTTGTTGCGCTCTAGGTTGCAGATCTGGCTGCGCGAGACCCCGGCGATGTCCGCCAGCGCCTGCTGGGATAGCCCCCGGGCCTGACGCGCCTGGCGCAGCGCCTTCGAAAAATAGTGGCCATAGCTTGACCACATGAGACTGGTGTCCTGCATAAAATCCCCCGATTTTCCGTGTCCCGGCCGCGCGCCCCCGCAGCGGGGCCGGTATCGAGGGATTCTAGCTTAAAGGTCGATGTTGCGGGGGCCGTAGAGGCGGTCGCCGGCATCGCCCAGCCCGGGCACGATGTAGGCATCCTCGTTGAGTGCCGGGTCGATGCAGGCGGTGACCAAGCGCTTGACCGGCAGGCCGGACTCGCGCAGGGCATCGACGCCCGGCTGCGCGGAGACCATGCAGATGCAGGTGATGTCGCGCGCGCCGCGGTCGGCCAGAAGCTGCAGCGCGTAGATGAGGGAGCCGCCGGTGGCCAGCATCGGATCGACCAGGAATACGTGGGAGTCGCCCAGGTCATCCGGCAGGGCCTCAAGATAAGGCACGGGCTGGTGGGTCTCCTCGTCGCGGGCCATGCCGATAAAACCGACCTGGGCATCCGGGATCATCGCCAGCGCCGGGTCGATCATGCCCAGCCCCGCGCGGATGATGGGCACGATAATCGGCGGGCTTTCCAGCCGGGTGCCTTCGGCAACGGCCACCGGGGTCTGGCAGTCGAAGTGCTCGACGGGCAGGTCCCGGGCGGCCTCGTAGACGAGCATGGTGCCCAGGTCATGCAGGTTGGCGCGGAACGCGGCATTATCGCTGCGGGCATCGCGCATATTCGTCAGGCGGGAGGCGGCCAGGGGGTGGTCAACAACGTGGATTTCCATGCCTTCCACTTTAGAGCCTCAGGAACCTTTTTCGCGCACCCGCAGTCCAAAGGGACATGAAAGCCTTTAACGTTGATCCGCAACAGCTCCTTGTCCTTGCCCGTGACCTCGAAGAACAGTCCCACCAACCAGCAGTGGACCGGCCGGTACTCCCCGGCGGCCCGGTCGCAGATTTCTGCGCCGCGCTCGCTGCCGCGCGCGATAACGTGCTCGCCCGCGATACCACGCTGCGCCAAGACTTAGCCGCCCTGGCTGAAACGGCGCTGGCCACCCGCCACGCCGCGCTCACCGCCGACGGCGCCACGGCGGCGAGGTTAGGGGCGGTCCTATGCTAGCCATTACCCAGGCCATCGCCCAGATTGATCGGATGAAGCCGCAACCTATCCCCCACGTTGCCACCCCGGCCCTGCCGGAGCTAGGTGCCGTGGGCGAGCTAGCCCGCATCACCGGCGGCAATCCCGCCCAGGTGTTGAAGTCCGCCCACGCCATCGCGCAGGACTCCGGGGCCATAGATGACATCCAGCGCCAAGCCCAGGGGCTAATCGGCGGGTGTATAAGCGACCTGGTCGGCATCGGCATGGCGGCCCTCAAGCGCGCGATCCCCGTCGCCGTGGGGCTCTTGGTGCCCAACCCGACGGTGCGGGCCGGGGCACAGATGATGCTGCGCGCCATCGCTGGCGATGCCCTCCGGGAAGCCCTCGGCCGCCTTGCCCAGCTGGTCCAGGAGTTGCTGGGGCTAGCCGGCCCGCTGCGCGAGATTGCCAGCCGCTCCATCCAGGGCGCCATTTCCGGCGAGGGCGAGGCCGCACGCCGGTCTCTACAAGCTGAACACGCCGGCGGCGCACGTCAGATGCTCGCCAGCGCCGAGGCGCCCGCCATAGCCGGCCTGGGCGCGGCGGAAGGTTCGGGCGGTGGGTCAGCGCAGGGGCAGGCCGCCGTTGATGCCGCGCTGGGCCAGGTGGGCACCCCCTATGCGTGGGGCGGCACCGGGGCCGGCGGTTTCGACTGCTCGGGGCTTACCCAGTGGGCCTATCGGCAGGCCGGCATCGAGCTGCCCCGGCTGGCCCAGGAGCAGACCGTGGGCACCCAGGTCAGCGCGGACCAGCTGCAGCCCGGTGATCTGGTGGTCTGGGACGGGCACGTGGCCATGTATGCCGGCGACGGCCAGATTGTCGAGGCCGGGGACCCGGTGCAGACCAACCCGCTGCGCACCACCAACATGGGAATGGCATTTAAGGGATTCTGGCGCCCCACGGGCTAGTACTCGGCCGCGCGGGCCGGGTTGGGTAGACTCATAGCCCATGAGCACCCGCGCAATCGTACCGATCAAAATCAGCCTCACCGAGGGGGACTTTTATACCCTCTGGGCGCCCAAGTGGCGCCAGAACGGGGCTGAGTGGCAGGCCTTCTTAGGCGACGACACCTCCGTGTTAGCCTTCGAGTCTCCCGCCAGCCTCCTGGTTTTCTTGGAGTCGGGACGCACCCACGACCTTGTCGACCACCCGCACTGGGAGGACTTCGCCGCCCGCGATGAGACCCGGGTAACCCCGGCTACGCGCGATGAGTACGACCTCATCGGCCTGCCCGCCGTCCTAGCCGAGCGCCCCGGGCACGTGGCGGTGTCCACCGTGGCCCGCAACTTCGAGCTGGCCGAGTCCCTGGCCAACGTGGCCGGCGCCGAGCACGCCGTCATTTTCTTTGCCACCCACTCCATCCTGCGCAACACGGTCCGCGGCGCCGAGCATTACTCCGGCGCGGAGGGCCTGCGCGAGTGGTCGGGCGTGGGCCACGTTATCGCCAGCAACTGGAAGGGCGTCATGGAGGACCTCGACGCCCACGTGCGCGTCGTGCCTTCCGCAGACTTCGACGCCGCCCAGCTAGACGATGCCGATTCCCGCATCACCGCCGCCACCGCGGCCGCGGCGAAGGCGAAGGAGGAGGCCGAGGCCGCCCGCAAGGCCCAGCAGGCCGCCGCCGATCCTTATGACTCCTCCCCGTGGGCGGCCGCTGGCATCGACCCGGTCAAGATCACCATCGACTCCCAGTCCACGTACACGCTGCGCACCTACCTCGACGGCAAGCCGGTCTTTTTGGGCAAGTGGGGCGAAATCTACACCTTCCCCACCCCGAAGCAGCTGGTGCGTTGGATCATGGAAAACGACGATCATGATCTGGCCCGCGTGTCCACGTGGGAGGATGTCGTCACCGCCGCCAACGCCGGCGAGCTGGAGGTCCAGGTCCACCCGGACAACCTCTACTCCTTCAACGGCATGGCCAAGTCCATCGAGCAGGGCCCGGAGGCCGTGGACACCGACCAGATGAACCGTTGCTACGAGATCTGCGCCGACGCCGCCGACTGGGCCGGCGACGACTCCATCAACTCCTTCATGCTGGCCAACCCGCGCTTCCAGGATTACCTGGGCTACATGCTCGGCTCCACCGAGCTGGCCGGGTACGTGCCCTCGAAGCCGTACACCGACCACGTCACCGCGTGGAAGGAACTGGAGTCCATGCTCAAGAAGCGCTTCTCCAAGTTCTAAGCCCGGACCTGCCTGGCCCGGTCCCGCAGCGCAGTTCTACTCCTGCGGGGCCGGGTCTTCGTCGTCGTGGAGGTGGTCCTCGGCGAAGTCGGCATCGGAGAGCGCCTGGTAGGCCGGCAGGATCTTCTCCTCCAGCAGGCGGGTGCGCTCCTCTTGGCTGCAAAAGGCCCCTTCGACGGCCGTGACCGTGAGATCGAAGAACTCCTCTAGGCCGTAGCCGAAGGTCTCGGCCAGCGCGGTGAAGTGCTGGGTCAGTGTCGCCCCCGGCAGCGGGGCCACAGCGCAGGCGAACCCGAGCTGCTGTAAGAGCGGCAGCGGGTGGTCGCCCAGCTCCTCGCCGGTCTGGGCGGGCGGAGCGAAGACGTGCGGGGTGCGGCGGTCGCGCAGCCACGCCGAGGCCCGCCCGGGCTCGATGCCCTCGAGCGAGGCCCCGAAATCGTCGACCACGCAGTCCGGCCCCACGAGGCGCTGTGCCCCGGCGTGGGCGGCAGCCTCGAGCACCTCAAAGTCCTGGCCCACGCGCACCGCCAGCGGCAGGTATGCCTTACGCAGCTGCCGCGCCAGGGCATCCACCACAGCGGCTGACTGAGGCGCCAGCTCGACGCCGACCACCCTGGCGGTGCCCGCCCAGGCCGCAGCGTCGACGGGCTCTGCCCCGTCGGTCACCACCAGCAGCCTCGTCTCGATGCCGTCGACCTGCGCCAACCCCTCCAGGGCGTCGGCCACTGCGCGGTCGGGGGCGGCGAAGTCGGCCGGGTTGAAGGCCAGCTCCGCGTAGACCACGTGGTCGTCGGCCAGCGCCCGGGCGGTCTCCGCGGCGGCCTGGCCCGGCTCCCGGCCGGCCGCCTCCACGGCCACGCCCAGGGCCACCTTGGGCAGGTCGGCGAAGGTCTGGGCGTTACGATCCTTATTTTCTGGGCTAATCAGTGGTGAGTCATGCATTCCCTCATCCTAAGCGCTTCTACTATGAACCTGTCATGAACTCACCTCTATCCCCGCGCCGCGCCGCCCCCGGCGCCCTGCTTGCCGCCGCGCTGATACTGCCCACGCCGCCGATGCCGACCGCTGCAGCCTTCGAGGAGGCGCCTCCCACCTGGCGCACCGCGGCGCCGGACACCAACGACTGCCCGCGGGCGCTCGTCCCGCCCGAACCCGTGACCACCTCGGAGCGCCTGGCCCCGGGCGCGGCCTCCCCCACCCCGCTGCCGGCCACCCAGACTTCCGACTGCGGCGTCCACGCCCCCAAAGGCTTCAACGTGCCCGACGAGGTGCTAGCCGGCGCCTGGATGGTCGTCGACTTGGATACCGGCGAGATCATCGCCGATAAGGACCCCCACGGCCGCTACCGGCCGGCCTCCATCATCAAGGGGTTGCTGGCGCAGGTGGCCATCGACGAGCTCGACTTGCGCCGCGAGGTCACCGTGAGCGTGGAGTCGGCCAGCCAAGAAGGCTCCGCGGTAGGCATCGGCGCGGGCGGGCGCTACACCGTCGAAGAACTCCTCGAGGGACTCATCCTGGCTTCCGGCAACGACGCCGCCCACGCCCTAGCCGAGCTCCTCGGCGGCGACGCGGCCACCCTGCAGAAGGTCAACGCGCTGGCCCAGCAGCTGGGCACCCGCGATACCGTGGTGGCCAGCTACTCGGGCCTGGACGCGCCCGGGATGTCGACGTCGACCTATGACATGGCGCTCATCTATAGGGCGGCGTTTGCCAACCCGACGTTTGCGCGGATTGCCGCCACCGAGCACACCCCCTTCCCCGGTTACGGGGAGCTGCCCGGCTACGAGCTCTACAACGACAACGGGCTATTTATGAATGACCCAGACGGCATCGGCGGCAAAACTGGCTATACCGACGATGCCGGGCACACCTTCGTCGGCGCGCTCGACCGCGACGGCCGCCGCCTGATGGCGGTGCTCCTCGATACCACCGTCGAGCATGGCCCGCGCGCCTGGCAGCAGGCGCAGGCGCTGCTGGATGAGGCCTACCGGACGCAAGGGGGCATCGGCACGCTGGAGGCCCAGGCGACGGAGACCTCAGCGGCCCCGGCCACCGTGGCGCCGCATCTGGAACCGGAGCCAACCCTAGAGCCCGCGCCGCGCTGGATTAGCTGGGTGGCCGTGGGGCTGGTGGCGCTGGCGGTGGTTAGCGTAGCCGCTTGGACACTACTTCGGCCCCGGCGAGGCGGTCGTGGGCGCCGCGCAGCTCATCCTCAGGCTTGATAGTCGCGAGCGTCACGAGGGCGGCGACGGGCCCCACGACGGTCCCGACGACCGGCACCATGTGGACGAGCCGGAACCAGTTGCGGCGCAGGACCTGGCCGGGGCTGAGCCTGCCGCCGGTCTCCACGTCGCGCACCTGGTAGCCCGCGGCCAGCTTGGCCGGCGAGCCGCCCCACAGCATCTCGGGGACCACGTGGTAGGCCACCATGAGCAGGGAGACTAAGAACCCATAGACCAGGCCGGTGAGGTGCTCGGCCACTAGCGCGACGAGGAACCCGGAACCGATAAACGCCGTGAAGACGTCCGCGGCGGCGAGGGCAAACCGCGTGCCCATCGACGGGCGCGCCTGCATGCCGGCATAGTTGCTCACCCCGGTCGGAGCCCCGAAGACGGGGTTGGCGGCATTCGCCCGCCGGTCCAGGCTGCTGTGACCGGCCGCGTACTGCGCGGGCTGCGGCGCGAACGGGTCGATATAGGGGCTGGGCTCGCGCACCGGCGCCGGCTGGGGCGCCGAGCTTACCGATGACCTTGCCGATGAGCTTGCCGATGCCGCCCCCTGCCAGCCCAGCGCCGGGTCCGGCCAGGCCCCAAAATCTCCCAGGTAGTGCAGCTGCGCCCAGGTCAGCGGCAGGTGGAGGCCCAGGGCATCGTCGTAGAGGCGCCGGCGATGCTCGTCGGAGAGGATGGAGTAGGCGGCGCTGACCTGGCGGCGGGCATCGGCCTGCTCGTCGAGGCCGTGGCCGGCCAGCTGGGCGTCCTTGCCTGCCAGCAGCACCCCCAGCGAGGTAGTGTTTTCGCGCGGGTCGAGCCCGAAGTACTCATATAGGTTGGGCGCGTGCTCCATTGCGTGCTCTCCCTTCTGCCCAGGCCAGCCGGCCCCCGGTGACGTTTATGCGTCCAATACTACTTCTTGCGGCGCAGCGCGACGAGGCCTGCGCCCACCGCACCGAGGGTAGCGCCCACGCCAAGGGTCAGCCCGGTAGACGGGCCGCGCTTGACCTCGTTGCGCACGCGGATGATGGCCGGCTCCGGGGCCTTGACGTCCTCGGTGGCCAGGAGGGATTCCTCCGTGGTGGCGGCC
>CAVFKS010000066.1:0-9963 GCA_963623015.1 Clostridia bacterium
CTCCTACACCGACGTTGTCCAGGGCCTGTTGATGTTTGCCTCGCTGGCCATCGTGCCCATCATGGCGATCATCTCTTTGGATAACCCGGCCGATATCTTCTCCTTTGCCGCGGAGAACCCCTATGCCACCGGCGGTGCGGTGGTCAACCCGGACTACTTCAATCTGGTTTCCGGGGTCTCGCTCGCCGTCATCGTGGGCAACCTGGCCTGGGGCCTGGGCTACTTCGGCCAGCCGCACATCATCGTGCGCTTTATGGCGCTGCGTCAGCCTTCCGATGCCGTCTCGGGCCGCCGCATCGGCATCGCCTGGATGTTACTGTCTATCATGGGCGCGGTCTTCGTGGCCATGGCCGGCACCGTATTTTTCACCCAGACCGAGTACTCCATCACCGACCAGGAGAACTACGAGACCATCTTCCTGGACATGGCCCAGATCATGTTCCACCCGCTGATTGCCGGCCTGGTTCTCACCGCGGTCCTGGCGGCGATCATGTCTACCATGTCCTCGCAGCTGCTGGTTGTCTCCTCCGCGCTCATTGAGGATATCTACACCATCTTCCGCAAGGACAAGGCAAGCAAGCCTAACCCGCAGCTGATGATGAACCTCTCGCGCACCGCCGTTGTGGCCGTGGCGCTGATTGCCACCGCGTTGGCGATTAACCCGTCCGATTCCATCTTGGGCCTGGTCAGCTTCGCCTGGGCCGGTTTTGGCGCCGCCTTCGGCCCGCTGGTGCTGTTCACCCTGTTCTGGAAGCGCCTCAACGCCACCGGCGCCATCGCCGGCATGGTCACCGGCGCCGTGGTCACCGTGGTGTGGGGCATGACCGCCTTGGGCGACATCATCTACGAGATCGTCCCGGGCTTTGCCCTTTCCTCCCTGGTCATCTACGCCGTCTCCAAGGCCACTGCCGCCCCGGGCGCCCAGATCGAGCAGGAGTTCGACCGCGCAGTGACCCTGGCCCGCAAGGCCGCCGCCGACAAGGACCTCGATTTCGCTGCCGAGGCCCGCAAGCTGGAGAACTAGACCCCCGGGAACCCCCGCCCCACCCGCGCAGTCCAAAAGGCTATGCGCACTATGTCTCCCACCCGCCGCCTCACCGCGGCGGGTTTGGTCTTAATCACCCTGATTGCCCTCATTCCTTCTGCCCCGCTGCGGCCTTTCCACACCACCCCACAGCTGGCGGGTTACCTGCCGGCGGCTGATTCTGTCGGTGCCGGACATGCCGACGATGCCGACGCCGCCGGTGATGCGGGCGATGCGGGCGGTGCGCTCGCGCCCGGGCTGGAGCTGCAGGCGCGGCCGCGGGCGGGCCAGGTGGGAAAAGCGGGCCCAGCCCCAGCGCTGCCGCAGCGGCAGCGGGTGCTCGGATATGAGCGCGCGGCTTTTGGCAGCGGCTGGGGCCCGGCGGCGGCATCGCCAGCCTTAGCACCTGCGGCAGCGTGCACCGCTCGCGAGGCCGCCATCTTGGCCCAGGTCACCGACACTGAAGCCCGGCTGGAGGGCTGCGCGCTGCGCCAGGGCACGGTCTTCGACCCTTATGGGGCCGGCGAGGTACACGTGGAGCCGGGCACGCGCGCAGTCGAGGTCGACCACGTTCTGCCGCTGGCGGCGGCCTGGGACCTGGGCGCCTATGCGTGGGATGCCCGCACGCGCCAGCGCTTTGCCAATGATCCCCTCAACCTGGTGGTCACCGCCCGGGAACACAACCAGGACAAGTCTGATGACCTGCCCAGCCGGTGGATGCCGCCCGCGCCCGCCCACCGGTGCTGGTACGCCGGGCGGGTGCGCCAGGTTGCCGACGCCTACGGCCTTGCCCTGCCGGCGGCGGATCTGCGCGCCATGGCGCGGGCCTGTCGAATGGCTGGATTGCTGCCCCAATGGTTAGAGTAGATAGCCGAACCGCGTGCGCTTCCTGCGCTTATAAGCGTGCGCGCGCCCATCAACCCCGAAAGGCTTTGTTTTACCTATGACTTCTTTGTTCATCGCCATCCACGCCATCGCGGCCATCGCGCTGATCGGCCCGGTCATGGTCTCTACCTCCATGTTCCCGCCGGCGATCGCCGCGGCCAAGTCTGGCGACACCGCCGCTTTCGGCACGCTGCGGACCTTAAGCCGCATCACGGGCACCTACGGCATGCTCTCCGCCCTGGTTCCGGTGCTGGGTATCTGCGTCTTCATCTTTGATATTTCCACCTACGCCTCGCAGCGCCAGTTCCACGCCTCCATCGCGCTGGCCATCATCGCCTGGGGCATCCTGCTGTTTATGGTCGCCCCGAAGCAGAAGGCCGTGATCGAGGCCCTCGGTGAGACAGGCTCCGCCGCCAACTTCGACTTCGCCAAGGCCCGCAAGCAGCTGGCCATGTTCGGCGGCATCTTCAACCTGCTGTGGATCATCTGCGCCATCTTGATGTTCATCTAGTTAGCATTAACACCACCTGCCGCAGAAGCCGCGCCGTCCCCGCACCGGGGTGGCGCGGTTTCGGCGTTCAGCGGGCACGTGCGGCGCGCACAATGTATAGTTGGTGACATGTCAACATCTGTGGAGATTATTACCGCGCGCAAGGTCCCCTTGGGCGGGCCGCGGGCCATGACCGTCCACCGCACGCTGCCCCAGCGCCAGCGGTCCATGATCGGGGCCTGGTGCTTTATCGATCACTTTGGCCCAGACGACGTCGCCGCCACCGGCGGAATGGACGTTGCCCCGCACCCCCACACCGGGCTGCAGACAGTCTCCTGGCTTTTCGATGGCGCGATCACCCACCACGACTCCGGCGACAACCACGCCGTAGTCCGCCCCGGCGAGGTTAACCTCATGACCGCCGGCGCGGGCATCTGCCACTCCGAGGTGAGCACCCAGGACACGCGCTCCCTCCACGGGGTGCAGCTGTGGACCGCACTGCCCGAGGCCGCCCGCTTTGGCCCGCGCCGCTTCGATCACTTCACCCCCAGCCCGCACCCGGTGGGCGACGGCCAGGCCCTCGTCTTCATCGGCGAGCTGGCCGGGGCCAGCTCCCCCATCCCCACGTTTAGCCCACTCGTGGGCGCCGAGCTGCGCCTGCCACCAGGCGGCGCCATGACGTTTGACCTCAACCCGGACTTCGAGCACGGCCTGCTCGTCGATGCCGGCGAGGTGGAGCTGGCAGGCACCCCGGTGGCCCCGCGCGAACTGGGCTACCTAGGCCTCGGCGAGGACTCCGCCACCGTCACCAACACGGGCACCACTCCCGCCCGACTCCTTATTATCGGGGGCGAGCCGCTGCGGGAAAACATCGTGATGTGGTGGAATTTCCTGGGCCGCTCCCACGAGGAAATCGCCCACTTCCGCCAGCTGTGGGAGGACCACTCTGAGACCTTCGGCAAGACCGATGACTACATCGGCCACGACCGTCAGGGCCTCAGCCGGCTGCCCGCGCCGGCCCTGCCCAATGCGCGCATCCGCCCGCGCATCAACGCCCCGCTTTTCGCCCGCGCTGAGCTCAACCCCGGCGCCGACGCGGTCTCCCCGGCGTATGACCCGCGCGGCAAGAACGCCGGGAAGGATCGATCATGACGGGCAATACTCCCCCGACCCCGGATGCCCAGCTGGAGGCCACCGTCGTGGTCATCGGCGGCGGGCAGGCGGGCCTGTCTGCAGCCTTCCACCTCCAGCGCCGCGGCTTCGTTCCCGCCCCCGCACCCGCAGGCGAGCGCTCCTACGTAGTCCTCGACGCCGAGGACGCCCCGGGCGGGGCCTGGCGGCACCGCTGGGATTCACTGACCATGGCAACCGTCAACGGGATCTTCGACCTGCCGAACTTCCCCGCCCCAGAGGTCTCGCCCGCCACGCCCAGCAACCGGGCCATCCCCGACTATTTCGCCGCCTTCGAGGAACACTTCGACCTCCACATCCTGCGTCCAGTCAAGGTCGACTCCGTCAGCGATGCCGGCGTCGCAACCCCCGCGGAAACGCCGGGCCCGCAGGCATCGCCCACGCCAGGCTTTGTCATCCGCACCAATTCCGGCACCTGGCGCGCACAGTTTGTCATCAACGCCACCGGCACGTGGACTAGGCCTGCCTGGCCGCGCTACCCGGGCGCCGAGACGTTTGCGGGCCGGCAGCTCCACACCCACGACTACACCTCCGCGGAGGAATTTGCAGGCCAGCGCGTGGTCATTGTGGGCGCGGGCATTTCCGCCACGCAGCTGCTCGAAGAGATCTCGCGCGTGGCAGATACCCTCTGGGTCACCCGCGCCCCACTGGAATGGGTGGACCCGCCCAGCCAGGCGCAGCTGCGCGAGAACCTCGAGCGCGTCGAGGAGCGCACCCGGGCCGGGCTCAAGCCCACCTCTATCATCCGCGTGACCGGCCTTTATGACACCCCCTGGATTAAGCGCGCCCGCGACCGCGGCGTGCTGGTGCGCCACCCGATGTTCACCCAGATTGAGCCGGACGGCGTGCGCATGCCGGACGGGAGGCTCGAGCCTGCCGATGCCATCTTGTGGGCCACCGGCTTTAACCCCGAGCTGCGCCACCTCGCCCCGCTCAAGCTGCGCACCAAGGAAGGCGGCGTGCGCGTGGCCAATGGGCGCGCCTTAGACCGCGAGGGGCTGTTTATCATCGGGTACGGGGCCTCACAGTCGACAGTCGGCGCCAACCGCGCCGGCCGCGATGCCGTGCGCGATATCGTCGCGGCGCTGCGCGGGCAGGACTAACCCCACCCCCACCCCCTAGACTTTAGGCTTGCCTTACCTTAATATGACGGGGTGATTTGCAACTTCGGAGACACCACGACTTACCGCCTCTGGGCCCGCGAACCGGTGGACCACCTCTGCGCGCACGTCCAGGCCGCCGCGCTCGACGGGCTCTACCTGCTGCGCCACGAAGCCCTCGCCCACTGCCCGGGCGAGCACCTGCAGCGCCACCTCATTGCGCTCGCCGGCGACCGGGCCGGCCAACACGCCATCGGTATCGGCGGGGATTTCTTCCTGTGCTTCTATCTCAGCGAGGACGGCGCCCACGACGTCGAGCTGGTCAGCGCCCGCGCCGAGCTGCTGCTGGCCGCCACCACGCTGGCCGCAGCCCAGCCGCTGCCCATCCACCCCGGCCAGGTCCTAGAATCTGACTTCCTACGGCCCCGCGGCATCGCGGCGGCCGACCTGGCGCGCGAGATCAACCTCAGCCAGCGCCGCCTGGCCAACATCCTCGCCGGCCGCCGCGGCATCAGCGTCGACACCGGCCTGCGCCTGGCCCGCGCGCTAGAGACCAGCCCGGAGTTCTGGACCGACCTGCAACAAGACTATGACCTGCGCATGGCCGCAGTGCGCCGCGGCGCCTAGCACAGCCTTAATCCACCACCGCCCCCACACCGGCCGCGGGATCGCCGTAGGCCCAGCGCAGGCCACCTACTGGTGGTCCACACTGGGCCTTGAAGCTCACACCGCGCTAGCGCTGCGGCCAGCCGGAGGAATTAATCCCGCCAGCCGCCGCGGCCACCACGGTGATCACGGTCGCGGTCACGGCGCCCACCGCGATCGTCGCGGTCACGCCAACCGCCACGGCCACCGCGGCGATCATCACGATCCCCACCCCGGCGGTCATCACGGTCACGCCAGCCACCACGGCCACCGCGGCGATCATCACGATCCCCGAAGTCACGGCGCGGCGGGCGGCCGGTGTCCTTCTGAATGTTGATCAGCTGACCCGAGATCCGAGTGTCCTTCAGGCGCGTGAGCACCGCCGGATCCAGGTTCTTGGGCAGGTCAACCAGGGTGTGGCCCACCGCGATGGTGATCCGGCCGAAGTCCTTGGAGGACAGGCCACCCTCATTGGCCAAAGCACCCACGATGGCGCCCGGGCGCACATTCTGGCGCTTGCCCACGTCCAGACGGTAGGTCTCGAAGTTGGCATCGTCGCGGCGCGGGCCACGATCCCGGTCACGGTCGCGGCCGAAGCCACGATCCCGGTCGCGACCCCGGTCCCGGCCGCGATCATCGCGGTCGAAACGGTCACGGTCACGGCGATCCTTCTTGGTCACCGGGCGCTCCTTCATCAGGAACTCGGTGCCGCCCTGCAGTTGCACGGCCAAGGAGGCAGCGATGTCGTCCATCGCCACGTTGTTGTCCTTGGAGTACTCGCGCACGAGCTCGCGGAAGAAGTCGAACTGCTTGTCCTGGATGTGCTCACCCAGCGCGGCGAAGAACTTCTCCTTGCGCTTGGCGTTGACCTCGTCGGCGCTGGGCAGGTCCATTTCCTCCAGGCGCGCGTTGGTCACGCGCTCGATGGAGCGGAGCATGCGGCGCTCGCGCGGGGTAACGAACAAGATGGCCTCGCCACTGCGGCCGGCACGGCCGGTGCGGCCGATGCGGTGGACGTAGGACTCGGTGTCGTTCGGGATGTCGTAGTTGACCACGTGCGTGATCCGCTCCACGTCCAGGCCGCGGGCCGCGACGTCGGTGGCCACCAGGATGTCCAGGCGGCCGTCCTTGAGCTGATCGACGGTGCGCTCGCGCTGCTGCTGGGCGATGTCGCCGTTGATGGCGGCGGCGTTGTAGCCGGCATCGCGCAGCGAGTCCGCAACCTCCTCGGTCTCATGCTTGGTGCGGCAAAAGACGATGATCGCGTCGTAGTCGATGATCTCCAGGATGCGGGTGAAGGCATCCATCTTCTGGCGGTGCGGGGTCAGCAGGAAACGCTGGGTGATGTTGTCGTTGGTACGCTGCTCCGACTTGACCGTAACCTCGGCCGGCTCGTTGAGGTACTGCTTGGACAGCCGGCGAATGGAGTTGGGCATCGTGGCGGAAAAGAGCGCCACCTGCTTCTCATCCGGGGTATCGGCCAGGATGCGCTCGACGTCTTCCTGGAAGCCCATGTTCAGCATCTCATCGGCCTCGTCGAGAACCAGGAAGCGCAGCTGGGAGATATCCAGCGAGCCCTTCTCCAAGTGGTCGATGACGCGGCCCGGGGTGCCGACGATGATCTGGGCGCCCCGGCGCAGGCCGGAGAGCTGGATGCCGTAGGCCTGGCCACCGTAGATGGGCAGCACCTCGATGCGGCCCAGGTGATCAGCAAAGGACTGGAAGGAGTCTGCCACCTGGAGCGCCAGCTCACGCGTCGGCGCCAGGACCAGCGCCTGCGGGTGGCGGGCGCTGGGGTCAATCTGGGACAGGACCGGCAGCGCGAATGCCGCGGTCTTGCCGGTACCCGTCTGGGCCAGGCCGACGACGTCGCGGCCTTCCATCAGGATCGGGATGGTCTGTTCCTGGATGGGCGAAGGCTTGGTGTAGCCAACCTTGGCCACTGCCTCCTGGACTTTTTCCGGCAGGCCCAGGTTGGCGAAGCCAGACTCTTCAGCCTCTTGCGCTTCTACCGCGCCGTCCTGCGCGTTGGCGTCATCGCCCTGCGCATTGTTGCCATTGTTGTCTGCGTCAGACGCCCCCGCGTGGTCCCCCTCCACGGGGGTTTCCTTGGCGCGCTCCTCTGCAGGCTTATCGTTGGCCGAATCCTTGGATTCGACGCCGGTTTCCTCAGAAGTTGCCGCAGCCCTGGTGTCGTTGTCATGATTGGCGGCCTCTGCAGCCGCGACACCTTGCGAGTTTTCCTGAGATTCCGACTGATTGAAATTATCTTCCGGCTCGTTTACGCCGCCGGTGGCGTTATCGGTAATGCTCATTGCCTCAACGAGCCTACTCGATCACCTGCCCAAACACCATTGCAGCGAAATTGGGCCCCGGCCCAAGCCGGACCGGGGCACCCCAAGCACCAGGCGCTAGGCCTCGCGCCCGCCCACAAAAGTGCGGTGCGTAAGCGGCATCCCGGGCCGATAAGCCAGGTGAACCGCGCTTGGCGCATCGAGCACGTGGAGGTCCGCGGCAGCGCCCTCCACCAGCGTGCCCTTGGCCGGACGCCCCAGTGGATCTAGGCCGCCGCCCACATCGTGGCGACGCAGGGCCTTGGCCCCACCGGTCGTGGCCGCCCGGATGGCCTCATCGACCGAGAGATACTGCTGCAACACGGCGGTGGCCACGCAGTAGTTCATCGAGGAGGTATACGACGTTCCGGGGTTCAAGTTGGAGGCAATCGCAACCGTGGCTCCGGCGTCCACGAGCCGCCGGGCCGGTGCCAGCGGTTCCCGGGTGGATAGGTCGCAGGCTGGCAACAGCGTGGCGACGGTCTCCGAGTTAGCCAGGAGTTCCACATCGGCGTCGGTGAGGTAATTGACGTGGTCAACCGATGCGGCGCCTAACTCCACGGCCAAGGCCACTCCCGGCCCCTCGCCCAGCTGGTTGCCGTGCACGCGCAGGCCCAAGCCCTGCGCTTTACCGGCTTCTAGCACCCGGCGCGACTGCTCCTCGTTGAACGCGCCACGCTCGCAGAAGACATCAATCCACTGCACGTGTGGCGCCACGGCCTCGAGCATCGGGCCTATGACCTGTTCCAGGTAGGCCTCGGCATCCTCCCCCGGCGGCACGAGGTGCGCGCCCAGGAAGGTCACGTCGCCTACGTGCCGGGAGGCCACCTTAGCCGCCTCGACTTCGGAGGCCAGGTCGAGTCCGTAGCCCGTCTTCGTCTCAAAGGTGGTGGTGCCGCCGCGGCGCCCCGCGGCCACGCGGTCGGCCACCAGTGCATCCAGGCGGTCAAAGCCCGCTTTGCGGGTGGCTTCCATCGTCACGGCGATGCCGCCGGCCTCGTAGCTGCCGCCGGAGATGCGCGCCTCAAACTCGGCGGAGCGATCTCCATCGAAGACCATGTGGGTATGGGAGTCCACCCACCCGGGCAGGACTGCACGCCCGCCGAGATCGACCCGATCATCGGCCGCCGGGGCCTGCGCTGCAGGGCCAATCCAAGCGATGGTGCCTTCCTCTGCCACTAGGGCGGCATCGGCAAGCGTGCCGTGGTGGCTGACCGTGCGCAGTTCCGAAATCCCCGTAAACAGCGTGCTCATTTAATCGCGCGCCTTGAAATCCATCGGGATGCGTACGCCGCGCTCGTCGGCGACTTCCTTGGCCCGGGTGTAGCCGGCATCGACGTGGCGGATAACGCCCATGCCCGGGTCATTGGTGAGCACCGCGCGCAGCTTCGCGGCGGCCAGCTCGGTGCCGTCGGCCACGGTGACCTGCCCGGCGTGGATGGAGCGGCCCATGCCCACACCACCGCCGTGGTGGATGGACACCCAGGTCGCACCGGAGGACACCGCGGTCATGGCGTTGAGCAGCGGCCAGTCCGCCACGGCGTCGGTGCCGTCGAGCATGGCCTCGGTCTCACGGTACGGGGAGGCCACAGAACCAGAGTCGAGGTGGTCGCGCCCGATAACGATGGGTGCGGAAATCTTGCCGTCACGCACGAGCTCGTTGAATAGCAGGCCCGCCTTGTGGCGCTCGTTGTAGCCCAGCCAGCAGATGCGAGCCGGAAGGCCCTCAAACTCGACGAATTCCTCGGCGGCGTCCAGCCAGTTGTGCAGGTGCTCGTTATCCGGGAAGAGCTCCTTGAGAGCCTGGTCGGTGACCTTGATGTCCTCCGGGTCGCCCGAGAGCGCGGCCCAGCGGAACGGGCCCAGGCCCTCGCAGAACAGCGGGCGGATATAGGCCGGGACGAAGCCCGGGAACTCGAAGGCGCGAGTGTAGCCGGCGTGGCGGGCCTCGTCACGGATGGAGTTGCCGTAGTCGAAGACCTCGGCGCCCGCGTCCTGGAACTCGACCATGGCCTGGACCTGACGGGCCATGGATTCGCGAGACTTCTTGGTGAAGGTGGTCGGGTCGGACTGGGCCTCGGTGTGCCAGTCAGACACGGTGATTTCGGTGGGCAGGTAGCTGAGCGGGTCGTGGGCGGAGGTCTGATCGGTAACCACATCCACGGTCAGTTCGCCGGCTTGCTGGCGGCGCAGAATCTCCGGGAAAACCTCCGCGGCGTTGCCCACCAGGCCCACGGACAGGGCGCGCTTTTCTTCCTTAGCAGCCAGGGTCAGCTTCAGGGCCTCGTCCAGGTC
>CAVFKS010000066.1:9973-11607 GCA_963623015.1 Clostridia bacterium
CATCCACGTCGACAATGAGGCACACGCCGCCGTTGAGGGTCACGGCCAGTGGCTGGGCGCCGCCCATTCCGCCACAACCGCCGGTCAGAGTAAGCGTTCCGGCGAGCGTGCCGTCGAAACGCTTCCGCGCCACGGCCGCGAAGGTCTCGTAGGTGCCCTGCAGGATGCCCTGGGTGGCGATGTAGATCCAGGACCCGGCGGTCATCTGGCCGTACATCATCAACCCTTCGGCCTCTAGCTCGCGGAAGTGCTCCCAGTTTGCCCAGTCGCCGACCAGGTTAGAGTTGGCAATCAGCACGCGCGGGGCCCATTCGTTGGTCTTGAACACGCCGACCGGCTTACCGGACTGCACCAGGAGGGTCTCGTCCGCCTCAAGGTCGCGTAGCGTGTCGACGATCGCGTCGAAGGCTTCCCAGCTGCGGGCGGCTTTGCCGGTGCCGCCGTAGACCACTAGATCCTCGGGACGCTCGGCCACTTCCGGGTCGAGGTTGTTCATCAACATGCGCAGCGGGGCCTCGGTGGCCCAAGACTTTGCACTAATTTCGGTCCCGCGCGGGGCGCGGACTTCACGAGCTTCCGACATTTACAATTCCTTCCTCATCATTCCGACAGCAGTTCATAACGCGCTTGCCGATGCCGCCTCGCCTACCTAGGGGCGCCAAGGACCGGTTCCCCGGGGCTGTCTCCCCGACTACCCCCTAAGTGGGTGGGCGACACCGCACGCATGCACGGTGGCGACACAACCACATGTGGGATTGTGCGCCACCGCGTGCCGTGCCTCAAAAGTAACCCGCGTCATAGTAGAAAATCCCGCACCTGAGGGCTCATCTGTCTCAGATACGGGATTACGCAGTTAAAGGCCGTTTTATTGCAGCGTGCCTACGGCTGATTCGGCCGCCCGCAGGAAAGTGCCGTCCTGCACCATCTGCACCGCAGCGGCGATTTCCGGAGCCAAGAAACGGTCCGGCCCCACCCCCGGAACCTGTTCCCGCAGCGCCGCTACCACCGCGGCCACCCCGTCCCCGGGAGCGGTTCCCCGCAGGTCGATGCCACGGGCCGCGGTCAAGATCTCAATCGCCACCACGCGCTGCGCGCCGTCGATGCCGCGGCGCAACTTGCGCGCCGCCGACCAGCCCATGGACACGTGATCTTCCTGCATGGCCGACGACGGGATGGAGTCCGCCGACGCCGGGGCTGCCAGGCGCTTCAGCTCGCTGACGATGCCGGCCTGAGTGTACTGCGCGATCATGTGTCCCGAGTCCACGCCCGGGTCGTCCGCGACAAATGCCGGCAGGCCGCGGTTGCGCGCCACATCCAGGAAGCGATCCGTACGCCGCTCCGAGATAGAGGCGAGATCCGCGACCACTATCGCCAAGAAGTCCAGCACATATGCTACGGGTGCCCCGTGGAAATTGCCGTTGGAGACCACCCGGCCGTCCAGGGCTACGACCGGGTTATCCACCGCCGCTGCCAGCTCGTTGGCAGCCACCTCGCGGGCGTGTTCCAGCGTGTCCCGGAATCCACCAGCCACCTGCGGGGCGCACCTGACCGAATAGGCGTCCTGGACGTGCGATTGCGCGAACTCGTCGTGGGCGGAGGAGAGGTTTTCAGAACCGGCAGCCAGCGCGCGGATA
>CAVFKS010000067.1:0-11445 GCA_963623015.1 Clostridia bacterium
GCATCGAGCAGCCCGCGGGCGCGGTCGTGCTCGTTGTGATCGAAGTTGGAGACAACCTTGCCGGTGATCTCCACCCCGAGCGCCTGCGCCAAGGCGCGCACCCGGCGGGTGTCCTCCGCGGCGATGACGTCGGCCTGGGCCAGGCCCTGCAGCAGGCGGGCGCTGGCGTCGCCGATGTTGCCCAGCGGAGTGGCCGCCAGGATGACCCCGCGCGGCAGGGGCTCGAGATCCACAGAAAAGTCCATAACCCGACATCATAATTGCCCACAGCTATTCCGCGCCGCGGCGCCCGTGACCTAAGCTTGAGTTTCGTGACTAACCCTGCTGCCCCGACCGCCGTCTCCCCTAGCGCCCACGCGCGCACGACGCCGCCTTACCCCCGCGCCTACCCGTGGACCCGGGCCGATACCGTCTCTACCGCGGTCATCGCGGTGCTAGCGCTCATCACCCGGTTTGTGGGGCTGAGTTATCCCGTCTCCTCCGGCACGCCTGTCTTCGACGAGAAGCACTACGTGCCCCAGGCCTGGGACATGGTGCGCAGCTGGGACAATCTCTTCCTCGGCGGCATCGAATCCAACCCGGGCTATGGCCTGGTGGTCCACCCGCCGCTGGGCAAGCAGCTCCTAGCCCTATCGGAGGCGGTCTTCGGCTACACGCCGCTGGGCTGGCGCGTCATGGCCGCCGCGTGCGGGGTAGGCGTCGTCCTGCTGACGATGCAGCTGGCCCGCACTATCTCCGGTTCCTGGCAGGTGGCCACCATGGCCGGGCTCATCGCCGTCTGCGACGGCATGCTCCTGGTCACCTCCAAGTTCGGCATGCTGGACATCTTCCAGGTGCTCTTCGTCGTCGCCGCCGCGTGGATGCTGGCGGTCGACCACAACCAAGTCCGCGGGCGTCTGCACCGGGCCTTCGAAGCCGGCCTGGTGGCGGGCACCGAGTTTGGCCCCCGCCTGGGCTTTCGCTGGTGGCGCTTTGGCGCCGGCGTCATGCTGGGGCTATCGCTGGGCGTGAAGTGGTCCGGGCTGTATTTCATCATGTTCTTCGGGCTGATGAGCGTCTTTAGCGACCTGGCGCTGCGCCGCCGCTACGGAGTGCGCCGCTTCGTCGTGGGCACGCTGTGGCGTGACACCCCGCCCGCGCTTGCCTCCCTCGTGGCGGTGCCGGTGCTGCTCTACGCCTGGACGTGGCGGGCCTGGTTCGCCTCGGAGACCGCCGTGTACCGGCACGCCAAGGCCGATGGCACCATCGAGGCTGGCTCCTGGCTGCAGCAGCTTCCCGATGCCCTCGCCGGCTGGTTCTACTACCATTCTTCCGTCCTGGAATTCCACGCCTCGTTGACGTCTTCGGGCGGGCACTCCCACCCGTGGGACTCGAAGCCGTGGTCCTGGCTGGCGGCCACCCGCCCCATCCTCTACCTCTCGGACACCGACATCGCCTGCGCGGGTGCGGGGACCTGCCGCCGCATGCTCTACCTCTTTGGCACGCCCATCATCTGGTGGCTCGTCGTCCCTGCCGTGCTCTGGGGCCTGTGGTGCCTCGTCATCCGCCGCGACCGCCGCTTCCTGGTTCCCGTGGTGGGCTTTGCCGCAGCCTTCCTGCCCTGGCTGGCCGCCTTCGACCGCCAGATGTACTTCTTCTACGCGGCGACTTTCATCCCGTTCGTCATCGTGCTGCTGGCGCTGGCCTTAGGCCAGCTCAGCCGGGCCGGGCACCCGGTGCGCTCCCGCGCGCTGGTGGCGCTCGCCGGCCCCCAGGCGCGCGGCGGCATGATAGCCGTGGCCGTTTACCTGGCCGCGGTGGTGGCCTTCTTCCTCGTCTTCTCGCCGCTGTTCTACGGCTTCGTCATCCCCGACTGGTACTACCGCTCGCTGATGTGGCTGCCCAGCTGGCAGTAGAGGCTGCCTAGATGGGCTGGGCGGAGAGCTGGCGCCAGAAAGATAGCCACTGCCCGCGCAGGGTAAAGCCACGGTCTGCAGCCCAGCCCCAGACCACGGAAAGCGCCGCCAAGGCCAGCGCCGCCAGAGTAAGAATCTTGGCCTGGGAGACGGTCCCCAGCACGATATCGCGCATGGCGAACCCACCCTGGAACATCAACATGGTGGTCAGCGCCACCGCCAAGGCCGGGGCCGTCGACGGGCGCCACGCCACGCAGAATAGGCCGCCGGCCAGGCCTAGGCGCAGCGCCGCGGCGTCGACGACCAAGTCGGCGCGCCCGGGATCGGCATCGGGGGCCAAGAGGTGGCCTTCATCCAGCCACCCGACCATGCCGGAGGTGCTCGCGATGAGCATCAAGGCCCAGCCCACGAACACCAAGCCTAGGACCACCATGAGCACCCGGGCCAGCGCCAGGCTGGTGGTACGAGCGGAGTTGGCAGCGCGCCAGCGCGGCTCCACGCCGGCCAAGATGGCATCGGAAAGATCCGCCGGGGGCGCCATGCCGGAGCTGAGGCTCTCCCCCACCAGGGTGCGGCTCAGGGCCGCGGCCTGGGTCTGGAAAGCGGCGCACTCGGGGCAGGCGGCGATGTGGGCGTCGAGGACATCGTCAGCCAGGGGCGAGTCTTCACTATCGAGGCGGGCAGAAATTGCCGCCTGTACCTGCTCATGCGTCAACACGGCTGAGCACCCCATCTAAGCTGGCGCGGCCCGGGCCGAAGACCACGATCATCAACAAGGCGACGACGAGAACGAGCGGGTATTCCACCCCGCCCTCGGCGGCGAAGAGCCCATTGCCCAGGTGGACGAAATAGCCCGCCAGGCCCGCCAACAGCGCCAGGACCCCGGCGGCAGCGGTACTCAACAGCCCCACCACGAGCAGGGATCCGGCCACCATCTCCACCAGTGCGCACACCCAGGCCGACATCTGAGCCTGCGGGATCCCCCACTGGGCAAAGACCTGCGCGGTGGCGGCGGGCCCGGTGAAAAATACCTTGTCGACGCCATGGGCCACGAAGATAATGCCGAGCACTGCACGGAAGATGAGCAGCGCGGCATCGCGAACGGCGGGTCTATTCATGGTGTTTAGACTACCTTCTCCCCGCCCGCCGGGCGGAAGCACCCGCGCCCCCGAGCCGGGGCGCGGGAACCCGTGGCTAGGATGGGCAGTCTAAGCAATCATGGACACAACGTTTAAAGAATCGACCGTTACGCACTTGACTGATTACCTCAACGAAGAGCAGCTCAATGATCGCGGGCTCATCCGCGGCCAAGACGGCCTGGTGCGCCCCACCTGGGCGGCCGGGGAGCAGCTGCTGCGGGACTATTACGACCACGAATGGGGCTTCCCCGTCACCGATGAGGCCGGGTTATTCGAGCGCCTGTGCCTAGAGGGCTTCCAGTCGGGCCTGTCGTGGGCGGTGGTGCTGCGCAAACGCCCGGCCTTCCGCGCGGCGTTTGCCGGCTTCGATCCGGAAAAGGTCGCGACCTTCGATGAGGCCAAGATTGAGGCCCTTGCGCACGACCGCTCCATCATCCGCAACCGGCTCAAAATCCGAGCGGTGGTCCGCAACGCGCACGCCACCCTCGATCTGCGCGAGGAAGGCGGGCTGAGCAAACTCATCTGGTCTTTTGCGCCGGAGGATTTCCCGGCACCCCACTCGCTGGCAGACATCCCCTCCCAGAGCCACGAATCAGTGGCGCTGGCCCGCGCGCTGAAGAAGAAAGGCTTTACCTTCGTTGGCCCCACCACGATGTTCGCACTGATGGAGGCCGTGGGCATCATCAATACCCACGTCGTCGGCTCCCACCGCCGGCCCGCCTAGGCACGAAGTTCTAGCGTGCGCTCAGTGGTTTAGCCGACGCGGCGGGCCGATAAGTCGTCGCGCAGCTCGCGGCGGTTGACCACGTGGGGGCCACCGAAATCATCGTCGCCGGCGCCGCCGGCGTAGACCGGTAAAAAATCAAAATCCGGGCTGGCGTCGTCGGCCTCCAGGATCACAGCACCCGGGCGGCGCAGCTTGCGCGGGATAGCCAACTCCTCGTCCTGGGCGTTGCGCACGCCCAGGCGGGCGCGGCGCAGCTGGGCCACGCGGCGGCGGCGCAGCTCGCGCTCGGCGAGGGTCTGGTTGCGCAGGGCCACCAGGTAGATGACGGTCATCGCGCCAACCACGGCGGCCAGCGCCCAGGTCCAGCCGCCGACCACGATGCCCAGGGCCACGGTGACGACCACGGCGATGGCCAGCCCCGCCACAATGCGCTGGCGGCGCTGGAAGCGATCCGCGTGAGCCTGGCTATCGGCCTCCGGGTCCCAGCCGCCTCGGCCGCGGCGGCGGCGGGCGAATTCCAGTTCCGCGGCGGACAGCTCCAGGCCCTCACCGGATTCCGCTGCCGCGTCGTTGACCGCGGCGGCGTCTGCCTCGACTGCGATTTCGGCGTCTGCGGCAGCCTCCGCGGCCTCGCCCTCATCCTCGTCAACTGCGGCATGGGCGGCGTCGGCGTTTTCGGTGGACGGCTCCTCCGGCAAGGAGTCCACAGCACCCGGGTAGAGCAAGTCCACCGGGGTGGTGAAGGTCTCGTCGATCTCGAAGGCATCGGCAGCAGCGGCACGATCCGGGCGGGTAAACTCCGCTACTGCCTCGGTATCTGCCCCATCCCCCGCGTCTTCTGCGGCTGCGGCAGGCGCGGTGTCTGCGGCGTCGTCGACCAAGAGGTCATCGTCTTGAGAGTCCGCGTCGATGTCGGTCTGGGCAGCGGCAACCTCGCTGACTTCCACTACCTCGCCCTCGACGGTCTGCGGGCGGCCGTTGCCCACCGCGGCGGCACCGGCCAGGCGCTCGCCGTCAACGGCGCCGGGAACCTCGTGCTCCGCGCGGGAAGCGCGGGCATCTGGGGCATCGACCAGCTCGGCATCGACCAGCTCGGCATCGCGAGCCCACTCGGGCTCGGTGCTCGCGTGGACGTCATCCGCGCGCA
This sequence comes from Clostridia bacterium, assembly GCA_963623015.1. Taxonomy (GTDB): domain Bacteria; phylum Actinomycetota; class Actinomycetes; order Mycobacteriales; family Mycobacteriaceae; genus Corynebacterium. The sequence continues at coordinate 4,909 of CAVFKS010000067.1, forward strand.
AGCGGGGACGACGCGGCGCGGGCAGGTCGCCCTCCTCGCCGCTGTAGAGAACCCGGGTGTCCTCAAAGCCCTCACCCGTGTGGTTGACCGGCTTCTGGGAGCGCAGCAACCAGGGCGCCAGGACAAAAAACCACACCACGATGATGAGCACGATGATTGCGCCGTTGATCACCTAAGGATCCTTCCGTTGGGGTTAGCTATAAGCCGTATCGGCTCATCCTAGCCGCCCATAGCGCATAATTTCGCCCCCACGCCCAAGGCGCGCCGAATCAGTGACGGGTGTGACGGCAGTGGCGCCGCTCCAGCTATTCGATGCGCCCGGCGGCCCGCACACGCGCGACCGCGGAGGTGGGATAATCCTCCCGATTCAACGCCAGGAAATGGTGATCCTGCCAGCGGCCGTCGATGTGGAGGTTGCGGCGAAAGTAGCCCTCCTCCCGGAACCCGCAGTGGCGCAGCACCGCACCCGAGGCCGGATTGGCCGGCAGGTAGGTCGCCGTAATCCGGTGCAGCCCCACCCGAGCAAACGCGTGGTCCACGCCTAAACCCACTGCTGCGGTGGCCACGCCGGAGCCCTGGAACTGCGAAAAGACCCAGTAGCCAATCCAGCACTCCTTTAAGGCGCCGTGCTGGATATTGCCCAACGTCAGCTGGCCGGCGAAGGCGCCGTCAACCTCGATAGCCAGGGGCACCAAGGAGCCGTCTAGGGCACCTGAGCGCAGAAACCTAAAGTGGCTGCCCCACGCCTGCCGCGTGTGCGCGGCCTCCCACCCCACCGGAGTGGTGGGCTCCACGGGGCGGAGGAAGGACTCGTCCAGCAGGCGCATCTGGCACCAGTCGGGCCCGTCCGTGTGCAGCAGCGGGCGCAGGCGCACCGGCACCCGCCCCAGAGCCGATCCGGCCGGCAAGAATACCCGCGGGGAGGACTCCGGCCAGCCGGGATGGATCTGATGCCGCGGCCCCGCGCCCGGGCGGGAGAGCCGGGCTAGGCCCTGGCCGAAGAAATTGAGCATCAGGACTGCTGCGAGATAAACAACACGTCCACCACATCACCCGGGCGGATAAACGTTGCCTCCTCCGGGATGCGGATGAGCGCATTGGCCTCTGCTAGGCCGGCCAGCAGGTGCGCGGGCGCCCCGGAGGCGCCGCCTAGGCCCTCGACCAGGTAGTCGGCGGTCTCTGCATCGCGCATCAGGCGCGCGCGGATATAGCCACGGCGGCCCGGGCGGGACTCGATGTGGTTGAGCGCGCGGGCGCGCACCACCCGCCGCGCCCCGTTGCGCTTGCCCAACGCCACCCGGATGAGCGGGCGGACGAAAACCTCAAAAATCACCAGCGCGGAGACCGGGTTGGACGGCACCAAAAAGGTCGGGATGCGCTCGGGCCCCAACACACCAAAGCCCTGCACGGAGCCAGGGTGCATGGCCACGCGGGTGGAGTCGATCTCGCCCAGCTCCTCTAAGATCTGGCGCATCTCCTGCGCACCAGCCCCGCCGACCGCGCCGGAGACGATCAGGATCTCGCTGCGCGCGATATGGGTCTCCAAAACTTCGCGGATGCGGCGCGGCTCGCCCTCGGCGATGCCCACCCGGTGCACGTCCGCCCCCGCCTCCTTGGCGGCAGCCGCCAGCGAATAAGAGTTGACGTCAAAGACCTGCCCCAAGCCGGGCTCGCGGTCGATATCCACTAGCTCCTTGCCATAGGAGATGATCGTGACGCGCGGGCGCGGGTACACCAAAACCTTGCTGCGCCCCACCGCCGCCAGCAACCCAATGTGCGACGGGGTGAGGATGGTGCCGGAAGACACGGCGACATCGCCAGGCTGGATGTCATCGCCCACCCCGCGCACGAAGTCACCCGAGTGCACCGGCCGGTGGGCGGTGACCCGCTTGCGGCCGCGATCGGTCCACTCCAGGGGCACGACGGCATCGGCCAGCGTGGGCAGCGGCGCCCCGGTATGCACCCGCACGGCCTGCTTGGGCTGCAGGCGCAGCGGCTGGCGGGAGCCAGCGGGGACCTCCCCCACCACCGGCAGGGAGCGCTCCGGGTCGGCCGGGGGCTCCTCGGCTTCCGGGGCCTCCTCGCCGGCGGGGGCCTTCGCGCTAAGCCCGCGCTCGCCGCCAATATCCACCGCGCGCACCGCGTAGCCGTCGATGGCCGCCTGCGGGAAGCCCGGCATCGGCTGATTGGCCTGGACCTCCTCGGCGCTCAGCAGGCCCAGCGCGTTCGCGATGGCGATCCGGACTGGCTCCGGCACAACTGCTACCCGCGTGATGAGGTCAAGTTGTTCCTCGACTGAGCGCATGAAGCCCCTTTCTTGAAAAATTAGTGCTCGAACCCGGCCGCCCCGGCGCTAGTTCTCGGCCTCGAACTCGGCCAGAATCCGCTTGAGCTCCTTGTACAGCGCCGGGCCATACTTCGCGTCGCGCAGGCCAAAGTCTACGCAGGCCGGGATGTAGCCGCCGGGATTTCCCAGATCGTGGCGCTTGCCGCGGTGGATGAGCACGTGGACAGGCTCGCCCGCCTCGATGAGCAGGTCGATGGCGTCCGTGAGCTGCAGCTCGCCGCCCTTGCCCGGGGTGATCCGGCGCAGCGCCGAGAAGATCTTGCGGTCCAGCAGGTAGCGGCCGGTGGCCACCAGGTTGGAGGGGGCATCGGCAGGCTCGGGCTTTTCAACCATCCCGACGACCTTCTTCACCGACGGCAGCTCCGTGTCCTCGACGTCGAAGACGCCATAGTTGAAGGTCTGCTCGCGGTCGACCTCGACGGCCAGCAGGACTGAGCCGCCGACCGCGTTGCGCACGCGAGCCATCTCGGCCATCGCGTCGGTGGGCATGATGATGTCATCGGGCAGCATCACGCCGAAGAAGTCCTCGTCCGGGCCGAGCACGCCCTCCGCCAGGCTCACGGCGTGGCCTAGCCCCAACGGCTTTTCCTGCGGCACGGAGACCGGCTTGATGATCTTGGCGGCTCGCTCCACCTTTGCGGCTTGCTCTTCCTTGCCCCGCGCGCGCAGGGTCTCGGCCAGGGCCGGGAACTCGGCGAAGTGCTTCATGACCTCCTGCTTATTGGGGGAGGTGATGATAGCCAGGGTGGCTGCGCCCAACGATGCCGCTTCCTCCGCTATCAGCTCGATACCCGGGGTATCGACGACGGGGAGCAGTTCCTTGGGGACCGTCTTGGTGGCGGGAAGGAAACGGGTGCCCATGCCGGCGGCAGGGACAACGACCGTCTTCACCCCCAACGGTGCCTCATCTCGTTCAATAGCCATGCGTTCCAGCCTACCGGGTGGGGCCGAAAACCTTGGTAGCTACTACTGTGGTTTGTGTGACTGTAGACAAATCCACCCTGCGGGCACAGCTTGCCGATGCCCGCCGAGCCCTTGACCCCGCAGCCCGCGCCGCCGCCAACGCCGCCCTGATTGACCAGTGCGAACAGCTAGCGCGCGGCCGCAACGTGGCCGCCTACTACCCGCTGCCCTCAGAGCCGGGCGGGCCTGATTTCGTCCCGCGCTTACACGCGGCGGCCGCCTCGTTGTGGCTGCCGCTCTCCGGCGACGACGGCCAGCTGACCTGGGCGCGCTACACCGGCCCGGAGTCGCTGGCGCCGGGCAAGATGGGCATCCCGGAGCCTGCCGGGCCGCGCCGCGACTCTTCGCTGCTAGCAGAGCTGGACCTGCTGCTCGTGCCGGCCCTGGGGTCTACGGGCGCCGGCTTCCGGCTGGGCAAAGGGGCCGGATACTACGATCGGGCGCTGGCGGGCGTGAACACCTACTCGGTGGCCGTCCTCTTTGACGGCGAGGTCCGCGAGGACATCCCCGTCGCCGGCCACGACGTGGCCGTCCACGCCATCCTGACGCCGTCTGGGCTGGAACCTGCGGCGGGTTAGGCGCAGTCTAATGAGGGCATGACGCCCACTGCGAATACTTCCCTGCGCGGCCGCCTGGTGGCGAGCCAGAATGCGCGCCCAGAATCACGCCCGTCCGGCGAATTATCGTCGGGGCGGCTAGCCCGCCTGCGCCGCACGCTGGCCACCCCGGGGCGGGCCCGGTCCGTACTCCTGCGCCGGGCGCTCGCCGCGGCCTTCCTCATCGCCGCGGTGTTCAGCGTGGCCCACGGTGCGCGGGAAAACCCCCAGGTGGCGGTCTTTGCCCGTGACGTCGCCGCCGGCGAGGTCCTAGAAGACTCCGACATCGAATGGCGGCGCGTGCCCGCCTCGCTCATCCCCGCCACCGCCGTTGCACCCGGCGAGCAGGCGGGCGCGGTGGCGCTCACCGCGGCCACCGCTGGGGAAATCGTGACCACCACTCGCCTGCTGTCGCCTGAGCTGACCTCGCTGTCACTGCCAGGAGGGGCTGTGGGGGAAAACATATACCAGGCAGAAAGCGGCCCGTGGCACATGGTGCCGCTGCGGCTAGCCGAGCCCGAGGTCGCCGGCCTGCTCCACCACGGAGACACCGTCAGCGTCGTCACCGCCCGCGAGGACACCACCGGTCTCGAGGATCCGGCGGCAGCGGAGGAGGCCGGGGAAGCCGCAGGGGCCCGCACGCCTGAGGTTATTGCCACTGGCGGGCGCGTCATCACCACTTCCCTATCCACGGCCGACGCCGGGGGCGGGAGGCCGGGCACCATCTTGTTGGCGCTGCAGGATGAGGCGGCTGCGGCCGTGGCAGCGGCCTCGCTGAGCCTGCCGCTGACCGTCATCATCACTGGCCCGCGCGCGAGTGCCGCCGCCGACACTTAATGCATAAACCACACCGGCGTGGAAAATATCTTTAACCCGTCGCCCGCCCAGTTCGCGCAGGGGCCTGATAGTGGCTAAAGTCACTGGCTGGCAATCACCCCGGGCCCGCCGATGCGGCCGGATGCCCCAGGGACAAAATTTAGGAAAGGACCCCACGCTCATGCTTAAGGGATTTAAAGACTTCATTCTGCGCGGAAACGTCATCGAACTGGCCACCGCCGTCATCATCGGCTCGGCCTTTACCGCCATCGTCACGGCCGTCTCCGACCACTTCATTAGCCCGCTCATCGCGCTCTTCGGCGGCGCCAACGTCGACGGCTTTGCCTACACGCTGCGCGAGGGCAACGAGGCCACCACCATGGACTTCGGCGCGATTATCACCGCCGCCATTAACTTCCTCATCGTGGCCGGCGTGGTCTACTTCCTCATCATCATGCCGATGAATAAGTTCAACGAGGCCTCCATGCGCCGCAAGGGCATCGACCCGGCCGAGACCGCCCCCACCACCGACGAGATCCTCGTCGAGATCCGCGACCTGCTCAAGGCTCAGTCCGAGGAGCCGACCCAGGCCGTGCGCACCCCGCAGATCGGCGACAACAAGACTGGCCGCCACCAGGCCTAAGCCGACTCCGGCCCAACAGAAGCGGCGCGCCCCGGGAATCTCTCCCGCGGGCGCACCGCTTTTCCTTATGCCCGCCCGTAGTGCGGGGGCATCTGCTCGATGTAGAACTCAAGACCCGTCGCGGGCTCCTCCGCGGCGTCTTCTTCTAGCACCACCGTGCGCCGGCCCTCCGAGTCAAACGCCGACTGGAAGGGCGGGCGATCGGCCGTGCGGTCATAATCCTTCGCCTCCGACGGCCGCACCGCGCGCCGACGCTTCCGCCTAGCCAACACGCCCGCCTTAGACGGTGTACCGCTGCAGCTGATCCACCAGGTGATGCACCAGTGGAGTCAGCGTAGCCATGCCGTCGCGGATGGCAGAGCGGGAATCGGCCAGGTTAACCACCACAGTTGAGCCCGAGACCCCGGCGATGCCGCGGGAGCAGCAGGCATCGACCGCACCGCAGGCCTGGCCCGAGGACCGCAGCGCCTGGGCCACGCCCGGCACCATCTGGTCGAGCACCGCGCGAGTGGCCTCCGGCGTTTTATCGCGCGGGCCCACGCCCGTGCCGCCGATGGTCACCACGAGATCGACCCCGCCTACCACCGCGGTCTCAATGGCCTGCCTAATCTTCGATTTCTTAGAGCGCACCACCAGGGAACCGTCCACCTGGAAGTCCGCCTCCGCCAGCAGCTCCGTGACCAGGCGGCCGTTGGCGTCCGCATTGCGCTCCGGATGGTCGGTTACCAACACCACTAGCGCGCGGCGGCGCGCCTGGGGGCTGTCCTCGCGCTCGGTGGCCATGAAGAAGGCATCGTCCGGCTCCGGGACCTCCTCGAGCTCGCGCGAAGGCTGCTGCTGGTCGATCGGCAGGCCGGCGGCGTGCCTGCCGAATTCCGCGGCGGAATACTCATCATGTGCGGGGTTTAGGGTCATTGCAGGCTCCTCGAGTCTTTAAAACTGTGTCTCTTAATCTACTCGCTGGTCAGGGTTACCTCTACCTGGCGGGATTCGGTATCGCCCTCGGAGGTAACCTCCAAGACCACCTTCTGCCCGAACTCCTGCGAGCGCGTTGCCGCAATCAGCGAATCCGCCGAGTCGATCTGGCGGTCGCCCACGCGGGTGATGACATCGCCAGGCTTGAGCCCCGCCTCCGCGGCCGGGCTTCCCTCTTCCACCGCGCGCACCAAGGC
>CAVFKS010000068.1:0-11196 GCA_963623015.1 Clostridia bacterium
GGCCTGGAGGACGTGCAGGTGGCCCTCCCCGTGGCGGTGGCGATTGCCATCCACAACATCCCCGAGGGAATTGCGGTGGCCGTCCCGCTGCGCGAGGCCACCGGGTCCAGGGCCAAAGCCTTCTGGTACGCCACGGTCTCGGGCCTGGCCGAGCCCCTCGGCGCGTTGGTGGGCTTCCTGCTGCTCATGCCGCTTTTGGGGCCGGCCACGATGGGAATTTCCTTCGCGGCGATCGCCGGCATCATGGTGTTTATCTCGCTCGACGAGCTTTTGCCTACCGCCCAGGAGTTTGGCAAGCACCACCACGCCATCTACGGGCTCATCGCCGGCATGGGCGTGATGGCTATCTCGCTGCTGCTTTTCCTTTAAGCCCGGTGCGCCTTAGCGCGCCCGCGGGAGAATTTCACGAACTCGATGATCGAGTAGATGACCGCGCCGAGGATGAAGCCGAAGATCATCGATGCCACGGTATCGACCGTCCAGGCTGCAGCGCCGTTGGAGATGCCGTCGGTGAGCCCGTGGATAAACGAATAGGGCTGCGCGGAGCCGAACTCGTGGAGGCCGTTGATGACGATGTGTCCGCCCACCCATAACATGGCGGCGGTGCCGATGATGGAGATGGCGCCCAGTACCTTGGGCATGCCCTTGACCAGGGCGGTGCCCAGTGCCGACTGGCCCTCGCCGCGCTCGATGAGCTTGAGGCCTAGGTCATCCATCTTCACCAGCAGGCCCACGGCGCCGTAGACGGCCAGGGTGATGACGATGGCGACGATCACCAGGGTGGCCAGCTTCATCCAGAACCCCTGGTCGATCACGTTGTTGAGGGAGATGACCATGATCTCAGCCGACAGGATGAGGTCGGTGGTAATCGCCGCAGAGACCAGCCGGTCTTCGGCCTCCTTGGGGGATCCGACCACCGGGGTATCGGATTTTTCCTCCGTGCGGTGGGGCAGCACCGCGTGCAAAATCTTGTGGGCACCCTCGAAACAAAGGTAGGCGCCGCCGCACATGAGGATGGGCGTGAGTGCCCAGGGGGCGATGGCGCTCAGAATGAGCGCGATGGGCAAGGTGATGACCAGCTTGTTGATGAGCGAGCCCTTGGTAATCCGCCAGATCATGGGCAGTTCCCGGGCGGGGGTGACCCCGGCTACGTACTGGGGTGTGACGGCGGCGTCGTCGATGACCACGCCGGCCGCCTTCACGGAGGTCTTGCCGGCCAGCGCCGCCACGTCATCCACGCTGGAGGCTGCGGAGCGGGCGATGAGCGCGACGTCATCGAGTAGGGCGAGGAGTCCACCGGACATGGTTTTAAATCCTTAAAAGATATGAAAAGCGGGGCTTTTTGGCACGCCGGCAAGTATAAAACGCCGGGCGGACTTTTACTTAAGGGGCGTCCACCGGGGTAAGTGTGACGCTCTCGGCCCAGTCCAGGTTTAAACCTATGGCCGAAAGCCAGGCGGGCAGGCTATCGCCATGACGGGTAATCCCGGCCACCGCGCGGAGGGCGGCCTCCACGGCGAACTCGGCCTCCGCGGCCGTCACGAGGCCATCGGCTGCGGCCTGGGCTAGTTCGTCGATGTCGTCGATGTCCACGGGCTGGCCCTCGCGCAGGATGAGATCGAGGTAGAGGTCCCGGGTGGTCCAGGTTGCCGGGGTATCGCCAGAGCCGGCCGGGTCGTCCGGCGCGGCAATGGTGGCGATATCGCAGTAGAAATCCCCGTAGAAATCCCCGCCGGCGCGCTCGTGGAACTTGTTGACGCGCAGGCCCAGCTCCGGCAGCAGCCAGGATTCGAGGTAGCCAAAGCGCGGGTGGTTGGCGCCCCGGGCCATATACAGGCCAAAAGGAGTGGTCCGGTAGGCATCGACGGGCCTGTCGATGCCCTTCGGGTCGACGTTTATCCCCCGCCCGACGTCGAATTCCTCCGCCTTGGGCGGGTGCATTAGCGCGCCTCCACCACGGCGGCGGTAGGCAGGAAGCGGCAGGAGGAGTCTTGGGTGTTGACGGTGCCGGAGAGCACCGCGATGACGGTGCCGGGGCCGGTGGCCGCGCGCCCGGAGACCGTGGTGGGCCCGTCCGGGTTGATGCCCTTGTTAAACAGCGGGGTGGTCCCGGAACGGAAGTTGTTGAGGTTGAACCACTGGACCTGCATCTGGCCCTGATCGGCCGCGGCGGGCGAGGTGCCCAGGGCGGTGAAGAGGAAGACCATCTCGCCAGGGCCGGCCCCGGGGGCGGGGATTTCGGTGGGGCCGGGCACGGCGATGGCCGAGCCCACGGCGTCCGCAGCGCCGCCGATGCAGTTGCCGGAAACGGTGGGCCAGTAGAACTGAGTGAAGTCGGGGCCGGCGCCGCCGACGAGCTCCGGGCCGCCGGACTGGCCCTGGCCGGTGCTAAATGCCAGGGCCGTGAGGATGGCGTTGCGCAGGTCCTCGGGCACCCAGGACTGGTTGGCAAAAGCGCGGACCTTCTCCTGGGTCTCCTGAGTGGGGCGGCCCAGGGGGTCGAGCGGCGAGGACGAGCCGCCGGCGCCGTAGGAGGACAGCTCGGCAAGCTGGGGAAGCTGGGGCGCTACCGCTTGCGCTGGGGTCAGTGCGGTCATCAAGGCCAGGCAGCCAGCGGCGGCTGCGGTGGCGAGGCGGCGGGAGGTAGAACTCACGGGGGACCGTCCTTTAGGGAACTCGTTTCATAGTGTCCGCGGCGCACAATTTGCACCACGCGTCACAATTTCATCTTCAAACACTCTAGTCCCATATATTGCGACGTCAAGCCGGGGGGAGAAGACCAGAGCGCCCCCGTGGTCGGGCCGGCGGGAGCGGGGCGCGGTGTTATTGTCCCCACACCTGGCCTGTGCTGGGGGCCTTCGATGCTGCACATATAGGCCGCGGAGAGTATTGTGTTAGACCGTTCACTTTTCCGGCCCGCGCAGCGCGGGCGGCCCGGGCCGACCACGCGCCTTGGGCTCTCACATACTGACGGATTTAAATACCAGATTCCTACAGAGGAGACCCCCTTCGTGACCAATACTGAGTTCCGTAACGTAGCCATCGTCGCGCACGTTGACCACGGTAAGACCACCCTCGTTAACGGCATGCTGGAGCAGTCCGGCGCTTTCGGTGACCACGGCGAGCACCAGGACCGCGTCATGGACAACAATGACCAGGAGCGCGAGCGCGGCATTACCATTCTGGCCAAGAACACCGCCATCACCCGCAAGGGCAAGGGCAAGGACGGCGCCGACCTCATCATCAACGTCATCGACACCCCGGGCCACGCCGACTTCGGCGGCGAGGTCGAGCGCGGTATCTCCATGGTCGACGGCGTCGTCCTGCTCGTCGATGCCTCCGAGGGCCCGCTGCCGCAGACCCGTTTCGTGCTGACCAAGGCCCTTGAGGCCAAGCTGCCGGTCATCATCGCGGTCAACAAGACCGACCGCCCGGACGCCCGCATCGACGAGGTCGTCACCGAGGCCCAGGACCTCCTGCTGGAGATCGCCGCCGGCCTCGAGGACCCCGAGGCTGCCGCCGCAGCCGAGGAACTGCTCGACCTGCCGGTGCTCTACGCCTCTGGCCGCGAGGGCAAGGCCTCCACCGAGAACCCGGGCAACGGCAACGTGCCCGAGGCCGATGACCTGCAGGCCCTCTTCGACGTCATCTACAAGGTGCTGCCGGAGCCTTCCGCCAACGTCGATGCCCCGCTGCAGGCGCACGTGGCCAACCTGGACTCCTCCGACTTCCTGGGCCGCATCGCCCTGCTGCGCATCTACTCCGGCCGCATCAAGAAGGGCCAGCAGGTCGCCTGGATCTCCTGGGACGAGGACGGCAACCAGGTCACCAAGAACGTCAAGGTCGCCGAGCTGCTGCGCACCGTCGGTTTCGAGCGCGAGCCCGACACCGAGGCCATCGCCGGCGACATCGTGGCCATCTCCGGCATTCCGGACATCATGATTGGCGACACCATCGCTGATACCGAGAACCCGGTCGCACTGCCGAAGATCCACATCGACGAGCCGTCCATCTCCATGACCATCGGTGTCAACACCTCGCCGATGGCCGGCCAGGGCGGCGGCGATAAGCTCACCGCCCGCGTGGTCAAGGCCCGCCTGGACCAGGAGCTCATCGGTAACGTCTCCATCCGCGTCCTGCCCACCGAGCGCCCCGACACCTGGGAGGTCCAGGGCCGCGGCGAGATGGCCCTGTCCGTGCTCATCGAGAACATGCGCCGCGAGGGCTTCGAGCTGACCGTCGGCAAGCCGCAGGTGGTCACCCAGGTCATCGACGGCAAGACCATGGAGCCCTACGAGATCCTGACCATCGATACCCCGTCCGAGTACCAGGGTGCTATCACCCAGCTGCTGGCTTCCCGCAAGGGCCAGATGCAGGCGATGGACGTGCGCGAGGGCAACTGGGTCCGCATGACCTTCCGCGTGCCTTCCCGCGGCCTCATCGGCTTCCGCACCCAGTTCATGACCGAGACCCGCGGCTCCGGCATCGCCAACTCGCTCTCCGATGGCCTCGACGTGTGGGCCGGCGAGATCAAGTCCCGCGCCACCGGCTCGCTCGTCGCCGACCGCTCCGGCCAGATCACCGCTTATGCCCTGCAGCAGCTGGCTGACCGCGGCGACTTCTTCGTTGAGCCCGGCATGGAGGCCTACGAGGGCATGGTCGTCGGCGCGAACAACCGCGACGAGGACATGGACATCAACATCACCAAGGAAAAGAAGCTGACCAACATGCGCTCGGCTACCGCGGACGCCACGGTCACCCTGGCCAAGGCCCGCACCCTGTCCTTGGATGAGGCCCTGGAGTTCTGTGGCACCGACGAGTGCGTCGAGGTGGCCCCGAACGTGCTGCGCGTGCGCAAGCTGGAGCTGTCCGCCACCGACCGTAAGCGCGCCGCCTCGCGCGCTAAGGCCCTCAACAAGTAATGCACCCCCGGCCGGCAGCGCATTTCCCGGTCATCGCCGCGGCGGTGGCCGGGTCCTTGCTGGCCCTAGTTTCCGGCTGCGTGGCCAATCCCGGCCCGCCGCCCGTCGTGGACGAGGCCGAGGCCGCGCGCCTGACCGGCACCACGTCCGCCACGCCCACGACCACTCCCGCCATCGACGCCGCCAACCGCACCGCGGCGAGCGTGGGCGTAGACCCCCTCAACGCCGGACTCAACCCGCACCTCATCGCCGATAACTCCCAGCTGGTAGAAGATATCGCGGACCTGGTGCTGCCCTCGACCTTTGTGGGCGAGGAGATGGATGCCAACCTCCTCGACTCGGCCGCTGAGGTCCCGCCGCCCGCCGGCATTGCCCAGCGCGTGCGCTACGAGCTGTCTTCTGCGGCCCAGTGGTCCGATGGCACCCCCATCTCCGGCGCCGACTTCGACTACCTCTGGCGCGCCATGGCTTCCACCGCAGGTGTTAAAGACCCGGCCGGCTACCGCGCCATCCAGGCAGTCAATACCTCCGGCGGCGGGCGGGTGGTCACCGTGGACTTTGCCACCCCGGTCGCCAACTGGCGCGGGCTCTTCCATCACCTGGTGCCCTCGCACCTCCTCGAAGGCGTGGACTTTGCCACCGCGCTTGCCGATGACATCCCGGCGGCCGCCGGGCGCTACCAGGTCGCCTCGGTCGATCGCGCCCGCGGGGTGATAAAGCTCAACCGCAACGACCGCTACTGGGGTACTAACCCCGCCAACCTGGACGTGGTGAACCTGCGGGCGGTGCGCTCCCAGGACCAGGCGGTCAATATGCTGCGCTCGGGCCAGATTTCCTTCGCGGACATCACCCCGCGCCAGACCCTGCGCGAGGCCCTGTCGCTCCTGCCCGGCGTCGAGGCGGGCACTGCCGCCGCGCCCCGCCAGCTGCGCCTGCACCTGGCTGTGGCTGACGATGCCGCCCGCGCCGAGCTCTCCGCCCTGGTCGACACCGCCCAGGTCGCGCGGCTTGCCACCGGCCGCACTGCCGACCTCTCCGTGCCCTACGGCGGCACCGGCAACCCTGAAGGGTCCACGGCGGCGCTGGCCGGCCTGGGCCGCCCGGTGCGCCTGGGCGTGGATCCCACGGACGAGACCGCCTCGGCGGCCGCGGGGGTTATTGCCGATCAGCTGCGCGCCCGCGGGATCTCCGCCGAGGTCGTGGCCGAGCGCATGTCCCTGATTGCTGGCCAGCTGCTGCCGACCGGCGCGGTCGATGCCGTTCTGGCTTGGGAGGACTTGGACGTCGATGCCTTTGCGATGTCGAACCTCTTCCTGTGCGCCGCGGATCCGGGCGCCACGACCGCCACTACGCCAGCCCCAGTGACGCCTGCGCCAACCGAAGATGGCGCGGCATCGTCAGCCCCGGGCAGCGCGGAGGCCGACGGCGCCTCCGTGGCCTGGGCCGGCAGCCTGTCGGGGGCCTGCCCGGCGGGCGCGGCCGAGACCCGCGCGCGGATCCTCTCCGGCGAGCTGGAACCCGCCGCAGCCCTGGAGCTGGTGCGCGAGTTGAACGTCAGCGAGCACTATTACCTACCGATCCTGGACGAGACCCGGGTCCACGCGCTGGGCCGGGGTATCGTGGGGCCCGGTCCAGACATATCTTCGTGGGGCGCCGGCATTGCCACCGCCCCGGATTGGGAGTTGGAATAAATGCGCGATCTCAAAAGTTTCCGCGTCGTCGCCGTCCACGCGCACCCGGACGACGAAGCCCTGTTTACCGGCGGCACACTCGCCTCCCTGGCCCGCCGCGGCGCCGACGTGACCCTGATTACGGCCACCCTGGGGGATTTAGGCGAGGTCATTGGCGAGACCTACCAGGGCCTCATCCCGGCGGGTCTGCTCGGCGGCCTGCGCGCCCGTGAGCTTGCCGATGCTGCCCAGGCCCTGGGCATCCACGCCGAGTTCCTCGGCGCCGCGGGTAGCTTCCGTGACTCCGGCATGGCGGACATGCTCGAGGCCCAGTCGCACCCGCGCGCCCTGGTCAACCGGGTCGATGAGGCCGCTGAGCTGTTAAGCGCACGGTTTGTGCAGCTGCGTCCCCACGTGGTGTTGACCTACGGGCCCGACGGCGGCTACGGCCACCCCGACCACATCGCCGTCCACCAGGCCACCATGGCCGCCGCCGCGGACCACGGCGCGCGCGTGTGGTGGGCCATCTTCGAACGCGCCGCGCACCGCGAGGCCCTGGAAGGCATCACCCCGCCTAAGGGCTGGACCCTGCCGCCGGAGGATTACCTGGACAATTTCACCAACGCCGGCGCTGACGTGGTCTACCCGCTCGACGATGCCGCCTGGGCCGCCAAGCGCGCGGCCATGGCCTGCCATCCGACCCAGATCTGGGTCGCTGACGGGACGGTGACCGCCACGAACCCGCATGCCGCGCAGGCCGGCATCGCCAGCCCGGAGCTGGCCCCGGGAGCCTATGCGCTCTCCAACCTACACGTGATGCCGCTGCTGCGTGCCGAGCACTTCCAGGCAGGCGCCCGCGCGGAGGGGGCTAGCTGCCTCTTCGACGGGCTGGTGGCCGGTGAGTAGCTTGGGCGGGCGGGTGCTGCGCGAGGATTTTGCGCGCGGCGAGCGGACCTTGGGCCTGGTATGGCTGAGCCTGGGCGCGGTGTTCTCACTGCTGCTCGAGGTGGTCTACCTGGGCGCGCGGATTTCGGTGGGGGAGACCTCCGTGGCCTTCCCGCTGACGATTGTCATCGCGTTTTTCTTCAACGGGGTCCTGGTGCGTACGGCCCGGCTGTGGTCGCCTAAACTCTGGGTGGCCCTGCTACCCCTCATCGTGTGGGTACTCGGATATTTCGCGTTCCTGATAGTCGGAGATCTGGGAAGCATCCAGCCGCTGGGGAATAACATTCGCTCTGTGCTCTTGCTATTTGCCGGCGTGGCGGGCGGAGTTAGGCCTTTGCTCCGATGAAGTGAGATACTTATACAAGTTCAACTGCCAATTGATACGGAAGTGACCCCATGACTTATACCATCGCGCAGCCCTGCGTCGATGTGATGGACCGTGCCTGTGTGGAAGAGTGCCCGGTCGATTGCATCTATGAAGGCAAGCGCATGCTCTACATCCACCCCGACGAATGCGTGGACTGCGGCGCCTGCGAGCCGGCGTGCCCGACCGAGGCCATCTTCTACGAGGATGACGTCCCGGACGAGTGGCTGGACTACAACGACGCCAACGCCGCCTTCTTCGACGATCTAGGCTCGCCCGGCGGCGCTGCGGCCCTGGGCCCGCAGGACTTCGATCATCCGCTGATCGCCGCCCTGCCGGAGCAGAACCTGGAATACCGACAAGAACACGGCCTGGACTAGGTCTCATTCCGCCACCAAGGAGCACGCATGGCCCGCACCCCGCTCGCTAACTCGCTGCCGGATTTTCCGTGGGATAGCCTGGCGCAAGCCCGGGCTATGGCCACGGCTCACCCGGACGGCATCGTCGATCTGTCCGTGGGCAACCCGGTCGATCCGGTCGCCCCGGGGGTGCAGCTCGCGCTGAGCGCGGCGGCGGGCGAGCCCGGCTACCCGGCCACGGAGGGCACCGCCGACCTGCGCGCGGCCATCGCCGGCGCACTGGCGCGGCGCCACGGCATCGACCTCGGCGGCCCGGAGCAGGCCGCCGCCCGCGTGCTGCCCGTGGTAGGGCTCAAGGAGGCGATTGCCTTCCTGCCGCTCTTCCTCGGCCTGCGCGGCGCCGAAGTCATCATCCCGAAGGTCGCGTACCCCACCTATGAGGTGGCCGCCCTCACCGCCGGCGCTGTGCCGCGGCGGGCCGATGACCCGGCGGAGTTTGGCTCCGCCGCCCTGGTTTTTCTCAACACGCCCTCGAACCCCACCGGGGAGGTCCTGGGAGTCGAGCACCTGCGCGCGGTGGTCGACTGGGCTAGGGCAAACGGGGCCATCGTGGTCTCCGACGAGTGCTACCTGCCCTTGGGCTGGGAAGCCGAGCCCGTCTCGGTGCTAGACCCGCGCGTCTGCGGCGGCGACGTCACCCGTTTGCTGTCGCTGCACTCGCTGTCGAAGTCGGCTAACTTGGCCTCCTACCGGGCCGGGATGGTCGCCGGGGACGAAAATCTCATCGCTGAGCTAACCCAGGCCCGCAAGCAGGTCGGGTTGACCGTGCCGGGGCCCATCCAGGCCGCCATGGTCGCCGCCCTCGAAGACGACGCCACGGTCGAGATGCAGAAGCTGCGCTACGCCCGCCGGCGCGCCCAGCTGCTGCGCGCCCTCCACGGCGCGGGCTTTGACATCCAGCACTCCGAGGCCGGCCTCTACCTGTGGGCCACCCGCGGCGAGGACTGCCGCGCCACCGTCGAGTGGCTGGCGTCCTTGGGGCTTCTGGTCGCCCCGGGGGACTTCTACGCCCCCGGGCCTTCCCAGTTCGTGCGCATCGGCCTCAACGGCACCGACGAGCGCATCGCCGCCGCCTGCGAGCGCCTGGCCGCGGCCTAGATGCCCACTCGCCCCGATGGGCGCCCGCCCGCACGGGAGGGGATAAGCCCCCGCAAGAAGGTCCTGCGCGGCCGCGTGCCCACTACCGGCCAGTACTGGGCCGCCCGCGCGGGCGACTCCCCGTTTACCCCCGGCCAGCTCCTCGCCCCGGGCGCGCGCCTGACCGGGCCCACCCCGGCGTGGTATCACCCGGACATCCCACCCGAGCCGCCCATCCCTTTCCGCCACCGCGTGGTCTTCGAGGACGCCGACCTCATCGTGGTGGACAAGCCACACTTCCTGCCCACCACCAGCAACGGGCGCATCATCCGCGAGACCCTCCAGACCCGCCTGCGCGTCGAGTACGGTGAAGAAGACATCGTCCCGCTGCATCGGCTAGACCGGTTGACTGCCGGGCTGGTGCTGTGCTCGCGCAACCCCGCCACGCGCGGGGCGTATCAGCGCCTCTTCCAGGACCGCGCGGTCACCAAGCACTACCGGGCGGAAGTGGATGAACCCTTTGAATTTGAGGGCATCGTCAAGCTGGGCATGCGCCGGGTGCCTGGGGTGCGTCAGGTGGCGGTCGACCCGGCCGGCACGCAGACCGAAACGCGGGTGCGCGCCCGGGGCAGACACGTGGACGTGTGGCCGCAAACGGGGCACACGCACCAGATCCGCGTGGTGCTCAACCACCTGGGGCACCCAATCGCCGGCGATGACACCTACCCGCAAGACCGGGGATTGGACCTCTACGACTTTTCCACTCCGCTGCAGCTGGCTCACATCGCCTGCGAGTTCATCGATCCCCTCACCGGTGCCCGCCGGGCGTTTGGGCGCTAAACGGTTTTCTGTTTAGGCCCAGGGAGGGACTAAAATTGTTAAGAGTTTTGTATTTTTCCTAGAAGGGCTGGTTCATGGCGGATCTAAGCGTTGCTCGCTTTGCTTCAAATCTGGGCCAGTTCATCAAATTCGGGCTGGTTGGCGGCTCGGGCACCCTGGTCAATATCGCCACCTCCGTGGTGGCCGCCAAGTGCGGGCTGGCCTGGTTTGACGCCACGCCGCACGATGCCGTCTTCAACCTGCTGGGCACCCAGTTCCACGTGCGTTGGTTCATGATTTTTTCCACCATCGCCTTCCTGGTGGCCAATACCTGGAACTATCAGCTCAACCGCATGTGGACGTTTAAGTCGGTGTCCAAGGTCTCCTGGCTGCGCGGCTTCTTCCCGTTCGTCATCACCGGGATTGGCGCCTACCTGGTCTCCCTGGCGGTGCAGTACCTGTTGATGAACCCGACCTCGCCGCTGCAGCTTTCGCCGGAGTTCTTCGATGACTCCACGGGCCTGCGCACGATGTATTACTGGGCCAATGCCATCTCCATCGTGGTGGCCATGCCGATCAACTTCATCTTCAATAAGCTGTGGACTTTCCGCGCCACGCCGAAGGAGACGGTCGTCGTCCACGAAACCGAGCCGGCCTAGGCCCAAGTCCTTAAGAAAATTCCCGCCTTCCGGCCAGGTTTACAGCCTGGGGGAGGCGGGATGTGCCGTTTTAGGTCGCGCTAGGCGGTGGTGTCCGGCAGCGGCAGACGGGCAGTCGGCGAGATGCCGCGCATGCGGGCGTTGACGATGCCGGCGATGGTCAGGATGGCAAACATCGCGGCGGCGGAGAAGAGCTGGACTCGGGCGCCGGCATCGGTGAGCATGAGCACGGCAATGGCCGCGAAGAGCGCCAGGGCAAACCAGGTGAGGTAGGGGTAGGCCCACATGCGGATAGGCAGGTCGTAGCGGGCCTCGAGCTGG
>CAVFKS010000069.1:0-11158 GCA_963623015.1 Clostridia bacterium
ATGCCAAGGCGGCCGCGGAGGTCGCCGCCGCCGGGGGCCACCACCTGCTGATGCTGGGCCCGCCGGGCGCCGGAAAGTCCATGATCGCCGCCCGCCTGCCGGGAATCCTGCCGCCGCTGTCGACCGCGGAGGCAATCGAAGCCACCGCCATCCACTCGCTGGCCGGGGCGCCGGGCAAGGTCATCGAGCGCGCCCCGTTCGTCGCGCCGCATTCTTCCATCACGCGGGCGTCGCTGCTGGGCGGAGGCTCGGGTACCCCGCGGCCGGGCGCGGTGAGCCTGGCCCACCACGGGGTGCTATTCCTCGACGAGGCCAGCGAGATTACCGCCGCGGCCCTGGACGGTCTGCGCGCCCCGCTGGAGGAGGGGCAGGTGCGCCTGGTGCGATCGCGCCGGGAGGTCGTCTACCCGGCGCGCTTCCAGCTGGTGCTGGCCGCCAACCCCTGCCGGTGCGGGGCCGAGGAGCCGGCGAAGTGCCGCTGCCGGGCCGGGGAGCGGGCCTCCTACTTGAGCAATCTCTCCGGCCCGCTGCGCGACCGCCTGGACATGACCATCGAGCTAAGCGGCAATTCCGCGCGGCTTCACCCGGGGCAGGAGGAGACCTCCGCGGTCATCGCCGAGCGCGTGCGCCTGGCCCGCGAGCGCGCGCTGGACCGGTGGCAGGCCGCCGGACTGGAGGCGACGACCAATTCGGCGGTGCCCTCGCCGGTGCTGCGGCGGCGCTTCCCGGCGCAGGAGGAGGCCATGGAATTACTCGGCGCCTACCTGGCCCAGGGCGAGGTGAGCCAGCGCGGGGTGGACAGAAGCCTGCGGCTGGCCTGGACGCTGGCCGACCTGGCCGGGGTGGCCCAACCCGGCGTCGACGAAGTCGCCCGGGCGCTCGACCTGCGGGGGACCGCCGCGGTGGAAAGGCTGCTGTCATGACCCTCAAGCTCGATACGCCGCTGCACGCGTGGGTCTATCTCAACCGCGTCGCCGACGGGCCCTCCCGTGCGCTGTCTGCCCTGGTGGCTGAGCTCGGCCCGGAACGGGTAGCCCACGGGGTCTTCCACCGCGCCGACTGGCTGGGGCGGGTGCGCGATGAGACCGCTGCCCGCCGCGACTGGCTGCGCCAGGATGAGGACATCGCGGCCGCTGAGGCAGTAGGCGCCCGGCTGCTGACCCCGCAGGACCCGGGCTGGCCGACCGCGGCCTTCGATAGCGCCTTCGGGTTCTATCAAGCGGGCCTGGGGCAGGCGCCGGCCAGCTTCGACTCGGAGGCCGCACCGCCGCTGTGCCTGTGGGTGCGCGGCGAGGACTTGCAGGCCAAGCCGTGGCGATTGTGGGCACGCGCGCCCAGTCGCGTTATGGCCACGAGGCCACCGGGCAGCTGGTCCGTGGGCTCACGGCGCACCAGTGGGTGGTGGTCTCCGGCGGGGCGCTGGGGATTGATACCGCCGCCCACGCCGCCGCACTGGAGTCGGCAGGGAAGACGATAGCGGTTGCCGCCTGCGGCATCGACGTGAACTATCCGGCGCGCAACGCGGGGCTTTTCGATGCCATCGCCGCCCAAGGGGCCGTCGTTTCCGAGTACGCGCCGGGCACGACGCCGCAGCGCCACCGCTTCCTGACCCGCAACCGGCTTACCGCCGCGCTGTCCCAGGGGGTGGTCTGCGTCGAGGCCGCGTTCCGCTCCGGCGCGCTCAACACCCTCAACTGGGCTGAGGCGCTCGGCCGGGTGGCCATGGCGGTGCCCGGTCCCATCACTTCCGCCGGCTCCGTGGGCTGCCACCAGCGCATCCAGCAGGGCCGGGCCCAGCTGGTCGCCAGCGCCGACGAGGTCCGTGAGCTCGTCGATGCCGTCGGCCGGGTCGACGCCGCCGGCCAAATGGAGCTGGATTTTGCCCCCTCGGCCACCCAGCGAATGTCGCGAAACGAGCTGCGCGTCTTTGGCTCCATGCCGGCTGCCGATGCCGCCAGCGCCCGCGACATCGCCCAGGAGGCCGGCCTGCGCCTCGCGCTGGTCATCCACATCCTGGTGGCTCTGGAAAAGCAGGGGCACGTCGCCCGCAGCGGCGCCCTGTGGCGCCGGGTGGCCGAGGCCTAAGGCCTGCGCTTGCCCCGCCCCGGCCCGGGGCGGGGTTAGACTGGCAGCCTATGAGCCAGGGCCAGATGTGGGAAGCAATCGAAGACTTCGCCGAACACCAACAACTGGTGTTGGGCCGCTCGCCGGCCACGGTGCGCGGCTACCGCGCCGACCTGCGTGATCTTGCACGCAGCGTCCCGGACTTTGCCCACTTTGACTTGGCGGCCCTGCGCGCCTGGCTGGGCCAGGCCGTCTCCGAGGCCAAGTCCCGGGCGACCATCGCCCGGCGGACCGCCTCCGTGCGCGCCTTCTCGCGCTGGGCGGTCCAGCGCGGGCACCTCGACACGGACGTGGCCGCGCGCCTGCGCACCCCGAAGGTCGGCCGCCACCTGCCGGCCGTCCTTGGCAAAAAAGAGGCCGGCGAGCTGATGGGCAACGCCGTCTCCCCGGATGAGCCCCACTTTGCCCGCGACAGCGCCATTTTGGAGCTGCTCTATGCCACCGGCATGCGCGTGGCCGAGCTGTCCGGTCTTGACGTGGGCGATGTAGACCTGGATCGCGCCACCGCGCGCGTGACCGGCAAGGGCAATAAGCAGCGCGTCGTGCCCTTCGGCGCCACGGCTGCCGATGCCCTCCGCGCCTGGCTCGCCGCCCGCCCCGGGTTCCTGAAAGCCGACGCGCCGGCGCCGGCAGCGCTCTTTTTAGGTTCGCGCGGCGGGCGGATCAACCCCCGCGAGGTGCGCCGCATCGTAGAAAAGGCTGACGCCGTCACCGGGGCGAGGGGCCTGACCCCGCACGGCCTGCGGCATACCGCCGCCACGCACCTGCTCGAAGGCGGCGCGGATCTCCGCGTGGTCCAGGAAGTGCTAGGCCATTCCTCGCTGCAGACCACCCAGGTCTACACGCATGTCACGGCAGACCGCCTCAAGAGCGTCTACGAGCAAGCTCACCCGCGCGCCTAGGCGCCGGCGATGGTGACGGGCTGGAGTCGGATGAGTGGGGCATCGAGAAGCTCTAAGGGGTTGAGGTAGTCGTCCTTGCCCTGCAGCGCGCCCCAGTGCAGGCCCGGGTAGCCGTCGAAGCTGGGCGCGAGCGTGCCGATGACCTGGCCGGGGGTGACGGCATCGCCAGCCTGAACGCGGGCGAAGACCGGGGTATAGGTGGTGCGCAGACCGTCCGGGTGGTCGATGGACACCGAGGGCCGCCCAGCCACCTGGCCGGCAAAGGCCACCTGACCCGCGCCCGCAGCGCGCACCAGTCCGCCGACGGGGAGATCCAGGTCTACGCCGCGGTGCCCGGCATGCCAGTTGCGCTCCGGCTTGTCGAAGGCGCGCAACACCTGGCGGGGCACCGGCTCGCCGGAGGCCGGGTCGACGTACCCGCGCTGGGAGGTCGCATGTCCCGGCGGGGTGAAGTGGGGGCCAGGCGGTGGAGGAGACTGCGCAGCCGCGGGCAGGCTCAGCGCCATCAAGCCGGTGGCGAAAATTATTGCGGCCCGCCGGGAAAGTGCGCGCGGGGAGGATATGGCTGAGGTGGTGAAAGTAAAGTTCATGCCTTCACTTTTAAAGCAAGCGGCGCGACTTCGCTAGGGGGAACAGCCCGCCCTGTGGATAAATCGCGGCGCCTGGCCTCATAAGGGGCCTTGAGTCACACCCGTTACGGGCGCGGCGAAGGCTGTGGATAACTTCGAGCGTCGGTTTGGAAAACCGCGCGGATCCCTATAAAGTTGCTGGCTAGCAATGTGTCTTTACGGCGCATTGACTACGCGCGGCGAATCTAGAATGCTGCCGACTTTGGTCCCTGGGTCTATACCGTGGGTGTTGGCGGCTAGCTTCGCAGCCAGGGTGCGGGATAAAAGCCCACACAACGTGTAAGAAAACCTAAAACTCTAAAGCATAGAAAGCGAGCGAATCATGGCAGTTGTAACCATGCGCGAGCTCCTCGACGCTGGTGTCCACTTCGGTCACCAGACCCGTCGTTGGAACCCGAAGATGAAGCGCTTCATCTTCACCGACCGTAACGGCATCTACATCATCGACCTGCAGCAGACGCTGACCTACATCGATGAGGCCTTCGAGTTCGTCAAGGAGACCGTTGCCCACGGCGGCACCGTCCTCTTCGTCGGCACCAAGAAGCAGGCCCAGGAGGCCGTCGCGGAAGCTGCAGAGCGCGTGGGCATGCCCTACGTGAACCACCGCTGGCTGGGCGGCATGCTCACCAACTTCCAGACCGTTTCCAAGCGTCTGAAGCGCATGAAGGAACTCCAGGCCATGGACGCCGCCGAGGACGGCTACAAGGGCCGCACCAAGAAGGAAGTTCTCATGCTCACCCGCGAGCGCGTGAAGCTCGAGCGCGTCCTGGGCGGCATCGCCGACATGACCAAGGCTCCGTCCGCACTGTGGATCGTGGACACCCCGAAGGAGCACATTGCGGTCAAGGAAGCCCGCAAGCTCAACATCCCGATCGTGGCTGTCCTCGACACCAACTGCGATCCGGACGAGGTCGACTTCCCGATCCCGGGCAACGACGACGCCATCCGCTCCACCAAGCTGCTGTCCAACATCATTGCCACCGCAGTGGAAGAGGGCAAGAAGGCTCGCGAGGAGCGCCAGCTCGCCGCCGCCAAGGAAGCTGCCGGTGACTCCGCGCAGAAGGAACAGCGCGACGCCGCCGAGGCCGCCGCTGCCTCCGACCCGGCTTCCGCCGAGTCCAAGTCCGAATCCGCTGAGTAGGACTGACTTTCGTATGCCCCCGTTGGCCACTGACGTGGCGGCGGGGGCATATTGTCTACTGCTTCCACCGCAGGACTAAAAACTTTTGGCGGCGGGGGAGAAGTGCCCCCGCGGCGCGGCGCAAACCCGCCGCGTCGAGTACGCTATTTCCACGAACACTGTTTGAATTCAAGGAGGATCGCCCCAACTATGGCGAACTACACTGCTGCAGACGTCAAGGCACTGCGCGAAGCTACCGGCTCCGGCATGCTCGATTGCAAGAAGGCTCTGGAAGAGTCCGGCGGCGACTACGACAAGGCTGTTGAGATCCTGCGCATCAAGGGCGCTAAGAACGTCTCCAAGCGCGCTGAGCGCGAAGCCACCGAGGGCCTCATCGCGGTCTCCGGCAACACCATGGTCGAGGTCAACTGCGAGACCGACTTCGTGGCCAAGAACCAGGCCTTCATCGACTTCGCGAACAAGATCGCTGAAGCCGCTGGCGCCGCCAAGGTCAACTCCACCGAGGAGCTCGCCGCTCTCGAGATCGACGGCAAGCCCGTCAGCGAGATCGTCACCGAAGAGTCCGCCAAGACCGGTGAGAAGCTGCAGCTGGGCCGCGCTGCCACCCTCGAGGGTGACAACATCGCCGTGTACCTGCACCAGCGCTCCGCCGACCTGCCGCCGGCAGTGGGCGTTCTCGTTTCCTACGAGGGCTCCGCTGAGGGTGCGCACGCCGCCGCTCTGCAGATCGCTGCCATGAAGGCCGAGTACCTGACCCGCGACGAGGTCCCCGCCGACGTCGTTGCCAAGGAGAAGGAAATCGCTGAGGCCACCACCCGCGAAGAGGGCAAGCCGGAAAAGGCTATCCCGAAGATCGTGGAAGGCCGCATGAACGGCTTCTACAAGGGCATCGTCCTGGGCGAGCAGGCTGCACTGTCTGACTCCAAGAAGACCGTCCAGCAGCTGCTGGACGAGGCCGGCACCAAGGTCCTGGCCTTCAAGCGCTTCGAGCTGGGCGCCTAGTTTCTTCTAAAGCAGCCTCGGCTTGGTCTTTTTAAGCCGAAGCTGCCGATGAACGCCTTCGCCACACGGGTCTTCCCGCGTGGCTTTTGGCGTTTTCAGACCGCGCGCAAAAGCGGTAGGCTAGATGGGAATTTTATACGCGGCACAAAGCTTTCACGAAGGAGATTGCAGAAGGTGACTGAGAACTCGAAGCGAAGCGGCTACAAGCGCGTCATGCTCAAGCTGGGCGGGGAGATGTTTGGCGGCGGCCAGGTCGGCATCGATCCGGACGTGGTGGAAAACGTCGCGCGCCAGATTGCAGAAATCGCCCGCAGCGGCACGGAGGTGGCCGTGGTCATCGGAGGCGGCAACTTCTTCCGCGGAGCCGAGCTGTCCCAGCGCGGTATGGACCGCGCCCGCTCTGACTACATGGGCATGCTGGGCACAGTCATGAACTGCCTGGCCCTGCAGGACTTCCTGCAGCAGCAGGGCATCGACTGCCGTGTGCAAACCGCCATCAACATGGCGCAGATTGCTGAGCCCTACCTGCCGCTGCGCGCCGCCCGCCACCTGGAGAAGGGCCGCGTGGTCATCTTCGGCGCCGGCATGGGCATGCCGTACTTCTCCACGGACACCACCGCCGCCCAGCGCGCGCTGGAAATCGGCGCCGAGGTCCTCTTCCTGGCCAAGGCCGTCGAGGGCGTCTACTCCGATGACCCGCGCACCAACCCGGACGCGGAGCTCTACAGCGAGATTAGCCCGCGCGAGGTCATCGAGAAGGGCCTCAAGGTTGCCGATGCCACCGCCTTTAGCCTGTGCATGGACAACAACATGCCGATCCTGGTCTTCAACCTGCTGGAGGAGGGCAACATTGCCCGCGCCGTGCGCGGCGAGCAGATCGGCACCCTGGTGCAATCCTAAGGGCTCGCCAGCACTTAACAACCGGCAGTTCAAGGCCCATTGGTGCCTAATACCTGCTAGGTTTTAATCCAGTATTAACAACAGTAGAAGGACTTTTGACCTCATGATCGACGAGATTCAGCTTGAAGCCGAAGAGCACATGACCGCCTCGGTGGAGCACACCCGCGAGCAGCTGGTAACCATCCGTACCGGCCGCGCCAACCCGGCCATGTTCAACGGCCTGGTCGCCGAGTACTACGGTGCGCCGACCCCGATCACCCAGATGGCCACCATCTCCGTGCCGGAACCGCGCATGCTGCTGATCAAGCCTTATGAGCAGTCCATGATTCACGAGATCGAAAACGCCATCCGCAACTCCGACCTCGGCGTCAACCCCACCAACGACGGCCAGGTTCTGCGCGTGACCATCCCGCAGCTGACTGAGGAGCGCCGCCGCGACATGGTCAAGATGGCCAAGGGCAAGGGCGAGGACGGCAAGATTGCCGTGCGTAACCTGCGCCGCAAGGCCATGGAGTCGCTGAAGAAGCTGCAGAAGGACGGCGATGCCGGCGAGGACGAGGTCACCGCCGCCGAGAAGGAGATGGAAAAGATCACCGCCTCCTACATCGATCAGATTGACAAGCTCGTCGCCGCCAAGGAAGCTGAGCTCATGGAGGTCTAGGCAAATCTGCCGCCTGGAATCCCGGCTCCTTGCTGGGACAGACATCCGAGTGCCGTCGAAACTTACCGTTCCGGCGGCACTTTAAGGTTATTTCCGTCCAGCCCCCTGCCCGCCGGGCTTTTTCTACCAGAAAGGACCGTCCCCGATGACCGAACCTGCGCCGCACCCCGCGCGCCGCCTGCCCCAGCCCAAAAACGGGCCGGGCCGCGATCTGCGCTCAGCCATCGGCGTCGGGGTGGGCCTAGGCGCCCTGGTTATCTTCGCGGTGTGGGCCGGCCCGCTCGCGTGGTACCTCGTGGTCGCCGGTGCCATTGGCGTGGCCATGTGGGAGGTCATCACCCGATTGCGGGAGAAGTCTTATTACGTTCCCCGCACGCTCCTCATCATCTTGGGGCAGGTCATGTTGTGGGCCTCGTGGCCGCTGGGAGCCCCGGGTTTGGTGTCCGTCTACGTCATCGTGGTCTTGGTCCTGATGTTTGGGCGGCTATTCCACAACGGGCGGCATCGCCCGCCGCTGAACTACCTGCGGGACATGTCCGTTGGCATCTTCGTTCTGACCTGGATCCCGCTCTTCGGTGCCTTTGCGGCGATGCTCTCGCACGCCCAGACCCCGTTTGCCTCGGGCGCGGCCTCCATCATCACCTTCATGTTGTGCGTGGTGGCCTCAGATACCGGCGGCTACATCGCCGGCGTGCTCTTCGGATCGCACCCGATGGCCCCGGCCGTGAGCCCCAAGAAGTCCTGGGAGGGTTTCGCCGGCTCGATTGTCTTCGCGGCGGTCACCGGCGCCTTGACCGTGAAATTCCTCCTGCACCACGAGTGGTGGGTGGGCATCGTCATGGGCATTGCCCTGGCGCTGTGCGCGACGCTGGGTGACCTGGTGGAGTCCCAGTTCAAGCGCGAACTGGGCATCAAGGACATGTCGAATATTCTGCCGGGCCACGGCGGCCTGATGGACCGCCTCGACGGCATGCTGCCGGCGGCCATGGTCACCTGGGTGGCGATGTCCTTCCTGGCCACCGGGTTTGGCCTTTAGCCTAAGTTAACGCTGGGCCTTTTTGACCTGGCGGCGCAGCTCGAACATGCGCCAGCCGCCCACGAGCGCCATGATCAGCGCGCCGGCGATGGCGAAGATGAGGAAAGCGATGCCGGCGGGGAACTGCCCGGTCCAGGTAAAGAAGTTCAACTCCACGGACTGTTGGTTCTGCATGATGAACACAATGAGCAGGATGAGCAGCAAGAAGCCCACGATGAGGGCTACCCAGGTGCTAGCTGCCAAAGAACCCTTGACCTTCTTCTGGTCGTTTTCATAAGCCTCGAGAGCCTGGCGCTGATCCTCGGAGATCTCCGGGGCAGCGGGCTGGGCGCCAGCGAGGTCATCGGAGGCGGGGAACTGTACGGGCTCTTGGTTAGGTTGAGTCATAGTTTCCTAATTTAGTATGCCGCTGCACCCGCCCTGGCAGTGGGGCCGCGCTAAATTAGCCAATCTGGGCTTCGACGTGCAAAAATGGCATCACCATGGCTGAAAAAATCGCACTCAACTTTTCCTCCCCGCGCCGCGGGCTGCCGCCGAAGCATTTCGCGGACTTCACGCCGGACGAGCGCATCGCTAAGCTGGCGGAGCTGGGCATCCCGAAGTTCCGCGCCAAGCAGTTGGCCAAGCACTACTACGTGCATCACAGCGCCGATGTCGCGGACATGACGGACCTGCCGGCCGCCCAGCGCGAGCCCATCCGGGAGGCCTTATTCCCGACGCTGATGGAGCCCATTCGCACCACCTCCACCGACGATGGCCAGACCACCAAGTCCCTGTGGCGCCTGCACGATGGCACGCTGCTGGAGTCGGTGCTCATGCGCTACCCGGGGCGTGCGACGCTGTGTATTTCTTCGCAGGCCGGCTGCGGCATGGCCTGCCCGTTCTGCGCCACGGGCCAGGGCGGGTTGGATCGCAACCTGTCCACGGCGGAGATCGTGGAGCAGTTCCGCCTGGCCGCCAAGCAGATGGCCGAGGAGGGCGGGCGCCTGAGCAACGTGGTGTTCATGGGGATGGGCGAGCCCCTGGCCAACTACAAGCGCGTCATCCACGCGGTGCGCCAGATTACCGACCCGGAGGGCGAGGGCTTTGGCCTGTCCCAGCGCAACGTCACCGTCTCCACGGTGGGCCTGGCGCCGGCCATCCGCAAGTTCGCGGACGAGGACCTGGCCTGCACGCTGGCGGTGTCCCTGCACACGCCCGACGATGAGCTGCGTGACTCCCTGGTGCCCGTCAACAACCGCTGGCCGGTGGCCGAAGTCCTCGATGCCGCCCGCTACTATGCCGACAAGTCCGGGCGCCGCGTCTCCATCGAGTACGCACTGATTCGCGACAAGAACGATCAGGACTTCCGCGCGGATATGTTGGGGCAGAAGCTCCACCGGGCGCTCGGCTCGAAGGTCCACGTCAACGTCATCCCCCTCAACCCCACGCCGGGCTCCGAGTGGGACGCCGCCCCTAAGGCGCGCCAGGACGAGTTCGTCCGCCGCGTCCAGGCCCAGGGCGTGCCGTGCACCGTGCGCGATACCAAGGGCGACGAGATTGCCGCCGCCTGTGGCCAGCTGGCCGCCGACGAGCGCGAGGACGCCCAATAACCCTATAAGCTGGCGATGCCGCGCGTGACTCCCGCGCGGTGCTCGTAGCAACAGGGCCCCGGCACCGGGGGAGAGAAAACAGAAAAAGACCGGCACCATCAGGTGCCGGTCTTAACGTTTGGGAGCCGCGGAAGCGCTAGCCGAGGGCGTGCTTGCCAGCCGGAGCGACGGAGCGCAGGTGAGCGACGCGGGAGGGCTCGATGTTGAGGGCGCGGAGCTCGTCATCGGTCAGGTCGGCGTAGACGTTGGAGACGGTCTTCTGGTCGTAGATCCAGTCCGGCTCCTGGTGGCCCGGCATGCCGTTGCGGGCGGTGATGGTGCGCACCTGGGTCAGCTTCGGGGAGAACAGGTGGATGAGCAGGCCCAGGGCAATGACGACGGCGAGCAGGATGAGCCAGATGGTCTCCACGTGGCCGCGGTGGTTGCCGAAGTTGTACATCAACAGCACGAACACGGAGAACCAGCCGGAAGTCTGGATGGCTGCGCGGCCCAGCTTGGACCAGCCATACTCTGCGGACGGGACCTCGTCGGTGGAAACGCCGTTGTAGACCTTGTGGGTCGCCTGGTGGGAAGACACTTGCTCTCCTTCGCGTGTACGTGGCGGGCCCGCACTAGCAGGCCCCGGCACGAAATGCCATTTTTCTCCCCACCATCTTAGAACATCGCCGCCGCCATAGCGATTGAATACCCCCATGCCCGACCTACGCGGTGGGCTAGACTGGGCCGGGTGAGTAAGAAGAAGATCCTCATCCTCGGTTCCACCGGCTCCATTGGCACCCAAGCGCTGGAGGTTATCGCCGCTAATCCCGAAAAATTCGAGGTAGTGGGCATTGCCGCCGGCGGGTCCGACCCGCAGCTCATCGCCCAGCAGGCCCGCGGCCTCAAACTTTCGGCTAACCGCGTCGCCGTGGCCCGCCCGGAGGCGGCCGAGCAGGTCAGTCGCGAGCTCGGTGGCGCGGTCATCGACGGGCCCAACTCCGCGGAACGCCTCGTTCGTGAGGTCCCCGCCGACACCGTCCTCAACGGGCTGGTCGGGTCCATGGGGCTGGCCGCCACCATCGCAGTGCTCGAGCTGGGGGAGACCCTCGCCCTGGCCAATAAGGAATCGCTCGTGGCCGGCGGTGCCTGGGTGACCGGGCTGGCGCGCCCGGGCCAGCTCGTCCCTGTAGAC
>CAVFKS010000070.1:0-3891 GCA_963623015.1 Clostridia bacterium
GTACTGATCCACGAACTCGGCCACGCGATCGTCGGCATCGCGAACCGTGGCAAACATGTCCTGGATATCCTTGTGCGATCCCACGATCCGCAGCGAGGCTTTGTCGTTGCCGTGCAGCTTGCGGGTCACGCCGCACTCTGGGTCGGTGGGCTGGCGCCACTGCCGCAGCTGTTTGCGCGCGATACGGTCTATCGTGGCGGCCTTCGCGCCGGCTAGACGCTTACGCAGGTCCCACGCCCGGTGCTTGTTGTGGGCGCGCTCGGCCTGCTTGGCCCAGTGCTCGATGCGCCTGATGGTGTGCAGCGTGTGCCCCATCAGGCGTGCGGCGCGCTGCTTGGCGCTGTTCGACACGCGCCCGAAGTAGGCGGCATGCAGCTCGAGTAATTCCGCGGCCTCCGCGGGGCTGAGCCCCAGCGCAACCAGGCCGGCGGCATCGAAGGCCCCGGCGTCCCGGATAACCTCGATGCCAGCGCGCTGGGCTGCGGCATAAGACTCGACTGCGTTCATGCCGCTGACCCTACGGGCCCGGCCTCCCCGACGTCGAGGCCCAAGCTCGGCCCCTGTGGATAACCCCCCGCGATGCCCAATGAATTAGGCAACGGCCCTCCGCGGGCCTGTGGATAACCCGCGCAAAGGTGCGACCTTAAGCGTCGCGGCTGCGCAAGATCACCAGGCCGACCAGCCAGAGCACTAGCCCCCACGCCAGGAAGACCAGCCCGTAGGCGCCCACGCTATCGCCCCACGGGGCATTGCCCGGGGCCTCATTAAACATCCAGTTTCGCAGCGCGCTAAACGGAGAAAAGTGCGTGAGCTTATCGCCCACCTTCGGGATGAACCCAATGAGGTTGTCGAGGCCCAGGAAGAAGATCAGCGCCACCGCCACCGCGCCGGCGGTCTGCCGCAGAAGCCAGCCCAAGCCCTGGGCGAAGAGCACCACCAGGGCGGCGGCCAGCGGGAAGACCCACAGGATCCGCTGGCCTTCGTCGGTGCCGAAGGGATCGAAGGCCTCGGCGGCGAGCTCGGGGGCCAGGGCATCGGCAAGCAGGAACGCCCCCACCACGCCCAGGAAGGTGAGCACGGCGGCCACCACGGCGTAGAGCACGAACTTGGCGCCCGCGACCTGCAGGCGGTTGGGGTTCGCCAAAAAGCCCGGCATCTGCAGCCCGTAGCGGTACTCGGTGGTCACCACCATGATCGCCTGGATCATGAGGATGGCAAAGCCGATGACCTGCATGCCCATGGGCACCAGCGCGGTGTTAACGACCGCCACCGCGCCCATGTCGGCGGGGGCAGCCGCCGCCAGCAGGATGGCCCAGCCCCAGGCCACCAGCAGGAAGAGCCCGGAGGTCCACCAGAAGGAGCGGGTGGTGCGCAGCTTGGTGAATTCGGCGCGGAAAGTGTTAAGCAGCATCGCTTCCTCCTCGGTATTGGACGGTATCTCCGGTGAGATCCATGAAGGCCTCCTCCAGGGAGGCGCGCTGTTCGGCCAGCTCGGTCACGGCCACGCCCAGGGAGAACGCCATCTTGCCCACGGTCGCGATGTCCTGGCCGCGCACCAGCAGGCGGGGCCGGCCCTCCGCGTCCACGCCGCGGTCCAGCTCAAAGCCCTCGGCCCGCAGGCCCGCCTCTAGGAGGTCAATCTCGTCGGCGCGGACCACCACGGCCCCGCCGGAGTGGGCCTTGATGAACGACTGCGTGGACTCGTTGGCCACCAGCCGCCCGCGGCCGATGACCACCAGGTGGTCGGCCGTCAGCGCCATCTCGCTGAGCAGGTGAGAGGAGATCAACACGGTGCGCCCCTCCGCCGCCAGGGCCTTGACCAGGGTGCGCACCCAGTGGATGCCCTCCGGGTCCAGGCCGTTGACGGGCTCGTCCAGGATGAGCGTGTGCGGGTCCCCCAATAGCGCGCCCGCCAGGCCGAGGCGCTGGCCCATGCCCAGGGAAAAGCCGCCGGCCTTCTTGCCGGCGACATCGGAAAGCCCCACTAGCCCTAGGACCTCGTCCACGCGCGAGGCGGGCAGGCCATTGGACTGCGCCAGCCACTTCAGGTGGTTGGCCGCGGTGCGGTTGGGGTGGACGGCCTTGGCGTCGAGCAGCGCACCGACCTCCCGCAGGGGGTTGCGCAGCTGCGCATACGCCTTGCCGCCGATGGTGGCGGTGCCGGAGGTGGGGGTATCCAGCCCCAGAATCATGCGCATAGTGGTGGATTTCCCGGCCCCGTTGGGCCCGAGGAAGCCGGTGACGGCGCCTGGTTCCACCCGGAAGGTGAGATCATCGACCGCGCGCACCGACTTATAGTCTTTAGTCAGCCCGTGAACTTCAATCATGCGGACCAGACTACCGCGATAAGCCCTCCAGCACCTGCTGAATCTGGGGCAGCGCCGCCCGGAAGGCCGGCAGCAGCTCTAGCTCCCCCAGCCCGGACAGCGGCACCCAGCGCAGCTCGGCGGATTCCTCGTTGGCCACGCAGTCCAGCAGTTTCCCGGCGCGGGCGAGCACCGTCGTATACGTCCAGCCCGACTCCGGGAAAGGCCCCGCCGTAACCGTCTCTCCCAGCACCTCCACGTCCGCGCTGGCGATGCCGCACTCCTCCCACGTCTCCCGCAGCGCGGCCTCGGCTGCGGTCTCGTCGCCGTCGCGGGCGCCGCCGGGGATGCCCCAGGTGTTACCCTGGTCGGTCCAGGTGGCGCGGTGCTGGGCCAGCACGCAGGGCGCGCCTGCGGCATCGGGGGCCAGCAGGAATAGGCCCGCGGCGCCGAAGCGGCCCCACACGCGCCGGCCGGCAGGTCCTGCCACCCACCCGTTTCCAGACTGTTGTGATCCCTGCTGTGCTCCGCGCTCTACCATGCGCCCCATCGTAGCCAAGTGGGCCAAAAGGTGGCATCGGCGGGCTAGGCGGGGCTATCCTTAAAAAATGACTGATGCCGCGGTGTCCGATCCTCGGGTGTCCGATCACTGGCTCGATGAGGTTACCGAGCCTGCGGAGCCCGTATTCGATCGGGCCACGCACCGCGCCTTTGCCTGGATCTCCGGCCCGGCGCGCTTTGTCCGCCGCTCCTTTAGCTTCCTGGGCACCACGCCGGGCAAGCTCACGGCGATGATGGTGTTGCTCACCGCAGCGATTGTGGCCGCCGGCATGTCGATGGCCACGTTTTCCGACCAGCGCCACGCCCGCCTGGAGGTGCTGCTGGCCTCGACGGAGCCGATGAATAACGCCGCGCACAACCTGTATACGAACTTGTCGCTGGCGGACACGGTGGCATCGACGGGCTTTGTGCAGGCGGGCGTGGAGCCGCAGGCCGCGCGCACCCGCTATAACGAGGCCGTGGACCAGGCGGCGATTTCGGCCACGCAGGCGGTCTTTGGCACCGACGCTGCCGATGCCCGGATCCGCGAGCTGATTACCCAGGTGCAGCGCTCCCTGCCGGTGTATACGGCGCTGGTGGAGGCCGCGCGCACCAACCGGAGGGCTGATAACGCGGTGGCGGCGACGTATATGACGAATGCTTCGGCGCTCATGCGCGAGGAGATCCTGCCGGCGGCGGGCGAGTTATTCCAGCTCACCAGCGATAAGCTGGCGCGCCAGCAGCGGGAGCTGACCACGCCGCAGTGGGTGCCGATCTCGGGTTTTGTGGCGGCCATCGCCTTGCTGTTGGCCGCGCAGTGGTGGCTGTGGCGGCTCACGCGCCGGCGTTTTAACCGGGGCTTTTTGACTGCCACGGGGCTGCTGACGGTGGCGCTGGCGTGGGTGGTCACGGCCAACTGGCTGACCTGGGCGGCCGGCGCCCAGCGCTTCGATGCCGCCGCGGTGCCCTGGGAGGGTTTGACCGACGCGCAGATTTCCGCCCAGCAGGCCCGCACCTCGGAGACGCTGGTGCTCATCACGCGCCA
>CAVFKS010000070.1:3901-10966 GCA_963623015.1 Clostridia bacterium
GTCGGCGGCGGCGGATTTCGCGTCCATGGCCGGCGCGGTCGACGCGGCGCTGGATGCCTATGCGGCCGCCGATCCGGATGACGGCGCCGGGGCCGCGGACACCACCCGGGCGCGCGAGGCCATCGGTCAGTGGCAGGTCGCGCACGCGGCGGTCCTCGAGGACTTGAGCGCCGGGCGCTACGATGCCGCCGTCGAGCAGGCCACCGCCGCCCGCCCGGGCTCCTCGCAGGAGTCTTTCAACCAGCTCAACGAGTCCCTCGACGCCCTCATCGGCTCCACGCGCGAGGCCATGCGCAGCTATATCCACGACAGCCTCAACGCCAACCGGGCGCTCGGCGGCGCCGTGGGCCTGTTGACCATCGGCTCCATCATCGCGGTGTGGGCCGGCATCCGCCCCCGTCTGCAGGAGTACCTCTAATGGGCGCCCGGCGCTGGGCTCAGCCAGCGGCCCTGGTACCTGGCCTCGTCCTGGCCCTGGGTATTTCCGCGTGCGCTCGGCCGGTGGAAAACCCGGACCCGGGCGCGGACGCCGCGGCGGCCGCCCGCCCCACCGGCGAGGCCCCCGGGTTCCTGCTGCCGGCGGGCGCGGAGTACCAGCCGCCGGGCTCCAACCCGGCCGACCCGGTGGAGACCGAGCGCGTGGTAGCCACGTACCGGCCCGACGATGCCACCCCGGCCGAGCGCGTGCCGGGCATCGTCGAGCGCGGCCGGCTCATCGTGGGCGTGGACCAGAGCAATAACCTCTTGTCCTACCGCGACATGGCCACCGGGCAGCTGCGCGGGTTTGAGATTGATCTTGCGCGCGAGATCGCCCGCGACATCTTCGGCGACCCGGACCGCGTGGACTTCCGGTTCGTCACCTCGGCCGAGCGCATCGAGGCCCTTAATTCGGGCACCGTCGACATGGTCATCCGCTCGATGACCGTGACGGCGCAGCGCCAGGAGAAGGTGGAGTTTTCCCTGCCCTATTTCCTAGCCCACACGCGCATGCTGGTGGTCAAGGACTCCGGCATCGACGAGGTGGAGGATTTGAATGGGCGCACGGCGTGCTCGTCGACGGTGACCACCTCGCTAGAGCGCATCCGCGCGCAGGCGCCCGGAGCCGGAATTCTGGCCACGCGCTCGTGGGGCGACTGCCTGCTGGCGCTGCAGCTGGGCCAGGTCGATGCCGTCGTCACCGACGACGCCCTGCTGTCTGGCATGCAGGACCAGGACCCCTACACCGAGATTGTCGGCGCCCCGCTGTCGGAGGAGCTCTACGCGGTGGCCGTGCGCAAGCCCGACGCAGGCCACGACACCCGCGGGCTGGTCCGCCAGGTCAACGACACCCTGCTGCGCATGCGCGCCGACGGCACCTGGCAGCGCCTCTTTGACCAGTGGTTCGGGGCGTATCTGACGATGCCCCAGCTGCCCGCGCCCGCCTTCCGCGACGAGGCGGCCGGAGACACGGATTCGGAAACGGAGGAATAGATGCCCACCCAACCGCCGCGCGATGCCGGCTCCGAGACCCAGGCTGTGCCCTTCGACCCTTTCGCCGACGACGACGCCACCGGCACCGAGGCCGTGCCCTTTGACCCATTTGCGGACGACACGGAAGGCACAGACGGCACCGACGCCGCAACCCGGACGACGCCGGCCGAGCTGGACATGACGGATCCGGACATCGCCGCGCTCATCGCCGAGCTGGGCAACCTGCGCGATAAGCAGGCCGGGCGGAGTGCGGCATCGCAAAGCTCCCGGGCCAAGGCCTTAGACACCTTCCGGCAGCGGCGCGGGCATGCGCGCACCAGCCGGGAAGTCGCCGACGGGATGGTGCGCCTGCCGTTTATCCCGCCCACCGACCCGCACGCCGCGCTGCTAGACGTCGAGGACAAGATCGCCGGCACGAAGACCCCGCCGCCGCAGCTGTCCCCCGGGGATCTGGTGGGCGGCCAGTACGAGATTTTGGGCGTCATCGCCCACGGCGGGATGGGCTGGATTTACCTGGCCAACGACCATTTCGTGGACGGGCGCATCGTCGTGTTGAAGGGCATGCAGGCCCATAGCTCGGAGGACGAGACCGCCGCCGCGGAGGCCGAGCGCTCCTTCCTGGCCGATATCACGCACCCGGGGATTGTGAAGATTTTCAACTTCGTCGACGACGAGCGCGTGCCCGGCGGGTTCATCGTCATGGAATACGTGGGCGGGCCCTCCCTGCGCGCGCGCCGCAACGCCGCCGAGGGCGGGCTGTTGCCCATCGACATCGCCATCGCGTACCTGCTCGAGGTCCTGCCCGCCCTGGACTATCTGCACTCGCGCGGGGTGGTCTACAACGACTTGAAGCCCGACAACATCATCGTCACCGAGGACCAGGTCAAGCTCATCGATCTCGGCGCCGTGTCCGGCGTGGCGGCCTATGGCTATATCTACGGCACCAAGGGCTTCCAGGCGCCGGAGATTTCCACCCAGGGCCCGTCGGTGGCCAGCGATATCTACACCATCGGGCGCACGCTCATGGCGCTGACCATCGACCTGCCGCGCGGCGAGGACAACATCTACCTGCCGGGCGTGCCCTCCCCCAGCGTCGAGCCGCTGCTGCGCCAGCACCTGTCTTATTACCGGCTGCTGTGCCGGGCCACCGAGGAGGACCCGGAACAGCGCTTCCAGTCGATTGCGGAGCTGCGCGGGCAGCTCTACGGGGTGCTGCGCGAGGTCATCGCCCAGCGCGACGGCGTGCAGCACCCGGCGCAGCATTCCTTGTTCTCGCCGCAGCGCTCCACGTTTGGCACCAAGCACCTGGTGTTTAGGACCGACCAGCTCATCGACGGCATCGAGCGAAGCGTGCGGATCACCGCCCCCGAGGTGGCCTCCGCGCTGCCATCGCCGCTGCTCAACCGGGAGGATGTGGGCGCGGCGCTGCTGCAGGGCTTTTCCTACACGGAGCCGCAGGAGGCCCTGGAGACCCTGCGGCAGGCCATGGACACGCCCGAGTATGAACACTCCGCGGAGATCCCCTTCGGGGTGGTGCGCTCCATGATTGACCTGGGCTATATCGGGCAGGCGAAGGCCTGGCTGGATTCCATACGGGAGCGCCTGGGCACCGACTGGCGTTTCTACTGGTATTCCGGGGTCACGGAGCTGCTGCTGGACCGCTATGTCACCGCGCAGGAGCATTTCTCGATGGTGCTCAACCTCCTGCCCGGAGAGGCCGCGCCGAAGCTGGCCCTGGCCGCCGTGGACGAGCTGATGCTCCAGCAGCTGGGCTACCACGAGTCTTCGCTTCTCGATGCCCCCGTCGCCCGCGCCCTCGCCGGCCGCGCGGGAGGCAAGTCCACCTCCCTGGCAGACCTGCCGGACGAGGCCTTCACCGGCCAGCCCGGCATCTGGGAGCACACCACCGACGATCCGGCGCTGCTGCGGCTGAATTCCATGCGGCTGTACTCGCTGGTGTGGGCCACGAACCCCACCACGGTGTCCTCGGCGTTTGGCCTGGCCCGGCAGCTGCGCACGGAGCGCCAGATTGAGCTGGCCGTGGCCACGCTGGACCGCGTTCCCAACGCCTCGCGGCACCACCGGATGGCGCGGCTGACCACCATTTTGCAGCTGGTCACCCAGGATCTCACGGAATCGCGCGTGCGCCGGGCCGCCCGCCGCCAGGAGGAGATCCCCACCAACGAGCCGCGGATCCTGCAGGTTAAGGTCGCGGTGCTGACGGCGGGCCTGAACTTCCTGCGGGCCCACGATCTCGATGCCGCCGCTAGCCCCAACGAACTCTTCGAATACGAGTTCACCCAGCGTGGCCTGCAGTATGGGCTGGCCGATACCCTCCGCGCCCTGGCCCGCCAGGCCCCGTTTAGCAAGCACCGCTACGCCCTGGTGGACCTGGCCAACCAAGTCCGGCCGGTGACAAACTTTTAGGGGCAGATAAAAGCCCCAGGCGCACCGCCGCAAAAGCAGCGGGCCTGGGGCCGAAGAGGGCTAGCGAAGGGGCCTTAGTAGAGGCCGGCCTCGCGGGCCATGTCGCCGATGGCCTTGGCCTTCTGGGCAATGGCCAGCTCTTCGTTGGTGGGCACCACGAAGACCTTCACCGGGGAATCCGCGGTGGAGATCATGCGGGCCTCACGCGAGGGCGACAGGTTGGCTTCCTTGTCGAAGTGGATGCCGTACATGTCCAGGTTGTACAGGGAGTCCTGGCGGACCTCGGTGTCGTTCTCGCCCACGCCGGCGGTGAACGTGATGGCGTCGACGCGGCCGAGCGCAATCATGTACGCGCCGATGAAGCGGCGCAGGGCGTGGATGTAGATGTTGTACGCCAGCCAGGCGTCCTGATCCTCGTTGTTGATGCGCTCGCGCAGGACGCGGAAGTCGTTGACTCCGGCCAGGCCCTTGACTCCGGACTGCTTGTTGAGCATGTTGTCGATCTCGTCGATGCTCATGCCCGCCTGGCGCGACAGGTGGAAGATGATGCCCGGGTCGATGTCGCCGGAACGGGTGCCCATGGCCAGGCCGGCCAGTGGGGTCAGGCCCATCGAGGTGTCGATCGGGCGGCCGTTGCGGATGGCGGCGGCAGACGCACCGTTGCCCAGGTGGAGCGTGATCTGGTGGGTATGGCCGGGATCACGGCCGAGCAGCTTCGGCACCTGCTGGGAGACGAACTCGTGGGAGGTGCCGTGGAAGCCGTAGCGGCGCACGTCATACTTGGAGGCGACCTCGTTGTTGATGGCGTACAGGGCGGCGGCCGGCGGCATGTGGTTGAAGAACGCGGTATCGAACACCGCCACGTGCGGGATGTCCGGCAGCATCTTACGAGCCACGCGGATGCCGTCCAGGTTGGCCGGGTTGTGCAGCGGGGCCAGCGGGATGAGATCCTCAATCATGGACTCGATCTGGTCCACGATGAGCTGGGGCTCGCTAAACAGGCGGCCGCCGTGCACGACGCGGTGGCCGACGGCGATGACGTCGACGTCGGTGGGGCCCACGCCATGCTCGTGCATGATGTCGAAGGCGCGCTGCAGGCCGAAGGAGTGGCTGGGGATTTCCAGCTCATCCTTGTAGGCCTCACCGCCGGTCTTGACGGTGACGGCGCCCTGGGGCTCGCCGACCTGCTCCACGAGGCCGGAGACCAGCGGGGCATCGTTAGCCGAGGCCTCCGGGTCTACCAGCTGGAACTTAACGGAAGAAGATCCAGAGTTGAGAACGAGGACGTAGGACAATTTATGCTCCTGCCTGGATAGCGGTGATGGCGACGGTGTTGACGATGTCGGGGACGGTAGCACCGCGCGACAGGTCGTTGATGGGCTTGTTCAGGCCCTGGAGGATTGGGCCTACGGCCAGCGCGCCGGCGGTGCGCTGCGCGGTCTTGTAGGCGATGTTGCCGGCCTCCAAGTCCGGGAACACGAAGACGGTGGCCTTGCCGGCGACCTCGGACTCGGGGGCCTTCTTGGCGGCCACACCCGGGTCACAGGCGGCGTCGAACTGCAGCGGGCCGTCGACCTTGAGCTCGGGGTCGAGCTCGTGGGCGGCAGCCACGGCGGCAACGG
Source organism: Clostridia bacterium (assembly GCA_963623015.1). Classification (GTDB taxonomy): domain Bacteria; phylum Actinomycetota; class Actinomycetes; order Mycobacteriales; family Mycobacteriaceae; genus Corynebacterium. The sequence continues at coordinate 9,421 of CAVFKS010000070.1, forward strand.
CCTTGTCCACGTCCGGGCCGGACCCGGAGGTTCCGGTGGAGTAGGACAGCATGGCCACGCGCGGCTCGATGCCGAACTGGGCGGCGGTCTTGGCGGACACCGAGGCGATTTCACCCAGCTGCTCGGCGGTGGGGTTGGGGTTGACGGCGCAGTCGCCGAATGCCCACAGGCGCCCGCGCATGACCATCAGGAAGATGGACGAGACCACGGACGCGCCCGGGGCGGTCTTGATGATCTGGAAGGAGGGCTTGATGGTGTGCGCGGTGGTGTGCGCCGCACCGGAGACCATGCCGTCGGCCAGGCCCTTGTGGACCATCATGGTGGCGAAGTAGGAGATGTCCTTCATGGTCTCGCGCGCCTGCTCTAAGGTCACGCCCTTCTTCTTGCGCAGCTCGGCGAAGTCGGCGGCGAATTCCTCGGCCAGCGGGCTGGTGAGGTGGTCGATGACGGTGGCATCGGCGAGATCGACGCCAAGCTCCGCGGCGCGCTCGGAGATGGAGGCCGGGTCGCCCAGGATGGTCAGGCGGGCGGTGCCGCGCTCCAGGATCTGGCCGGCGGCCAGCAGGATGCGGTCGTCTTCGCCCTCGGGCAGCACGATGTGCGCGCCCTTGGCCTTGGCCTGCTCCAGGAGGCTGTGCTCGAACACGGAGGCAGACATCACGGGCTCCAGCTTGCCGATGGCGCGGACCTTATCTGCCAGCCCTTCCAGGGTCTCCCCGGCGACAACGGTGGCCTGCAGCTCCTGTGCATGGCGCACCGCCAGGCCGAGGGCCGGATCCGGGCCCACGATAACCAGCGGGATGCCGAGTGCGGCGGCCGACTGGGCGTCGAAGTGGGTATCACCCGTGCCGCGGATGAGGCCGCGGAGGGCGGAGCCGGCGGCGACGACGTCGGCGACAGTGGTCAGCGAGTTAACGGTCCCCTCGTCGAGGCCAAGAGCCTGGGCAAAAGCATCCAGGTCGAGGCCTTCGAAGGAGCGGCCAGCAACCGTTAGGAGGGCCTGGCGGGATTCAGTCATTTAAGAGGCCTTTCTCATCGAGAAATTGTGCTGCACGTCACTCTAGTTACGCAGCGGTGACGTTACCAGCCTACCGATGAATCACCCAAAAGGTTGATTCGGAAGCCTAGTGAATTGGTCACACTGTCAAGCTATAGGTTCCCACCCACCTGCCCGGCGCGCGGGTAGGCTCTTCAACCATGACCACTCCCGCCCCCTCCCTGCAGCTGCTCCCCCTCACTGAGATGACCCCGATGGAGGTCCATCAGCTCTACAAGCTGCGCGTGGACGTCTTCGTCCATGAGCAGCAGGAAACTTACGCCGAGATCGACGACACCGACGCCGCCCCCGACACCCGGCACGTGCTCGCCCGCGACGAGGCGGGCGCAATCGTGGGCACGGCGCGGGTCTTCCCCGCTACCGTTGCGATCGACGGCGAAGAGGTAGAGGTGTTGCAGTTCGGGCGCTTTGCGCTTGCCCGCCAGGCGCGCGGCACGGGCCTGGGCGAGCGCATCATGGCCGCGGCGCTGGCCGCGGCGGATACAGCGC
>CAVFKS010000071.1:0-10827 GCA_963623015.1 Clostridia bacterium
GGATTCGGGGCCGGTTGGCCTGGCGCTCGCCGTTTGGGCGGGTAGTCTTTTCCCGCAAGCCCCCGCCGCCAGGCGCGAGAGAACCGGAGTGGATTGTCGGCCAGCCGAGCATGGCCGAGGCCTAAAACCGCCCACGTATGGCAAGTGAAACCCCCGCTCAGAATTGGTGAGCGGGGGGAGTTGGAGCGCGTCTGCATTAATGCGGCCGGACTAACGCACCCGGACTAATGCGCCCAGATTAGTGGGAGCGGGCTATAGCGGCTCTAGCTGCGCGGGGCAGGTGAGGAGCCATCCTCTGGCTGCTGATCGGGCTTGCCGAAGTCCAGGTCGGTATCCACGGCCCCCTCGGCGGCCTCGGGCTTGGTGTGGACCACGTAGGTCACCGAGGGCTCTGGCTCTTCGCGGTTGTAGTCCTCGAGCTCGTCGTCGTTTTCGAGCTCCTCGTGGATCTCGTCTGCCACGATGGCCACGAACTCGGTGGTCTCCACGTTGGAGGCGCGGGCGAGCTTGGACAGCTCCTTCTGGTTCTTCTTGGTGAAGCGCTCGCGCGGGTCGAGACGGCGCTGCACCAGCACGCGGGCGCGCATGCGGCGATTGGACTCGTCGGTGATGATCCCGCGGTTCTTAATCCAGGTAAAGGACATCACGACGATCATGAGGATGCCCAGGTAGCCCAGGATGGGGTAGACGCCGGCCACCAGCGACTGGAAGCCCACGAAGGACAGCGCGAAGCCGATGAGGCAGGAGACCACGTAGACCGGGTAGAAAGCCTTGGGCTTGTTGCGGGTCAGGCGCTTGCCCAGGGCGTAGAACATGCCCACGGCGGTGTTGAAGACCATGCCGTAGATGACGAAGGTCATCACGTAGCCCAGCGCCGGGTTGATGGTGTTGATGAGCTCCAGCACCGGCATGTCCGTGCCGGCGACGGTCGGGGCGGCGACGTAGAGGGCGCCGACCAGCAGGGCGATGAGCACCATGAAGATGATGCCGCCGAAGGCAGCACCCAGGCCCACCGCGCGGTTATCTAGCATGCTGCCGCCGATGACAATCGACATCGAGGTCGCCGTCATGACGTTGAGGCCCGTGTAGTTGAGCGCCGAGATCCACCAGTTGGGCAGCGGCGAGTCCAGGTTCTCGGTCGCGTAGCGGTTCATCTCCACCAGGTCCGCGTCCACGGTAAACAGCGTGTAGAGCGTGGCTGCCACGATGAAGACGATGATGAACGGGGTAATCGCGCCGATGACGGTGGTCACGCGCTCCACGTCGAGCAGGCCCACTAGGAGCACCAGCACCAGCATGACGGTGGCGCCGACCCAGATGGGCACGGACGGGAACTGCTGGGTGATATTCGAGCCGCCGCCGGCGAACATCACGAAACCGATGGAAAACAGGGTGGCGATGGTGGCCCAGTCCAGGATTCGGGAGGTAATCGGGCTGGAGATGCGGCTGAACACGGCGGTGTGCTCTCTGGCCTGGAAGTAGGATCCCAGCTGCATCGTGGCCACGCCCGTGATCATCATCAGGGCGGCGGTCAGCGCGACGCCGGCCAGCCCCCAGTTGCCGAAGGAGACGAAGTACTGCAGGGCTTCCTGGCCGGAGGCAAAGCCGGCGCCGACGACGACGCCGATAAATGCCATGGAGATGCCTAGGGCACGTTTCAACATGCGGGGGATTCTTCCTTTTCCCACACGCGCCGGGCGTGGCGCTCGAGTGGCTGCGGCCCGGGTCGACGATCGATTAGTCGCGTGTGTCTTCAAACACAGTATCCACAGTGCCGCAGATAATTCCAGCAGCGCACGGCGTTTTTAACGTCCGCGGGCTGCCCACAGATCCCGGTAATTCCTGTAGGGACATATAAATTCTGGCCATATAACTAATCGATAACAATCGCCCGCCGCGGGCTTTTAGGGCCGGGCGGCATCGCCAGAACGCCCAGCGATGAGATCCCGGCGGGCGCGCGCCACGCGGGAGCGGATGGTGCCCACGCGCACGCCGGCGATCTTGGCGGCCTCCTCGTAGGTATAGCCCAGCACCTGGGTGAGGATGAGGGCCTCGCGGCGGTCGTCGGGCAGGGCATCGATAAGCGCCCGGGCGTCGATCCAGTCCGTCCACTCGGCGGCGCTGCCGGGGCTGGCGGTGGCCGCGGCGGCGTCCTCGTATTCTGTGGCAGACTTGCGGGGGCGGGCCATGTCGTGGCGGATGTTATCCACCCAGGCGCGCCGGGCCAGCGAGAGCAGCCAAGTGCGCGCGGAGGAGCGAGCCGCGAAGCGGGGGAGCGCCCCCATGACCCGCAGGTAGGTCTCCTGCGTGAGGTCGTCGGCCGATTCCGGGCCGCCGAGGTGAGCCAGGAGGCGCCACACGTCATCTTGTGTGGCCTTGATAAATTCCGTCAGCGCCGCGCGGTCGCCGCGGCCGGCCTTTAAGGCCAGCTCAGTGACGCGCGCGTCGTCTGCTTCGGAATGGTGTTTCACGGATATGAATCTACCAGGTCGCTTTGTCTTATTAATTGTCAAAAATCATTTGCCAAACCCTATTGCTTGACGTAGACTATGAAACGTCCGCGATTGATAAGAGAACGCATCATCGCTAGAACCTCTAAGGAGTCACCCCATGACGAATTACAGCACTGAAGACATCTTGAACAAGGGCCAGCGCCCGAACGCCGACGGTGTGACCACCTCCCAGACCGGCAAGCCGGTCGCCTCGGAGAACACCTCCATCACCGCCGGTGCCCAGGGCCCGGTCGTTCTCAATGACATCCACCTCATTGAGAAGCTCGCCCACTTCAACCGTGAGCGCGTCCCGGAGCGCAACCCGCACGCCAAGGGCCACGGTGCCTTCGGTGAGCTACACATCACCGAGGACGTTTCCAAGTACACCAAGGCTGACCTGTTCCAGCCGGGCAAGGTCACCCCGATGATGGGCCGTTTCTCCACCGTTGCCGGGGAAAAGGGCTCCCCGGACACCTGGCGCGACGTGCACGGCTTCGCCCTGCGCTTCTACACCCAGGAGGGCAACTACGACATCGTGGGCAACAACACCCCGGTATTTTTCCTGCGCGACGGCATCAAGTTCCCGGACTTCATCCACTCCCAGAAGCGCCTGGGCCGCAACGGCCTGCGTGACGCCGACATGCAGTGGGACTTCTGGACCCGCAACCCGGAGACCACCCACCAGGTCACCTACCTGATGGGTGACCGCGGTACCCCGAAGACCACCCGCCACCAGAACGGCTACGGCTCCCACACCTTCCAGTGGGTAAACGCCGAGGGTGAGGCCTTCTGGGTGAAGTACCACTTCAAGTCCCGCCAGGGCGTGGAGAACTTCACCGCTGAGGAAGCGGAGAAGATCGCCGGCCAGAACGCTGACTACCACCGCGACGACCTGTGGACCGCCATCGAAAACGGCGACTTCCCCATCTGGGACGTCAAGGTTCAGATCATGCCGGTGGCTGAGGCTGCGGACTACCGCTTCAACCCGTTCGATCTGACCAAGACCTGGTCCAAGAAGGACTACCCGCTGGTGGACGTGGGCTACTTCGTGCTCAACCAGAACCCGCGCAACTTCTTCGCCCAGATTGAGCAGGTTGCCCTGGATCCGTCCAACATCGTGCCGGGCGTGGGTCTGTCCCCGGACCGCATGCTGCAGGCTCGTGCCTTCGCTTACGCGGATGCGCAGCGCTACCGCATCGGGCCGAACTACACCCAGCTGCCCGTGAACCAGCCGCTCAACAAGGTCAACACCTACGAGCATGAGGGGCCGATGCAGTTCCTGTTCAACGCCCCGGAAGAGCCCGTGTACTCCCCGAACCGTTTCACCAAGGGCAACGGCTACCTCGACGGTGACGACGTCAACGTCCGCGAGGAGACCACCCAGGCCGCTGACTTCTACGTCAACCCGGACCCGGCTGGCCTCGACCTGGTGCGCGCGCCCTACGTGCAGCACTCGGAGGACTCCGACTACGTGCAGGCCCAGGACCTGTACAACAACGTCTACGGCGACGAGGAGCGCGAGCGCATGGCCCACAACATTGCTGGCGCCATGGCTGGTGTCTCCCCGGAGACCGAGGAGCGCGTCTACGCCTACTGGGGCAACGTCTCCCCGCAGCTGGAGGCCCGCGTCCGCGAGATCTTCGGCGAGTCCAAGTAAGGGCTTCCCAGTCCCTAGTCGTTAGCGCCCGATCTTAAGCACCGTCTGCACCGGCGGTGCTTTAGTCGTTTTCGACCCGCGCCTTCATCCAGAAATCAGCACAATGCCCCTGACCGGCGCGCCTTTGCCCTAAACAAGCAGGGCCTAGATAGGTTTTAGACATGAAATCCCGCGTGGGCTTTGCCTTCCTATCCCTCCTGCTCGTGCTCCCCTTGGCTATCGGTGCTGCCTTGTCGTACTGGCAAGACTGGCGCCCGGCCGATGCCTGGGGTGCGGGTGCTGCTGACCGCCCGGCCGCGGGTGCGGGTGGCGCAGAACTTGTCGATGCCCGCCGCGCAACGGGCCAGGCCCAGTCCCAGGCCGGCTTTTTGACGATGGGCACCGACCAGCTAGTCGACGGCACCGGCAAGCTCGTCGAGGGCGCCAAGCCGCTGGGGGACGGCGCCGGGGAGGCCGCCGCGGGCGCACAGAAGCTCTACGATGCCCTGGTGCAGCTCCAGGCCGGCACCGGCCAGCTCGGCTCGGGGGCCACGCAGGTGGCCGACGGGGTGGGCACGGCTGTCGATAGCATCGTCGGCGTCAACGCCGTGCGCGGCCAGATCGTCGTCGCCATCGACGGCACGCTGCAGGACCTGGCGGGCAATAACTCCGCCGAGGCCCGGCAGATCCGCTCCCAGTTAACTGACCTGAAGGCCCAGGCGGAGAACTTCAAGCTGGATCAGGGCCTGGCCGCCCAGCTGGAGCAGCTCAAGTCCGGCTCGCGGGACGTGGCCAACCAGCTGGCGGTGTCCGGCTACGCCTATCACGATGGCATTTACCAGGTCACGGAGGGCGCTAGGCAGCTCAACGCGGGCCTCAAGGAGCTCGACGGCGGCGTGGACGAGGCCCTCAAGGGCGTGGGTGATCTAGACAAGGGCGCGAACCAGCTGCAGTCCATGGCGCAGCAGAACGCCGACAAGGTCGACGCCATTGCCGCCGAGCTGCCCGGCATGCCCACCGCCGGCGCAGCCGGCTCCGCCACCGCTGGCGCCACCGCGGCAACCAACGCTGCCGATGCCCCCAGCCCCCGCCTGGCCCCCGTCCTCGCCGCCCTCCTCGCCGCCCTAGCCGGCCTGGGTGGCACCGCCCTGGGGTGGGTCTGGGCCGCCCGCTTCCGCGCCTCCCAGGACGCCGCGGCCGCAGCCTCCGATGCCACCGGCCCGACCGGCCGCACCGGCCGCTTCGGGCTCGTGCTCGGCGGGTCTGTGTTTGTTTCCGCTGCCGCCGCAGTGGGGCTGGGCACCTTGGCCACGACAGCGACTTGGCCCGTGGTGGGAATCGGCGCGCTCGCCGCACTGCTTATTACCTTCGGCGCGGCTGCCGGCACGCGCGTGCTGCTGCAGGTGTGCGGCCGCCCGCTGGGCATTGGCCTGTCCGCGCTTGCCGGAATTGCGCAGCTTGGCGTCGTGGCCTGGCTGTGGAAGGGGGCAGTCGCCGGCGAGGAGCTCATCTCCCGTGGCGTGCTTGCCGCTCTCAACTTGCTGCCGGCCCAGTGGGGCACGGCCGCCCTGACTGCGGCCGGCAATGGCCAGTTCTCCTCCGTGCTGTGGTCCGCGCTCGGCGTTCTGGCTGCCTTTGCTTGTGTGGGGTTGATTGTGATCTTGGTCGCGCCGCGTTCTAAAACTGCAGGCCCGCGCGGCCGGATTTCGGCGTAGCTTTTTTCACTCCCTGCGAGCTAGGGATCGGGTGAGGGAGGTGTTAGGATTAGACCCGCTCACAACGCCCGCTTAGGGGGCGGGCACGCGGCCTCAAAACCGCGAGTGAGTGATAGGGAATAGGGACGACGCGGCTGCTGTAGGGGCGCCGCGTCGTTTTCCTTTGTGCGGGCCTCCTCGACGCAGGACAGCAAACGTTAAAGCCGCCGCTAGGCCCGGCGGTGATTCTAAAATCACAAAACCCGGCTAGCCCAAGGCCAACCGGGTGGGGGATTAGTCTCTAATTCCCTCGCAGTGTGTGTTCAGGGGAGGGGACTACTGCACCGCCACGAAGGACTTGCTGGAGAGCATGTCCGGGGAAACTGCGAGCACACCTTGCTCAATGCCTGCCGAAGGCACGGAGATGGCGATATTGCCGCTGGTGCTTGCACCTTCGTAGAGAGTCGTGAATTCGTCGAAACTCTCTGGGGTTACAGCGGTTGTTGCATAAGGCTCGAAGGTATTTCCATCGGGGGAGACGAAATCAATCGATCCGAAAGGAATTTCGCCCTCCGGGTCATTCCCCTTGTAGGTCGCAGTGAGGTTGACCATGATGTACTGCTGGCCCTCCGCGGGGGCATCGTTGTAGGGATTTTCGGCCATGATGACCTCGGTCGCGTTGAGATCAACGCTGTTGATCGTATAGGCCCACTCATCGGATTCGACGGTGGAGCCCAACGGCAACGGGTTCTCACGGGTGGTCCCCGGGCCGCCCTCGGAACCGGCTTCGATGACTTCGCCGTCGGGCCCGGTCTGGGTGGGCGGTGCGTTGAGCGCATCATCTGCGGCAACAACGACATATGCCATGAATGCAATGGCCGCCACGATGGTGCCGATTACGGAGACGACGATGGCCGCGATGCCCATGCCCTTCTTCTTGTTCTTCAAGAACAAGGACACGATGCCCAGGATGAAGGAGATAGGCAGCAGGATCCAGCCGATGAACAGGGCGCCTTTAATGCAGGAGAAGATGAGGCCGAGGACGGCCAGGACGAGGGCGATGATCCCCAGAACGTTCTTGGTTTTCTCCGGCTGCTGCGGCTGCGCGCCGTACATGGGCATCGGCTGGCCCGGGTACGGAGCCTGGGGGTAGCCCTGCTGAGGTGCCCCATAAGGCTGCTGCGCTGCCGCGTACGGGTGCTCAGGAGCTCCGTAAGGTTGCTGCGATGCCGCGTAGGGCTGCTCAGAGTCACCATAAGGCTGCTGCGGTGCCGTGTAGGGCTGCTCGGGCGCCTCATTCATCGGCTGCGGCGTCGCATTGTCCGGCTGTGGCGTCGCGTTAGGGTCGGTGGAATCGGGTCCAGGTTGAGTCACAAGTTCTCCTTGATAGAGCGAGAATGGTTTGAAAATTATACCTTTATTGGTTCAGCGTTAAACAATTTCGGATCCCATAATTGTTGCGTGGGGGTAGGCCGAGCATCGACCCGGAATCCGCAGCCGTGCTGCCCGCTGGGTAAATCCGCAGCACGAAGTCAGGTTCTCAACCAGTGGGCTATTCGTCTAGCTGCTTCTTTACCTCCGCATCTCGGGACGCCGCGACCAGCAGACCCGCCAGCGCTTGGAGGACGTCGCCCACGTTTTCCGCGTCCGCGGACAGCGTGTCGAAGACATCGCTGGACTCCTTCGCTGCGCCGAGCATTGCCATCAGACCCTTCTGCTTGAAGGCAGAGGCCGCAGCCAGCTGATGGGGGTCATTTTCGCCGGCCATGTCTTGGAGCTGCTTGTCCTCAACCAGCCTCCCGTAGCACGCGCGGATGGCGCCGATGGTCACTTCATCCGATGCGCTGACGCCGGCGCGTGCCAGGATTTCGTTGACCTTTTCCACCGCCTCGTCGAAGGCGGTCTTGACCGGCGAATGCTCGCCTACTGGCTGTCCGTCAAAGCCCGGTAGTGGGATGGTGCCGTCGATGGTGCTGCCGGGGAGGTTCAGGTCAGCATCGGTTTCCCTTGGCTCCACTGCCACGCCAATAATCTTCAGCCCGGTGGTGAGGTCATCGTCGTCGACCTGCCGGTCCAGGTGGAGGTCCTTTGCTAGTTGAGCGCACACGATGGCCCGCTTGTGCAGCATTGGGTCTTGGTAGTCGACAATCTGGCTGAGGAACTCCCAGGCGTTGGTGTACTTGATGCAGTTTGCCCGGAAAGCCTTAACGTTCGCGTAGGCCTCCTTGTCGTTATTCGCCTTCGCCTCACGCAGATCGTCGTTCCAGAGGTTCCGGATTGGCGAGATGAGGGACTGCATCTTTTCTATAGGAGCATTCTGCGCGTAGGCGGTGCCGATCGCCTCGAGGTCTTCTGCGGTGTAGTACTCCGCTGCGTCGAGTTCTTCGGCCAGGTCGTCGAGGGCATTGGCCGGGATGTCGGCGTTAATGTATGCCTCGTTAAAGTACGGCTTGAAGGAATCAACGATGGCCTGCGGATCATTGATGAAGTCCACCACCATCGGCGCGGGCTTCTTCGGGAACGTGCGGTTGAGGCGGGACAGCGTCTGCACGGCCATGACCCCGGAGAGCTTCTTATCGACGTACATGGCGCACAGGCGCGGCTCGTCAAATCCGGTCTGGAACTTGTTGGCCACAATCAGCACGCGGCATTCATCGTGCTCGCGGAAGTGCATCGCCGTATCGCTGACGCCATTGAGCGAATACTCGGTCACGGCGTCATCGCCTAGGTCAAGGCTTCCAGAGAATGCCACCAAGGTCTCCATATCGGTGTAGCCCTGCTTGGCGATGTACTTGTTCATCTCCAGCGACCACGTCAGCGCAGCCTTCCGGTCGGCAGCGACCACCATTGCCTTCGCCGTGCCGTCCAAGTGGGACATGACGTTGCGGCGGAAGTGCTCGACGGCGACTACCACCTTCTGCGCAATCGAGGTGGGGTGCATCCGCACAAAGCGCACCATGTCCGATACCGCCGCGGACTCGTCCACCACATCGGTGCGGCCTAGTTCATCCTTGATCCGGGCGAACATCGCATAGGTGGAGTAGTTGCTGAGCACGTCGAGGATAAAACCTTCCTCGATGGCCTGGCTCATCGAGTACACATCGAAAGGCTTGTGCTTGTCGGGATTGTCTGGGTCGGGCACACCATAGGCCGCCAGCGTCTTGCCCTTGGGGGTTGCGGTGAGCGCAATGAAGGAGATGTTGGCGGAATTTGCTACCGCGGAATCTACTGCCATGAGGATGTCATCGCCGGTCAATTCCTCATCGTCACCCACGTCGGGGTCAAGAGCCACCAGGGTCTCACGCAGCTTCTTGGCGGCTTCGCCATGCTGGGAGGAGTGGGCCTCGTCGATGATGACGCAATACTTGCGACCGGCAAGGGCGGCGTTGGTCTCCATGATTCGCGCCAGTGCCGGGAAGGTTTGGATGGTGCACGAGATGATGTGGCCGCCCTCGGTCAGGGCCTTCTCCAGCTTCTTGGACTTGGAGCCCAGCTCGTTGTCCACGGCCACCACCATGCCTTCCGATGCCCGGAGCAGGTCGAGTCCTTCCTTGATGTTGTCATCGAGCGCAGTGCGGTCGGTGACGACGATGACGGAGTTGAACAGGGGAGTGCCATCAGCGTTGCAGACGCGGTTTGTCCTATGCGCCAGCCAAGCAATCGTCTTGGTCTTGCCGGAACCAGCGGAGTGCTGAATCAGGTACCGCCCACCAACACCGTTGTGGGCCATATCGTCCAGCACGCGCTCCGATGCGCGCAGCTGGTGATAGCGCGGGAAGATAAGCCGCCCGGCGTTGCCCTTCTGGGCCGGCTCCCATAGCGCGTAGTCACGCAGGATTCGCAGGAATAATTCGGGTGCTAGGACTTCCTCCCAGAGGTACGCGGTGTCGGATCCATTCGGGTTGGATGGGTTTCCCTTGTGGAAGCCGTTTCCCTTGTTGAATGGCAAGAAAACCGTGTTCCGGCCGTCCAGCACAGTGGCCATATAGATTTCCTGGTTCGAAACGGCGAAGTGAACCAGTGCCCGGCCTGGCATCAGCAACGGCCGGTTCCTGTTGGGTACGCGGTCATGCTTGTACTGCTTGATAGCGTCCTGGACCTGCTGCGTCATGTCGGTCTTAAGCTCCACCGTGACCACCGGAATGCCATTGACGGTGAGCACCAGATCAAGAGTGTGGTTCGACTCCACGTCGAAGCGCACCTGACGCAGCACCCGCAGGCGGTTCATCTTCGCCTTCTCGGTGACGTCCGTGTACAGCGGGTTCTCGGGGTAGAACGCCACCATGTTCTTGAAGGTGGCCTTCTGCCGTCCGCGCTGGGAGTGACTAAAGCCATCGCGCAGCGTCCCCAGCAGCCCACCGGCTACCTTCTTAGTCCGTGCCCGGATCCTCGGCGTTGAATCCAGCTTTTCCACCAGGCGGTCAAGCAGCTTGTTGACCGCTACCTGCCTGTCGATGCCCGCGAGATTAGACGGAACCGCCTTCTCAAACTCGTCCGGGTACTGGTCCTGTAGCCATGCCAGCACGTCGCCCACATGCAGCGCACGCGCTACGTCCCACTCCTCATTGGACGGGTCATGCAACCACCCCTGCCGCTCCAGCGAAGCTACGACAGCGTCCTCGTAATTGAGCTCAAGATAGTTAGACAACGAGAGCTCAGGATAAGACTTGTTCATGTTCTAGACCTCCACCTTTCCAGTAACAACATCCGTAATAAGCACCTGCCGGCGCTTCAACAACAGCTCCTTCAACTCCCGGCACTCGGTGATAATTCTTTCGGTCGACGCAGTTTCTGAGTCCAGGTAGCTTGCTATGCGGCGTTGAGTGGCGAGATCGGGGAGAGGGATCTTCTGGCGAGCCAGGTCTGTCGCCGTAGCACTAGGACGAGCGGTGTTCGTGGTGATCAGGTGGAATGGAAAAGTTAAAGAACTGTAGTAGAAGAACTTTGGGTGAGAGTGTCCGTTTGTTTGTGTGCGGGGCTTGGTTTACAAGTAATCCGCGAATCG
>CAVFKS010000072.1:0-10648 GCA_963623015.1 Clostridia bacterium
GTCGATCATGGGGCCTCCTCCCCTGGCCTGGGGGCGGCATCGCCCAGCACCGGCACTGGCCAGGCGGGCTGGTGGCCGCGCAGCTCACGGGCCCGCCACTCGCGCGGATAGCCCAGGGAGACCTCCACGTGCGGGATGCCGTCGACCTCGGTCACCCCCGGCAGGTGCAGGTGACCGTAGACCACCGCGCGCGCATTAAAGCGCTGCGGCCACTGGCGGGTATGGCGGGTGCCGCACCACAGCCCAATGTCCGGCCAGCGCAGCGCGCGGGTGGGCGCCTGATCCAGCGGCCAGTGATTGACCAGGATGGTCGGGCCCTCCAGGCGGGACAGGCGCCGGACCGAATAGGCCAAGCGGTCCCAGCACCACGCGCGGATGTCAACGAAGGGGGCAATCGCCACGTCATCGAGGAGCACCACGTTGCGCTCCCGCGCGGCCGCCAGGGCCTCCTCCACCGTCAGGCCCGGGGCGCGGAAGCTGTAGTCGTAGAGGGTAAATAGCGGCACGATGGTCACCCCATCGAAGACCGGGTAGGGGTCCTCCGGGGTCAGCACGCCCAGGGCGCGCAGCCGGCGCACCAGCTCCGCGTAGCGCTCCCGCCCGCGGAAGCGATCCTGGCTGCGGGCAAAAAGCTCATGGTTGCCCGGCGTCCAGATAACCCGCGCATACCGCGCAGCCAGCGACGCCAGCACGCGGCAGGTCAGGTCCATGTTCTCGGCCACGTCCCCGGCCACAATGAGCCAGTCGGCTGGGTCCTGGGGGCGCAGCTCATCGAGCCGCGACGCGTTGTCGCGGGCGCTGGCGTGTAGGTCGGAGACCGCCCAGACCGTGGCCATGTTAATCCTTCCCGGCGGGGTTGGGCTGCGGGGCGTCCACCACGGCCCACCGCATGGAGTGGAAGCGCCAGACCACGCCCACGGTGCGCAGACCAATGAAGGCGGCAAGCCCGCCCCACACGCCGGCTAGGCCCCAGCCGGCGGCATAGGAGATCCACACCCCCGGCAGGTAGCCGACAAACACCGAGGCTAGGGTGAGGGTGCGCAGGAAGGCGGCATCGCCAGCGCCGAGCAGCACGCCATCGAGCGCGAAGAGGACGCCGCCGGCAAGCACCATGCCCACCATGATCCACCACGGACCCGCCAGGGCGTCGAGCACATCGGGGCTGCGCGTGAAGATGCGCGGGATAAGCCCTGCCCCCAGCGCGAACAGTGCGGCCAGGCCACCGGCAAAAGCCAGCGAGTAGGCCATGATGCGCACGCCGGTGCGGCGGGCCGCTTGCACCGAGCCCGCGCCCAGGGCAGCCCCGATGAGCGCCTGCGCCGCAATGGCCAGGGAGTCGAGGACCAGGGATAGGAAGTTCCACAGCTGCGTCATGATCTGGTGCGCGGCCAGCGGGCCCGTGCCAAAACGCCCCACCACGGCCGTGGCCGAGATCATGGCCACCTGGAAGGCCAGGGAGCGCACGATGAGATCGCGGCCGAGCACCAGCTGTTGCTTAATGATGGCCGGGCGCGGGGCCCAGGAGCCATCATTCTCCTTGAACAACTCGCGCAGGAAGAGCGCGGCGATGATCCCCATGCCCAGCACCGTGGCCGCCGCCGAGCCGAGCAACCCGAAAAAGTGCACGAAGATGGGGACGGCGATGGCGCCGGGGATGAGGCCGGCCAGGGTAAACAGCAGCGGCTTGCGGGTGTCTTGCACCCCGCGCATCCAGCCGTTGCCGGCCATCTCGATGAGCGTGACGGGGATGGCCAGGGCCGCAATCCGCAGCCAGCTGGCAGAAAGCTCGGCGATGTCGGCCTGGCCTGTCATCGCCCGCGCAATCGGCCCGGCAAAAATCCACATGAGCACCATCAGGGCGGTGCCCACGCCCACGGCCACCCACGTGGCCTGGACCCCTTCGGCGACGGCCTCGGCGCGCTTGCCCTTGCCATAGAGGTGTGCCGCCCGCGAGGTGGTGCCATAGGACAGGAAGGTCAGCTGCGTGGTGACCACGGACTGCACGGTGGCCGCCGCGCCCAGCGCCGCCAGGGCCTGCGCGCCCAGCCGGCCAACGACGGCGGTGTCCAGCAGCAGATACAGGGGCATCGCCGCCAGGACGCCTAGAGCCGGCAGAGCCAGCCCGAAAATCTGGCGGGCGCTGACCTGCCCGGTCACCTCTGGTCGCCTGATGTGTCCCTGCATTTCCTCTCCTGCAAAACCGCTTCCCCGCGCCCCGGCCTAGGCCCCGACTACGCGCACGAGCTGGTCGATGACCTCCTGCGGGGTGCCCGAGGTGCTATAACCAGCCGCCGGGATATGGCCCCCGCCGCCAAAGCCGGTGGCCAGGTGGGCGCAGTCGATGCTGGACGAGCGCAGCGAGACCGCCCACTCCCCTGGCGTTTGCTCCTTAAAGACCACGCCTAAGTCCGTGCCCTGGAGCGCCCAGACGAAATCCACGAGGGACTCCACGGCGGCCTCGGACGCCCCGGCGGTAGCCTCCAGTGACGCGACCAGGATGCCCAAATTGTGCCCTCCTGCGTGATGGGTGCGCAGGTCGGCGAGAACCCGGCCGAGCATCTGCAGGTCTGCCGCCGTAGTCGAGTCAATGATGTCGACGGCGATCTGCTTGGTGTCCAGACCGTACTGCATAAAGCGCGAGGCATAATCATGCATGACCGGCCTACCCCAGCGGAAGCAGCCGGTATCGGTAACCAACCCGGCATAAAGGCAGTGCGCCAGCTCCCGGTCCAGCTGGACTGCCAGCAGATCCAGGACCTGGGTGAGCACCACCGTGGTGGACTCGCACTCCCCGGCCACCAGGTTGATGGTGCCAAAACCCGGGTTGGAATCGTGGTGATCGATGCACACCACGTCCGAGCGGCCGGCCAGTGCGGCGGCCACGGCCCCGGTACGCTCCAGAGAACCGCAGTCGACAGTGACGTAGAGGTCATAGCCGTGAGGCAAACGCCGCCGCGTCTCGATGCGCTCGGCGCCCGGGATGGTCAACAGGTTGCGGCCCAGCTTATCGTCCTGGCCGATGACCACGCGGGTCTCCTTGCCCAACTGCTCGAGCCCGAAGGCTAGCGCGCAGGCCGATCCCACCGCGTCGGCATCGGGGCGCACGTGCGTGAGGATGCACACGCGCCGGGCGCCGCGCAGGGCATCGGCAACCCGCTCATACTCTGCCAGCGGAGTAGGCATTTAGTCCTGGTCCTTATAAGGGTTGGCATCACCTGCCGGCTTAGCGTTTTCCTTCAGCTTGGCCAGCTCGGCGTCGCGCTGGCGGGCGCGCTCCAGCAACGCCTCCATATGCGCAGAGGCCTCCGGCACGGCGTCATACTCGAAAGACAGCGTAGGTGTGTAGCGGACCGAGAGCTGATCACCGACCAGCTTGCGCAGCTGGCCGCGGGCGCGATGGAGGGCCTCAGCCGCCTGATCCAGGTCCGGCTCGGAGTCGATGTCCTTGCCGCGGACGGTGTAGAAGACCGTGGCATCATGCAGGTCGCCCGTGACTCGGGTGTCCGTGATGGTCACCAGCTCCAGGCGGCGGTCCTTGATTTCGCGTTCGATGGCGCTGGCAACGATTTCCTGAATGCGCTTGGCCAGGCGGGCGGCGCGGGCGTGGTCGACCATGCGGGCTCCTTCAACTGATTGTGTCGATGACTGGATTGGGGCGAAACAATATCCCCGCAATTCTACGTCAGCGCCCGACCATGCCAAAGCCCGCCCGGCCCCAATACGGGGCGGCGGGCGGGCTGGCGGCTTGTGCGGCGCTGGGCCTAGTTGGGCACTAGGTGCGCGGCACCTCGACCTCTTCGTAGGCCTGGATCATATCGCCTACCTGGATGTCCGGGTAGGACAGAACCATACCGCACTCGTAGCCGGCGCTGATCTCGTTGGCGTCGTCCTTCTCGTGACGCAGGGACTCGATCTTGGCGTCGGCCGTGATGACGTTGCCATCGCGGACGATGCGGACCTTGCCGTTGCGCTTGACCTTGCCCTCGGTGACCATGCAGCCGGCAATGGTGCCCACTGCGGAGGACTTGAACAGCGCGCGGATCTCGGCAGCACCGGTGTCGCGCTCCTCGTAGATCGGCTTGAGCATGCCCTTGAGAGCAGCCTCGACCTCTTCGATGGCCTTGTAGATGATCGTGTAGTAACGCACGTCCACGCCCTCGGCGTTGGCCATCTCGGTGGCCTTGCCCTCGGAACGCACGTTGAACGCGATGATCACGGCATCGGAAGCGGCGGCCAGGGTGACGTTGGTCTCCGTCACCGCGCCCACGCCGCGGTCGATGATGTTGAGCTGCACCTCGTCGTCGATCTCGATGTCCAGGAGGGCGTCCTCCAGGGCCTCGACCGAACCGGCGTTGTCGCCCTTGAGGATGAGGTTGAGGGTCGAAGTCTCCTTCAACACCGCGTCCAGATCCTCCAGGGAGACGCGCTTGCGGGCCTTGGCCTGCTGCGCGGAACGCTTCCGGGCATCGCGCTGCGCGGCAATCTGGCGCGCCACGCGATCGTCCTCGACCACGAGCAGGTTGTCGCCGGCGCCCGGGACCCCGTTGAGGCCCTGGACCTGCACCGGACGGGACGGGCCCGCCTCTTCGACGTCGTTGCCGAACTCGTCGAGCATACGGCGCACGCGGCCGTGTGCAGAGCCGACCACGATGGAGTCGCCGACGCGCAGGGTACCGCGCTGGACGATGACGGTAGCCACCGGGCCGCGGCCGCGGTCCAGGTGGGCCTCGATGGAGACACCCTGGGCGTCCATGTCCGGGTTGGCGGTGAGCTCGAGGGCGGCATCGGCAGTAAGCACGACGGCCTCGAGCAGGTCATCGATGTGCAGGTTCTGCTTGGCGGAGATGTCGACGAACATGGTGTCGCCGCCGTACTCCTCCGGCACCAGGCCGTACTCCGTCAGCTGGCCGCGGATCTTGTCCGGGGAGGCATCCGGCTTATCGATCTTGTTGACCGCCACGACGACCGGGATATCCGCGGCCTTGGCGTGGTTGATGGCCTCGACCGTCTGCGGCATGACGCCGTCATCGGCAGCGACGACCAGGATGGCCAAGTCCGTGGACTTGGCGCCGCGGGCACGCATGGCGGTAAACGCCTCGTGGCCCGGGGTATCCAGGAAGGTAATCGTGCGCGGGGTGCCGGCGATGTCGACCGTGGTCTGGTATGCGCCAATGCCCTGCGTGATGCCGCCGGCCTCGCCGGCGCCCTCGTTGGTCTTACGGATGCTATCGAGCAGGCGGGTCTTACCGTGGTCGACGTGGCCCATGACGGAGACGACCGGCGGGCGCTGCTCGAGCGCTTCCTCGCCGCCTTCATCGGCGCCGAACTGCAGGTCGAAGGACTCGAGCAGCTCGCGGTCCTCGTCCTCCGGGGAGACGACCTGGACGTCGTAGTTAATCTCCGAGCCAAGCAGCTGCAGGGTGTCCTCGGACACCGAGGCGGTCGCGGTGACCATCTCGCCCAGGTTGAACAGGGCCTGGACCAAGGCTGCCGGATCCGCGCCGATCTTCTCGGCGAAGTCGGCCAGCGAAGCGCCGCGGCGCAGCCGCACGGTCTTGCCGTTGCCGTCGGGCAGCTTAACACCGCCTACCTCGTGCTTCTGCTGCTCTTCATACTCGTGACGCTTCTGCCGCTTCGACTTCTTGGAGCGACGCGGTGCACCACCCGGACGCCCGAAAGCACCGGCGGTACCGCCGCGACGGCCACCACGGCCACCACGGAAGCCGCCGCCACCGCCACCGCCCTGGGCACCCTGGCCCGGACGGGAGCCACGACGGCCGTTGCCCGCGCTGGGAGCCTTGGACGGCATGGAGGCGGGGTTGGGGTGCGAAGGCATCATCGCCGGGGTGGGGCGACGCCCACCCTGGCCCGACTGGCCCGGCTTAGCGCCGCGTGCGGCACCTCCCTGGCCATGGCCGCGGCCCTGGCCGGACTGTCCCGGCTTCGCGCCGCGCTGGCCCTTGGTGCCGCCCGGACGCGGGCCCGGGCGCCCGCCCGTACCGCTGGAGAACGGGTTGTTTGCCACGCGGCGGGTACCGCCCGGCTTAGGCATGGTGCGCGGGGACGGCTTCGGGGCCGCAGCGCCCTGGCCCGGCTTCGGGGCCGCCGGCTTGGCGGACTCGGAGCGGGAATCGGCGTCCTTCTTCGCCTGGGCCGCGCCCGGCTTCGGGGCACCGGCACCCGGCTTGGGGGCACCTGCACCCGGCTTCGGGGCGCTAGCTCCCGGCTTCGGGGCCGCAGGCTTCTTGCCGGCAGCCGGCTTGGCGGAGGCGTCGGCCTCCTTGGGGGTTACGCCCTTTTCTTCATAGAAGGCGCGCATCTTCTTAACCACCGGCGGTTCGATGGTCGAGGATGCGGTTTTGACGAACTCGCCCTGTTCCTTCAGGGATGCGAGCAATTCTTTACTGGTAATCCCGAGCTGCTTTGCCAGCTCGTGGACGCGTAGCTTTCCGGCCACTAGTCTCCTCTGGGTTGTCCCTGAAGGCTAGGCCGCAAGCTTTTACGCTAGGCCTGCCGTCAGGGGAAATTGTTGACTTTCATCGCTGATGCTTCATCGTTGTGCGCTCATCAGTGTTCTGGTCTTCCTTTTGTAACGTTGCTCATGGAACCGGCCTGGGCCAGATCCATGAGGTACTGACGTACCTGACCTGTGTCCACCGGGGCGGACGTGCGGAGGGCGCGGGCAAAAGCCCGGCGGCGCTCCGCCAGCTCCATCGCACCGAGATCCGGGGTAATCCAGGCTCCCCTGCCGGGTAGCCGGCGCCTCGGATCCGGGATTAGACGCGCGCGCTGCGCGTCACTGGGGTCGATCACCACGCGCAGAAGCTGGGTGTCGGGGCAACGACGGCGCGTTGCCACGCAGGTCCGATAAGGGGTCATGAATGCATGTCCTCCTTATCCAGCGCGCAGTGATCGGCCCATCGGTGCCGATAGGCCGTTGCCAAGTTTACGCGAAAGACACTGAGAAATACACTTAAGCCCGCCTACTCCTCGCTATCGGAGTGGATGTCGATCTTCCAGCCAGTCAGCCGGGCGGCCAGCCGGGCGTTCTGGCCTTCCTTGCCGATGGCCAGAGACAACTGATAATCGGGCACGGTCACGCGGGCCACCTGCTGCTCGAGGTCGACGATCTCGACCTTGACCACCTTGGACGGGGCCAGAGCGTTGCCCACGTAGACGGCGGGGTCCTCGTTGTAGTCGATGATGTCGATCTTCTCTCCGGCCAGCTCGCGCATGATGTTGTTGACGCGCGAGCCCTTCGGGCCGATGCAGGCGCCCTTGGCGTTGAGCCCCTTGGCGTTGCCGCGCACCGAGACCTTGGAGCGGTGGCCGGCCTCGCGCGCAATCGCCACGATCTCCACGGAGCCTTCCTCGACCTCGGGGATTTCCAGCTCGAATAGCCCACGGACGAGTTCCGGGTGGGTGCGCGAGAGGTTGACCTGCACGGCCGCACCATTCTTGTTAACGCCCACCACGAAGGCCTTGATGCGGTCGCCGTGCTCGAGCTTTTCACCCGGGATCTGCTCGGCGGGCAGGATGATGCCGTCCTGGGCGTCGAGCTCGGTGCCCAGCTGCACCACGGCGATGCCGCGGGAGTTGGCGTGGAGGTCACGCTGCACCAGGCCGGAGACTACGCGGCCGGCCATCTCGCTATAGGAGTCGAAGGTGCGGTCGGCCTCGGCCTCGCGCAGGCGCTTGATGATGGCATCGCGCACGGCGTGCGCGCCGACGCGGCCAAAGTTGACGGGGGTGTCGTCGTACTCGCTCAAGACTTCCCCCGTCTCGGGGTCGGACTCGGTGACGATGACGGCCACGTGCCCGGTATCGGCGTTGATGTCAACGCGGGCGGTGCGGCCTTCGGCGGTGGCCTCGCGGGCGTCGTCACTCAAGGCGCGGTGCTCACGGTAGGCAAACAACAGGGCACCGGCGATGGTAGCCAGCATGTCGGAGACGGATACCCCGTGCTGGGTCTGGATGTTGCGCAGTGCCGCGATGTCGATATTCACTTGTTCTAGTCCTCTCGGAGTGCCTCTTCGGCTGCCTGTTCATAACTCTTCTCGCACGCTTCCAGCTCCGCGGCCGAAGGCTGTGCGAATTCAATTTCTACCACCGATCCGAAGAGATCTTCCAATCGCGCCAGGCGCACGCGCACGTTCTTCTTGACGGTGTCGACTACCACCACAGAATCAACGTCCGCCGCCAGCGCGCCCAGGCGCGCTACCTTATCTGCCTTCTTGATGAGGCGGCCGCGGTTGCGGCGGAAGTGACGCGGGGCAGTCAGGGGCAGGTCCACGCCCGGGGTGGAGACCTCCAGGGTGTAGCCGGCGCCGAAGTTGAGCTCGCCTTTGGCCTCGAGGGCATCGAAAAGCTCCGAAACCTCGCCCGAGAGCACCTCCAGCAGCTCGGAGCCGGGGCGGGCATCACCGTCGACGCGAATGATGACCTGGGATTTCTTGCCGGCCGGGGTGGCCTTGACGTGCTCGACGTCGAGCCCGTGGCTGGCGGCCAGCGGCGCGATGCGCTGGGAGATTACTTCTGCGGTGGGAAAAGCCATGGGCCAAGCCTAACAGCCAGCGCGCACCGCGCGGGGGTGACGGCGCGGTAAGGTGTCAGGCGTGAATCTTCGTCAGCACCCCACCCGTTTAGCCCGCCTGGCCGCCGTCGCCCTCACGGCGCCGCTGCTTGCCTCCTCGGTGACCGCATGCGCCACCGTCACCGAGTTCTTCGGCCCGCGGCCGGACCCGGCGTTGGTGCAGCTGGCCGCCCAGGCCGAAGTCGAGGGCCGGCAGGCGCACGCCGACGCCCTCTACGGGGAGGTCGCCCGCCTGTGCGGCACCGACGAGTCCGGGGCATCGCCGGCTTCCTGCGAGGTCGACCGCGGAGCCGCGCGCGAACGCCTGGCCCAGCACCCGGCCCCGGATCTGCTCGACGCGCCAGTGCCGGCAGAGTCGCGCGCGCTGGTTCTCTCCCAGGCCATCGACTTGGCCGCTCACGCCCCGGTGGTCCCTGCCCCCGACGCCCTCGATGACAGGGACGAGGCCGCTCAAGCGGCCGCACTGTTGGAGTGGGAGTACGAGTACGCCTGGGCGCTGGACTTCGCCCGCGCCTTTGCCGACGGAGCCTTGGAGGCCACGATCGACGCCGAGTTGACCGCCCAGGCGCCCCGCATTGAGGAGCTCACCCGCGTGCTGGAGACCCCGCCGTCCCCGGCGCCGGGCTATCAGCCCACCGATGCCCCGCTGCCACAGGACGCCGCCTCCGCTACCGCGTATGTGGCCGAGCTGGATTCGCGCCTGCAGCAGCGCTGGGCGCAGGCCGCCGCCGAGGCTACCGCCGGGCCTTGGCAGGACTGGTTGGTGAGCACGGCCGCGTCTCTGCGCGCCTAAAAGCGTCGGCTTAGCCCCGGCACCTGCATCGACACCGAGTCGATAAATCGACACGGCGTCGCTAAACCGCTACTGTGGGGTGATGAAAAACTTTAGATGGCTATCCCTTGCCCTATTAATCTTAGGGCTCGGCATCATGGCGCTCGGGGGCGCACAACAACCCGACTCGGGGACCTCCACCCTGCCCGCCCGGGCCGAATCCACGAAGGTGGCCGAGCTGCAGGGCCAGCTGGGCGACGGCGATTCCCAGGCCGCTCTCGTGCTCTTCACTGGGCTTGCCGGCCCGCAGGATTTCGAGGCCCTGGCTCCCCTGGCGCAGCCTTATGGCCCGCTCATCCCCAGTGAGGATGGCACCGCCGCCATGATCCCACTGTCCGTGGAGTCGGCGTCTGCGACCGAAAACAACGACAAGGTCATCGAGCTGCGCGAGGAGTTGAGCCAGGCCTCCCCCGAGGGCGTTAAGGTCCAGGTCACCGGCCCGGCCGCCATCCGCGCGGACCTGGCCAACGTGTTCCAGGGCGCAAACTTCACGCTCCTGGCAGTCACCGCGGGCATCGTGGCGGCCCTGCTCATTGTCACCTACCGCTCGCCGGTGCTGTGGATCATCCCGCTGCTGGTCATCGGCGTGGCTGACCGCGTGGCCGCCACCCTGTTTACCTACGTCCTCGACTTCTTCGGGATGGCGTGGAATGAGTCGACCACTGGCATCCTGTCCGTGCTGGTCTTTGGCGCCGGCACCAACTACGCGCTGCTGCTCATCTCTCGCTACCGCGATGAGCTGCTCAACTACGAGGACCGTTTCACCGCCATGGCGCATGCGTTCAAGCCCACGCTCAAGGCCGTGAGCGCTTCGGCTGCCACCGTCATCCTGGGCGTGGCCTGCCTGTTGGCCTCCTCCGTTCCCACCACGCAGGGTCTGGGCGCCGCGTCCATCGTGGGCATCGTCGTGGCCTGGATCTTTGCCATGTTCGCCCTGCCGGGCGCGCTGGTGGCCTGCGGCCGCTGGGTATTTTGGCCCAAGCGGCCCCAGGTGGGCGATACCCCCAACCACAAGTTCTGGGATCGCATCGGCGCGGGTGTGGCCGCCCGCCCCAAGACCGTCACGGCCGTGTCTTTGCTGGTGCTGGGCATCTGCTCGGCGGGCTACTTCCAGATCTCCACCGGCCTGGACCAGTCCGATCAGTTCATTGACACCCCGGAGTCCATCGACGCCGCCCGCGATGTCGAGGAGGCCTTCCCCGACCAGTCCGCCACCCCGGCCG
>CAVFKS010000073.1:0-10639 GCA_963623015.1 Clostridia bacterium
CTCCAGCGCCAGCATGGCATAGGAGCGAAAGCGCGGGGCGGTGTTCTGCGAGGCCTGGTCGAAGTAGCCGCCGTTATCCGTCGGGTGCAGCTTCCCGGACTCCTTCAGCTCCTTGACCAGGAAGAATTCAATCTCCGGGGAGGCCTTGACGCTGAAGCCATCCGCAGCGGCCTCGGCTACCTGGCGGCGCAGGATCTGGCGCGGATCCACCAGGGAGGCCTGGCCGTCGGGCTGGACGATGTCGCAGAACATGCGCGCGGACTGCAGCTGTGGGTCATCCTGATCGAAGGGCAGGATCTGGAAGGTGGACGGGTCGGGCAGGGCGATGGTGTCCGACTCCGAGATGCGGCTAAAGCCTTCCACGGAGGATCCGTCGAAGCCGACGCCCTCCTCAAAAGCGGACTCGAGCTCGGAGGGAGAGATCACCACGGATTTCAGCGCGCCCAGGATATCGGTGAACCAGAGGCGGATGAAGTGGATGTCGCGCTCTTCGACGGTGCGCAGGACATACTCATGCTGGCTAGTCATCATGGCCTCCACTCTACGGTCTAGCGCGCGGTGCACACTCTATTTGGCACCGCCAGGTTTGGTATTTTCCCAGCTCACCCAGAGATCGCGGGGGTAATTGGCAGGGGATTTTTCCCGGCGGGTATCCAGGCCGCATGCCATACTTGTCGCACACCCATTCGAAGGCCGGGGTTTGAAGCCTTTAGCGGGCAAGAACCTCTGGCAACAAACCACTGTGAAAGGACTCCCATGAGCCACCGCCTGAACCTGATTGACGCCATCGTCGACGTCGCAACCCTTGGCTGGACCCCAGCAGATTTGATGCACATCATCTCCCCTCAGCTCCACCCCGCGCTTTACCGGGCCGCCCCGCGCATCCCCTCCCGGGTTGAGGAGCCCGCGCTGCGGCATGCCTGGCTCATGCTGGGCCCGCCAAAGGACCCCTTCTATGACGTCCGGCTGGAGGCCGGCTGGCTTGGGGAGCTTGCCGCGTTGCCCTACCTCAAAGACACCCCGGCGCTCGGGGCAGCCCGCCCAGCCCCGGATAGCCTGCAGGCGCGTGTGCGCCGCAAGATTGCCGCCCTACTAGCCAAGGCCGAGTCCACGACCTTTGAGGCAGAAGCCCAGGCCCTAGTTGCCCGGGCCCAGGCCCTGCGCCAGGCGTACCGCTTAAGCGATCACGAAGCCCCTGCGGTCGGGGACGTAATCGCCCGCCGCGTCCACCTCACTGCGCCCTATGTCAAGCACAAGTTCTCGTTGCTCAGCGCCATCTGCGCGCACAATGGCGTGTCAGCGGTACTCATGAACACCAAGGGGCTGGCCACCATCGTCGGGCAGGCCGCCGACTTGGACCACGTCGAGGATCTCTTCTTCAGCCTGGCGCGCCAGTGCAGCTTTGCCATGCAACATGGCGCCGAGGCCCACGAGGCACGCGAGCGCGGCCAGACCGCCGCCTTCCGCCGCAGCTTCCAGCTGGCATTTGCTTCCCGGATTAGTGAAATCCTGGACGCCGCCAACTCCCAGCCCCCGGCTGGCGATGCCGCCTTCCCGGCCGCCGCCGGACGCCCAGGCAGTGCCAGCGAGGCCGCCGGCGCGGGCACTTCCGGCCTGCCGGAGCTGCGCCGGCGCGAGCTCATGACTGAAGAAGCCTTGGCCCGGCTCTTCCCCAAGCTATCCACCATGTCGCTCAACGCCCGCCACACCGGCGGGGTGCTCGCGGGCGTGGCGGCGGCTGACGAGGCCCATCTCTCCGGCGATGGGGCAGGCCTTGCGCCCGCCCAGCGGGCGCTGACCGCCTGAGCGCAAACCTCTTAGCTGGCCTGCCCAAACGGGTAGGATCGGTGTCCAGTTACTTGTCCGCAGTTTTTTGAGCATGAAGGATTCCGCACACATGGCTACCCAAAGCTTTTTGGAAATCGAGGCAAAGTTTGCCGTGGATTTTTCAACGCCCCTCCCCGACCTGGCGGCCGCCGAAGGCGTGGAGGCGGTCGGCTCCGAGCAGCACCAGGAGCTCTCCGCCATCTACTTTGATACCGCGGATCTGCGGCTAACCCGGGCCAAGATCACGCTGCGGCGGCGCACCGGCGGCAACGATGCCGGCTGGCACCTCAAGCTGCCCGGCAAGGTGGGCCGCAAGGAGGTCCGCGTGGGCCTAGACGCCAGCCCGGATGAGCACACCGTTCCGCGCGAGCTGCTTGCGGAGGTCCGCTCCATCGTCCGCGCTCACCCGCTGTCCCCCATCGCGCAGGTAGATAACCAGCGCACCGAGGTCACCTACGTCGGCGCCGAGGGTGCCGAGGTACTGGAATTCTGCGACGACCACGTCACCGCCCGTTCCTTCCTGCCCACCGGCCGGGAGACCCGCTGGCGCGAGTGGGAAATTGAGCTATCCCAGTCCGTCGCCGGCACCCCGGCCGGCGAGGAACTTCTGGCCTCTGCCTCCCAGAGGCTCAAGGCCGCCGGCGCCTATCCTTCGGCGTCCCCGTCCAAGCTGGCTACCGCGCTGGGCGAGTCCGCCGACCGCGCCCCCATCCCCGCCGGCCTGCAGGAGTCTCAGGTCAAGGAGGGTGCGCCGGCTGCGGCCGTGGTGGCAGCCCTGCGCGCCAACCGTGACAAGCTGCTGGCCTATGACCCCAAGGTCCGCGCTGACGAGTGGGATTCGGTGCACCAGATGCGCGTGGCCACCCGTGAGCTGCGCAGCCACCTGCAGACCTTCCACGGCATTGTCGAAGGCCCGGAGATCGCTCAGATCGAGCATGAGCTCAAGGACTTGGCTGCCATGCTGGGCTTGGCCCGCGACGCCGAGGTGGTCGAGGAACGCTGGAAGTCCCTGCTAGCCGCGGAGGATTCCGGGGTCCTGGATGAAGAGACCCGCGAGCACATCGCCCATGACATGGGCCGCGAGTACCGCCGCGCCCACCGCCGCGTCATCGGGGCCCTCAACTCCGACCGTTACCTGACCTTGTTGGACATGCTCGACGAGCTCCTCCTCAATCCGCCGGTCAAGGATCCCACCGACGCCGCAGCCGCGGAGATTAACGCGGACCAGGACACCGCTTCGTCCGAACAGGCCGAGCAGCCTGAGAATACCGAGCAGACCGAGCCAGCTGCAGCAGAGCCCGCCCCGGAGCCGACCCCGGCGCCGGATTCCAAAAAGGCCCGCAAACAGGCGCTCAAGGAAATGGACGCCGTCATGGCCCGTCACCTGGGGATGGCGTACGACAAGCTGGTCAAGCGCCACAAGAAGGCCGTGAAGAACTGGGATAACGAGGCTTTGAGCCTCCACGAGCGGGAGGAGTACTTCCACGACATGCGCAAGTCGGCCAAGCGCCTGCGCTATGCCGCGGAAGCTGCAGGCTCTGCCACCCGCCTGGATACTAAGCCGCTCTACAAGGCCTGCAAGGACATGCAAAGCGTCCTGGGGGACTTCCAGGATTCGGTGACCTCGCGCGAGCGCCTGCTCCAGCTGGCCGCCGCCGCGCGCCGGCGCGGGGAGGACACCTTCGGCTACGGCCTGCTCTACCAGCGCGAGCGCGCCATTGGATTGGAGGCCCTAGAGGACTACCGCGACTCGTTTGCCCGCATCAAGTCCGCCTTCAAGCCGCTGCGCAAGAAGCTGGTCTAGGCCACGTTTTAAGCCCCGGCCACCAGGCCGGGGCTGGTCTAGCAGGGAATTATTTCTCCCAGGAGGCGGGCTTGCCCCAGTCCTCCTCGGCTTCTTCGGCGGCGTCGGCGGCCTTGGTGCGTTCCTTGGCAATCGCGATGGCGTTCTCGGCCTCCTCTCGGGAGGCGTAGGGGCCCATGCGGTTGTCCCAGGAAGCCTCCACTCCCTCGGTGACCTCGCCGGTCGCCGGGTTGTAGTACCAGTTCTTCTCAGTCTCGCTCATCGTGCACCTTTCTATAATTCTTTCACCGCTGCCCCGCCGGGCCGCAGGACCTGCAGCCCGCACGGACGGGGCCGGACTGACTCCAGGCTACCGCGCCGGCCCCTTACCCGGCCGGTAGAATTGTCCGGGTTACCTTCGCGCGCCCCGCAGGGCGCCTCACCCGGGAAGCCGGGCCCGGGCCGCCACGCGGCCCACGAAAGACTACTTTGCAGCCTCAAAGCTTGAATAAGGAGCACGATTACACCATGCCGATGTGGCCCCAGCCTGACGTTGCCGCTGACCAGCGCGTGCAGGAATTGCACGCCCAGGTAGCTCATACCCAGCCCACCAACGTGGCGTCTGCCCCGGCAACCTGGCTGATGATGGGCGAGCACACCGACTACTACGGCGGGATTACCACCGTAGGCTTGTCCCACCTGCGTACCGCGGCGGCAGTTTCCCCACGCACCGACCCCACCCTGGCGGTGCGCATCGAGCAGCTCCGCGCCGACGGCACCACCAGCCTGGCCGAGTACGAGACCACCCTGGAAGAACTTGGCACGCTCGCCGCGGCCCAGCAGCCCACCTCCGATGAGGAGGGCCAGGTAATCGTCCCCGACCCGCCCACCGGCGGGCCGGGCATCCGCGCCGCCGGCATCGTGTGGATGATGGTCAACCGCCAGATGCTCTCCCGCGAGACCACGGGCATGGACATCACCGTCGTCACCGACATCCCCCGCGATGCCGGCCTGGGCGAACTCGCCGCCCTCGACGTGGCCGTGGCCATGGCCCTTGGCTCCGAGCCGGAAGAAGCCAAGGATGCCCCCATGCGCGCCCGGCTGGCCGAGGTCTGCGGGCAAGCCGTCACGCTGTTTTCTGAGGCACCGGAGCTGCGCGCCCGCCACACCGCGGCGCTGCGCGGCGCCGGGGAGACCATGTCCGTCATCGATTACGCCGACAACTCCGTCACCCAGGCCCCGCACCCCGTGGGCAAGGAGATGGCCGCCTTCGTCATCGCCGTGCCAGGCGAATTCGACCCCCGGCCCGCCTACGATCACATCCGTGCACGCCAGCGGTTTATCGCCGATGCCTGCCATGCGTTTGGCACCGACAACGTGCGCTTGCTGCCCGATGCCCCGCAGCGGGTCATCGACTGGCTCAACGCCGTGCGCGAGGTTCACGGGGCACAGGGCCAGCCCACCGTGGAGCAGGCCACCGAGTGGATGAAGTTCTTCGAGGACGAGACCCAGCGCTCCCAGGCCGTGGCCAGCGCGCTGCGCTCGCGCCGCGGGTCCGAGCTCTTCGGCGCCCTGGCCGCCTCCACCCGTGAGCTCAAGGCCGGCCTGGGGCTCGATAACTCGAAAGAACTGGTGGAGCTGGCAACCGTGCGCGGTGCCACCTGTGCCCGGACGGCCTCCGCCGGGGTAGCCCCGGCCGTGGTGGCCTACGTCCCGGCGGCTAAGGCCAGCAACTTCGCCGCCGATCTCGCCGCCGACGGCCTTATCGTCATCCCGCTTGCCCCCGGCGCCCACGCCGACCGGGCCTAAGCCCCCCCAAAAAAAGTATCGCCCCACTGCCCTGCCCCAACGGGCGGCGCCGGGGAGCGGGGTGTGAAGCATAAAGATTAGGGCGAATGAGTCGGCCTATGAGCCGGATTCTGTCGAGGATGATCATCCATCTAGGCCAACCGTTGCCAGCTGGCTCGAGCGGCTACCTTCAGGCTTCGGCGGGCAGCCTACTTACACCTGATCGGGCCCGCCATGCAGGCGGGCCGTGATGCCTTGCTCCCGGTGGGGTTTACATAGCCGCCGCCATCACTGACGGCGCTGGTGCGCTCTTACCGCACCGTTTCACCCTTACCCCTCACGCTGGCACGGGGCCAAGCGCCAGAGGCGGTCTGCTTTCTGTTGCACTATCCCGCGGGTCACCCCGGGTTGCCGTTAGCAACCACCGTGCCCTGTGGAGTCCGGACTTTCCTCGGCGCCCACCTGCACCCACTCGGGGCGCGGTTTGCGGCGTCGCGATCATCCGGCCGGCTCATTCGCGTCCTTTAGCTTAGCGCAGGTGCCCCGTATCATTCACACCGCGCACCAGGGAGCCAGTTTCCCAGAACTCCACCTCGGTAATCGAGGCCAAGTCCAAGAAGAGGTGCTGGAACGTCAGCGGCCCAGAATCGAGCGCCTGGCGCACGAAGGACTTGATCGGGTTGACGTGGCTGACCACCGCAATGGTGCGCCCCGCGTACTCTGCTTGGAGCTCTCGGCGCACCTTCCGCACCCGGCGGTGGAGCGCTTGGAGGGACTCCCCGCCCGGCGGGGCCACGGCGGTATCGGCAAGCCATTCCTCGTGCAGCTGCGGGTCCTGGGCGTGGGCCTCGGCGAAGGTCTTTCCCTCCCAGGCGCCAAAGTCCAGCTCGCGCAGGCCCTCGACGGTGACTACCGGCGCCCCGATTTCCTCCGCCAGCGCCTGCGCGGTCTCCTGGCAGCGCGCCAGCGGCGAGGCCACGATGGCATCAATCCCGCGGGCGGCCACAGCCTTCGCCGCCGCCTTAGCCTGGGCGCGGCCCTTGTCGGTCAGCGCGACATCGCCTAGCCCCGCATAGGCCTTGGCCTTGGAGCGCTCGGTCTCGCCGTGGCGCAGCAGCACCATGCGCACGACCCCGGCGCGGCTGCCCAGCCAGTCCATGTTCGACGCCGTGGTCTGCGCCGGCGAGTCAGGGTCAGCGCCAGACTCTTCCGGTGCGGGGGCATCGGCAGGTTCATCCGTCTCAGCTGCATCGGCAGGCTCAGCAGGCCCTCCGCCCACGATGCCCTCCGGGTGCCCGGCGGCGCAGGCATCCATGGCGTCATTGGACAAGGCGTCGGCGACCTTATTCTGCGCGCGCGGAACCCAGCCGATGCTATAAGAATCGAATCCTGCCAGCAGCTTGCGGGCGATAACGGCCAGCTTCTGCATGTCGGGGTGCTTGATCTTCCAGCGGCCGTTCATCTGCTCGACCACGAGCTTGGAGTCCATGTGGATCTCCACCTCGCTAGCGCCTAAGTCTGCGGCGGCCTCCAGGCCGCGCAGCAGGCCGTGGTACTCGGCCACGTTATTGGTGTGCTGGCGGCCGACCACGTAGACAATCTCGCGCAGCGTGGTCTTTCCATCCGCGGCGTAGACCACGGTGCCAGAGCCGGCCACGCCCGGGTTGCCGCGGGAGCCGCCGTCGCAGTAGATGATGACCTTCATCCCGCTCCTAACGCACCAGCAGGGAGCCGCAGTCCGGGCAGGCCGGCAGCTCGTCGGCCGCCGCCGCACGGATGGACAGCACCGCTGCCGGCGGCAGCTCCAGGTAGCACCCTCCACACACGCGGCCGCGGAAGCTGGCCGCGCCCACGCCGTTTTCGTGCAGGACCTGATCAAACTCATCCAGGGCCGCAGCCGGCAGCTGGGCGCGCAGCTCGTCGATGCGCACCTGCGGGTCCGGCTGGTTTTCCTTCGACTCGGCGGCGGCCTCGGCGGCGCGGGTGAGCTTTTCTACCTCGCGCTCGGCCTCGGAGACCTGCGCGCCGTGGACGTCGCGGTTATTGCGCAGCGCATGGATTTCGTTGTGAGCTTCCTGCAGCTCAGAGTAGATATCCGTCAGGCGCGACTTGGCCGCGTAGCGGTCGTGCTCTAAGTCCCTGCGCTTTTCCGGATCCAGCTCGGCGCCCAGCTGGGCCTTGTCATCCTGCTCGCGGGCCTTAAGCTTGCGCTCGTCGGCCTGGATGCGCAGGATTTCTAGCTCCATGTCATCGACGGCCATCTGGGCAGAACCGGCGGCCTTGCGCAGGCGCTCGAGTTTTTGCTTGGCAGCTGCCAGGTCCTTGTCTTCCTGGGACTCGCCGGAGCCCTCCACTCCCTGGTTGCGCTGGAGGTTGGCCAGCTCCAGCAGGATCTCCTGCAGTTCGGGTTTCAGCTTCATTTCTTTAGTTCTCCTTGTGCGCGCTTATGGTCCACGGGTCGGTGCGCAGATCGATAATCTCGGCGTCCACGCCGAGTGCTACAACCACAATATCGCGCGCCTGGCCGGTCCACGGAAATTCGCTGGCAAAGTGCGCCGTATCAATCACGGCCGGCCCACCCGCGCGCAGGTGCTCGTCCACCGGGTGGTGGCGCAAATCCGAGGTCACGTACACGTCCACGCCCGCCTTGGCGGCGGCATCAAGCAGCGAATCCCCCGAGCCGGAGGACACTGCCACGGTGTGCACCATCTGCTCTGGGTCGCCGGCCGCGCGCACGCCCCACACCGTCTCCGGCAAAGCATCGGCTACCTGCTGGGTAAACTCCCGCAGCGTCATCGGCTCCGGGAGTTGACCAATTCGCCCGAGCCCGCACGCCTGCTCTAGGTCCTGGCGCCCGACGGTCTCCACAATCTCAAACGCCGGCACCTCATAAGGGTGGGCTTCGAAGATGGCAGCCTCAATGGCCCCGCGGCGGCTGGCCTGCGCCACGAACTCCACGCGCAGCTCGTCTACCTGACTGAGCTTGCCGATGTCCCCCTCCACCGGGTTGGCCCCCTCCACCGGTTTGAACTGGCCGCGGCCAGCGTACTCGAAGGAGCACTCGCGGTAGTTGCCCACCGCGCCCGCACCGGCGGCGAAGATGGCTTCCTTGAGGGCCGCGGCGGCATCGGCAGGCACGTGCACTCCCCACTTATCGATGCCCTCCCCCGGCACCGGCACCAGCGGGCGGCCGGGGTTAATGCCCACCAGCTCGGCGAGCACGTCGTTGACACCCGGGCGGGCCTTATCCGCGTTGGTGTGGGCGGCCATGAGCGCGACCCCGCCGGTAATGAGCGTGTGCAGCACCCGGCCCTTCGGGGTATCGGCCGCCACTGACTCCACCCCGCGCAACAGCAGCGGGTGGTGAACCACCAGCATGTCCGCGCCGGTCTCCACCGCGCGGCGCGCCACCGCGTCCGTGCAATCCAGCGCGAAGGCTACCTTCTTTACCTGGGCCTGCGGGTCGCCGCAGATAAGCCCCACCGCGTCCCACTTTTCTGCCAGGTGCGGCGGGTAGGCCTCCTCGAGGACCTTGCGGACATCGCCAACCGTAGTCATGTAGTGCCTTTCTATCGTTGCCTTAATGCCCGGGGCGCGGGCTAGTACCACTATGGTAGACGCCATGACTTTTCCCGGTCCGGAACTGCGCCCTGGGGCGCCAGTACACATCGTTTTTGTCTGTACAGGAAATATCTGCCGCTCCCCCATGGCGGAAATCATCGTCCGCGATGGCCTCGAAGCCGCCGGACTAGAGGCCCGCGCGGAGGTCTCCTCCTGCGGGATGGGCGGCTGGCACGTGGGCCAGGGCGCGGACGAGCGCGCGATTGCCGAGCTGCGCCGCGGCGGCCACGACGGTGCCTCGCACCGGGCCGCCCAGCTAGGCCCCGAGCATGCCGATGCCGACCTCTTCATCGCCCTCGACTCCGGCCACCGCACCGCTTTGCTTGGCCAGGGCATCCCGGAAGAACGCGTGCGCCTGATGCGTTCCTTTGACCCGGACGCTGACTCCCCGGACGTCGAGGATCCTTATTACGGCACGGCCGCGGATTTCGCCCGCACCCGCGCCGAGATCGAGGCCGCCCTGCCCGGCCTGCTCGAATGGGTCCGCCAGCACGGGTAGACTAACCGGCGTGTTTAAGTCCTTCCTCAAGCCCCGGTGGGTGTTGTTCGTCGTCCTCGTGGTGGCTTTTTCTTACTTCTCCTTCACCGTTTTGGCGCCGTGGCAGCTAGGCAAGGACGACCGCATCGTCGAGCGCAACAAGCAGATCACGGCCGCCTATGAGGCCGACCCCATCCCGCTTGCCGATGCCGTCGATGACCACGGCGTCATCGATCCCGGCCACGAGTGGACGCGGGTGAACCTCACCGGGCACTACCTGCCCGACGAGGAGGTGCTGCTGCGCCTGCGCCCGGTGGAGGATGGCCCGCCGGCCTACCAGTCGTTGGTGCCTTTCACCGACGACCCCTCGGGGCTGACCATGTTGGTCAACCGCGGCTGGATCCCCGCCGGGGAGGCCAACGCGGTGCCCGAGATTGCCCCGGCCCCGGCCGGCGAGGTCACGATCGAGGGCATGCTGCAGCGCGGCGAGGGCCCCCACCCCAACTCCTCTCCGATTGAGGATCAGGGCTACCAGCAGGTCTATTCCATCAACACCGACCAGGTGGCTGAGCTGACCGGCACCCAACTTGGCGAGGACTACGTGCAGGTCTCCTCCTCCGAGGTCCCCGGCGTGTTGAACCCCATCCCGGTGCCACAGCTCGACCGCGGCAGCCACCTGTCCTATGGCTTCCAGTGGATTGCCTTCGGCATCATGGCCCCGCTGGGCCTGGCCTATTTCGTCTACGCCGAGATGCGCGAGCGCCGCCGCCTCCGCGACGAGGAGGCCGAGTTCGCCGCCGCTGCTGTGACCACCAGCGCCCCGCCCACCCCGGGGCCCGCGTCCACTACCGAGGATTCCGCCGAACCCGCCACTGAGCCCACAGCGCCTGCAGCGCCCGCAGCGCCCGCAGCCCCCGCCCCCGACGCCGCTGGCCAGGATGCCCCCGACGCCCCGGCCGACTCCGCAGCCCCTGCCGACTCTGCCGGCCCTGCCGACCAGGCCGTCACGCGCCGCCGCTCTCGCTCCCGCTATGGCGACGCCAAGCCGGACTTCTACGAGAAATACCGCAAGCGCCGCCAGGAGCGCTTCTAGCCCCGGCTTTAACCGGAATATTTTGCCACTTGTTTGCCCAATCCAGCCG
>CAVFKS010000074.1:0-4214 GCA_963623015.1 Clostridia bacterium
CCACCACCTTCCTCTACGGGCGAATGGTCAGGGTCAAAGGCAGGCTGGCGTGGCAATCACCGTTCGGCAGACTAGTGTTCTGCCGCGAAGCCCCACCACCCGGCACGCGAGAACCAGAATGGAAACTCGCCGCCTAAACACCCGCCCCGGCGGGCGCTTCGGCGTGCCCGGAGGAGGGCATCGGCAGGCTAGGCGGACTGGGCGGAGTCCTTGAAGATGAACTCCGGGGCCTCCTCGCCGCGCACAGCACCGGCGGTGATTTCGACAGCCTCGATGTCCTCGCGGTCGGGCAGGTCGTACATGACGGGGACCAGGAGCTCCTCCATGATGGCGCGCAGGCCGCGGGCGCCGGTCTTGCGCTCCATGGCCAGGGCGGCAATCTCGTCGAGGGCCTCCGGGGTAAAGCGCAGCTCGGCGCCGTCCATCTCGAACAATGCCTGGTACTGGCGCACCAGCGAGTTGCGCGGCTCGGTGAGCACGCGCACCAGATCCCCGGAATCGAGCTCGTCGACGATGGCCACCACCGGCAGGCGGCCAATGAACTCCGGGATGAGACCGAACTTGACCAAGTCCTCCGGGCGAACCTTCTCGAAGATGTCCTGGGACTCGCGGTCCTGCTTGCTCTCCAGCTCGGCGCCAAATCCCACGCCCTTCTTGCCCACGCGCTCAGAGATGACCTTCTCTAGGCCCGCGAAGGCGCCCGCGACGATGAACAAAATATTGGAGGTATCCAGCTGAATGAACTCCTGATTGGGGTGCTTGCGCCCACCCTGCGGCGGAATGGCGGCGACGGTGCCCTCCAGGATCTTCAGCAACGCCTGCTGCACGCCCTCGCCCGAGACATCGCGGGTAATCGACGGGTTATCGGACTTGCGGGAGATCTTATCGACCTCATCGACATAGATGATGCCGCGCTGGGCGCGCTCAACATCGAAATCCGCAGCCTGCAGCAGCTTAAGCAGGATGTTCTCGACGTCCTCGCCGACGTAGCCGGCCTCGGTGAGGCTCGTGGCATCGGCGATGGCAAAAGGCACATCCAGCATGCGCGCCAGCGTCTGCGCCAGGTAGGTCTTGCCCGAGCCGGTGGGCCCCAACATCAAGATATTGGACTTGGAAATCTCCACGGCATCGGCGTACTCGGCGGCTCGCTTGCGCCCCGCGGTGGCCTCCTCGGCCTTGATGCGCTTGTAGTGGTTGTACACCGCCACCGACAGCGCCCGCTTGGCGCGGTCCTGGCCGATGACATACTTGTCCAAGAAGGCCGAAATCTCCGAGGGGCGCGGCAGGCGGGTCTCCTTCTTCGCCTCCTCCTCGGCCTGAGCCTTGCCGAGCTCTTCTTCGATGATCTCGTTGCACAGCTCAATGCACTCGTCGCAGATGTAGACCCCTCCGCCCGCGATGAGCTTCTTTACCTGCTTCTGGCTCTTCCCGCAGAAAGAACACTTCAATAGGTCGGCACTTTCTTGCATCTGTACCACTATCGGCCTTCCATCATGTCTGGGAGAAAAATTGCGGGTTATGCGGCGCCCCCTCTTTTAGGCGCCGCGGCCTTTGAACCACCTTAGCTAATTAACGCCCAGATCGTTAAGTCCACCGCACACCCCGCCTGCCCGCGGCGCCGGCTGAATATTTATACCCCAAACCATAGACACTAGACAAAGCTGTCTAATAGGGTGTTGCGCACGGTCCCGACCGGGATCGCCTACCTCCGCACGGAAAGACTCGCCGGACAAGATCATGGACCTTCGCACCCGCATCGATAGCACCCGCATGGGGTACTACCAGTGGCTCATCGTGACCCTTGCCCTCTTCATCAACGCCCTAGACGGCTACGACACCGTGGCCATGGCATTTTCCGCCACGGCAGTTAGCGCCGAGTTCGGACTCGCCGGGGCGGGGCTGGGCTGGCTGCTGTCTTCGGCGCTCATTGGTATCGGCATCGGGTCCCTGCTCCTGGCCCCGCGCGCAGATACCCACGGGCGGCGCCGGCTCATCCTCTTCGCCCTCCTCATCGACCTGGCGGGCCTGCCCCTGACCGCCCTGGCGCCCACCTACGCGCTGCTGCTGGCCTCCCGGGTGCTCACCGGCATCGGCGTGGGCGCGATCCTGGCGTGCATCACGGTGGTCGTCTCCGAGTTTTCCAACCGCGCGCACCGCGGGCTAGCGATTGCCATCTTCGCCTCCGGCTACGGGCTGGGCTCGGCAGCCTGCGGGGCGATTGCCAAGACGTACGGGCCCGTCTTCGGCTGGCAGATTACCTTCTGGGTGGGCGCCGCGCTCACGGCGATTGCCCTGGCGCTGGCGGCAGCCTTCCTGCCGGAGTCGCCCGACTTCCTGGCCACCCGCCGGGACCTGCCCGCGCTGCGCGCACTGGCCGCGCGCCTGGGCAAGGATCCGCAGCTTCAGCTTGCCGATGCCCCCAGCACCTCCCGCGTCCCCTTCCGCGCCATCCTGGCGCCGGGCCTGCGCCGGGTCACCATCCAGCTGTGGGCGGCCTTTTCGCTCATCACGTTCACGTTTACCTTCGCCAACCAGTGGACCCCGAAGCTTCTGACCACGGCAGGGCTCAGCGCCGATCAGGGGATCATCGGCGGCATCCTGCTTTCCTTCGGCGGGACTGTCGGCTCAATCCTCTTCGGCGTGTTGAGCACCCGGGTACGGGCGGTGCCGCTGTTGATTGGCACCGCGCTGGTGTCCGCGGGTGTGCTCGTGGCGTTTATTGCCACCACCAGCTACCCGCTGTTGATGTTCGGGTTCGGCACCGCCGTGGGCCTGCTCCTCAACGGGTGTGTGACCGGCCTATACACGGTCACGCCGGCGGCCTACCCGGCGGCCCTGCGCACCACCGGGGTGGGCTCGGCCATCGGGGTGGCGCGCGTGGGCGCGATTACCGCGCCGACCCTGGCCGGCTACCTCCTAGACGCGGGATGGCCACCGCTGGCCCTCTACTCCGGGGCCGCGGCGGCCACTGTCTGCGCCGCGCTCGCACTGGTCGGCGTGCGCCCCTGGCGCGGGGCGGGTTATGCGGATAGCTCGTCGGCGACCGCGAAGTCGGCGTCGGTGACGGCCGCTACTGACTCGACGGTCTCGCCGGCGGCGACCTCGACCAGCGTGAGGCCTTCTGCGGCATCGACGGTAAAGACGCCGTAGTTGGTGACGATAAGATCCACGCAGCGGGCCCCGGTGAGCGGGAGCTCGCACTCGTTTTTAATCTTGGACGCGCCCTTCTTCGTGGTGTGATCCATCATGACAATGATCCGCTTGGCGCCGTGGACCAGGTCCATCGCCCCGCCCATGCCCTTAACCATCTTGCCGGGGATCATCCAGTTGGCCAGGTCGCCGAAGCGGGAGACTTCCATGGCGCCCAGGATGGCCACGTCGATGGCCTTCGAGCGGATCATGGCAAAGGACTCCAAAGAGCTAAAGAAGGAGGCGCCGGGGCGGACCGTAATGGTCTCCTTGCCGGCGTTGATAAGCTCCGGGTCAACCTCACTATCGAGCGGGTAGGGGCCCACGCCGAGCACGCCGTTTTCGGAGTGGAGGATGACCTCGGAGCCCTCCGGCAGGTAGCCGGGCACCAGCGTGGGCATGCCGATGCCTAAGTTGACGTACTGGCCATCGCGCAGCTCCTGGGCCGCGCGGGCCGCCATTTCTTGCTTGGTCCAGGTCATTGACGCACCGTCCTATTCTCGATTCCAGTTTCCTGCGGGCCCACCACCACGACGCGGTCGACGTAGATGCCAGGCAGGTGGA
Organism: Clostridia bacterium; assembly: GCA_963623015.1. Taxonomy (GTDB): domain Bacteria; phylum Actinomycetota; class Actinomycetes; order Mycobacteriales; family Mycobacteriaceae; genus Corynebacterium. The sequence continues at coordinate 3,754 of CAVFKS010000074.1, forward strand.
CCTCGTCCGGGTCTAACTCGTCTACCAGGTGCTCTGCCTGCACGATGGTCACGCGCGCGCTCCGGGCCACGTCCGGGTTGAAGTTGCGGGCCGACTTATAAAACACCAGGTTGCCGTGGCGGTCGGCCTTATGGGCATGCACCAAGCCAAAGTCCGCGCGGATGGACTCCTGCAGCAGGTAGGTCACGCCATCGAAGACGCGGGTCTCCTTGGGGTCGGAGACTTCGGCCACCGTGCCGTCCGGGTTATAGCGCTGCGGCAGCCCGCCGGTCTGGACCTGGGTGCCCACGCCGGCGGTGGTGTAGAAGGCGGGAATGCCCGCGCCGCCAGCGCGCAGGCGCTCGGCCAGCGTGCCCTGCGGGGTAAATTCCACGGTCAGCTCGCCTTCGAGGTAGCGGCGGGCGTATTCCTTATTGGAGCCGATATAGGAGCCAATGGTCTTGGCAATGCGGCCGTCCTCC
>CAVFKS010000074.1:4224-10608 GCA_963623015.1 Clostridia bacterium
CCTCCAACAGCAGCCCGAGGCCGAAGCCGTCGGTGCCACAGTTGTTGGACACGATGGTGAGATTACTGGCGCCGTGGGCGCGGAGGGCATCGATAAGCTGAGAGGGAATCCCCACGAGACCAAATCCCCCGACCGCGATGGTGGCGCCGTCGGGAATATCGGCCACGGCATCTAAAGCGTGTGAAATCGTCTTGTCAAGCATGGCACTCAAGGTACACTAGTGTTCGCAAGCTGGACAGAAGTTCGTACAGTGAACAGATTTTAACCACATCCAGGGGAGGAAACACACTTTGACCACCACCGACCCCCAGACCGTCCAATCGCTCAGCCGCGGGCTGGCCGTGCTGCGCAGCTTCAGCCGGGACGCCCCCTCCCAAACCCTGGCGCAGGTGGCCGAGGCCACCGGGCTCGCGCGCGCCACGGCCCGGCGCTTCCTCCACACCCTGGTGGCAGAAGGCTACGCGGACTCCGACGGCACGCATTTCTGGCTCACGCCCAAGGTCCTAGAGCTGGGCTATGCCTACATGTCCAGCCTGGGGCTGGCGGCACTCGCCGCGCCCCGGCTGGAGAAGCTCTCGCGCACGCTGGGAGAATCCTCGTCACTGTCGGTCCTCGACGGCCAGGACGTCGTCTACGTCTCGCGCAACCCGGTGCGCCAGATCATGGCGGTGACCATCACGATTGGCACCCGCTTCCCGGCGTTTAACACCTCGATGGGCCGCGTGCTGCTGGCCGGCCTTGCACCCCACGAGCTCGAAGGATTCTTGGACGGCGCCCAGCTTGCCGCCCCTACCCCGTTTACCATCACCGACCCGCATGCCCTGCGCGCCGAAATCGACCGGGTCCGCGAGCAGGGCTGGGCGTTGGTGGACCAGGAGCTAGAGGTAGGGCTGCGCTCTATTGCCGCCCCCATCTACTCCCCCGCCGGCGAGACCATCGCGGCCATCAACGTTTCCACGCAGGTGGCCAAGCACGACGAGGCCGAGCTGCACTCCGTGTTCATCCCGGAGCTACTGCGTACCGCCGAGCTGATTACCGCCGACGTGGCCATCTCCTCGACCCACTAAATTCCCTATTCCCGAAAGGTCTTTTACCCCATGCACACTCAGCCATCTTTTGAGCACTCCCCTACCGACATCGTCTTGTGCTCCCCACTGCGCACCCCGGTCGGCCGGTATGGCGGCCGGTTCACCAGCGTTCCGGTCGAGGATCTGGCCGGCGCCGTGGTTCAGGCGATCCTCGAACGCACGGGACTTGACGCAGAGCTTGTCGATGACCTCATCCTGGGCCAGGCCTCCCCGAACGGCGCGGCGCCGGCGCTGGGGCGCGTGGTCGCGCTCAACGCGGGCCTGGGCGAGTCCGTGCCGGGCATGCAGCTCGACCGCCGCTGTGGCTCGGGCTTGCAGGCGGTAGCCACGGCGGCCGCGCACATTCAATCCGGGGCGGCCAACCTCATCATCGCCGGCGGCGCGGAGTCGATGTCGCGCACCGAGTACACCGTCGATGCCGACGTGCGCTGGGGCAAAAAGGGCGGCAACATGGCCTTCCGCGACCGCTTGCAGGAGGCCCGCGAGACCGCTGGCGGCCGGCACCACCCCATCCCCGGCGGAATGATCGAAACGGCCGAGAACCTGCGCCGCGAGTACGCACTGGAGCGGCAGGCCCAGGACGAGCTGGCCGCGGAGTCGCACCGCCGCGCCGTGGCGGCCATCGAGGCCGGGATCTTCGCCGAGGAAATCGTGCCGGTGACCGTGCGCGGGCGCAAGGGGACTGTAACCGTCATCGACCGCGACGAGCACCCGCGGCCGGATTCTACGGTGGACAAGCTTTCGGGGCTGCGCGCCATCATGGGCAAGCTGGACCCGGACGCCACCGTCACCGCGGGCAACGCCTCGGGCCAGAACGACGGCGCGGCCGCGATGATTGTGACCACCCGGGCGCGCGCGGTCGAGCTGGGCCTCAAGCCCGCGGCCACGTGGCGCGGCTGGGCCGTGGCGGGCGTCGCGCCGGAGACCATGGGCATTGGCCCGGAGCCGGCCACCGCGAAGGTCCTTGGCCGGCTGGGCCTGTCGCTGAACGACATCGATCTCATCGAGCTCAACGAGGCCTTCGCCGCCCAGGCGCTGGCCTGCCTGTCCGAGTGGGGCATCGACGCGCAAGACCCGCGCCTAAACCCGCATGGATCGGGCATTTCCTTAGGCCACCCGGTGGGGGCGACCGGCGCGCGCATGCTGGTCACCGCCGCGCACGAGCTCACCCGCAGCCAGCGCCAGACCGCGCTGGTGACCATGTGCATCGGCGGCGGGCAGGGCCTGGCCGCCGTGATTGAGAAGGAGAACTAGACATGCAGCTGCACTACGAGAAGACGGCATCGACAGGCTCGGTGCCCGTGGTCTTGCTGGGATCCATCGCCTCGACGCTGGAGATGTGGCGCCCGCAAATCGAGGCCCTGTCCGCGGCCGGGCGCGAGGTCATCGCGCTCGACCACCGCGGGCACGGGCACTCCCCCGACCCGGATGTCGCGCCCGGCGCGACCAGCATGGGAGACCTGACCGCCGACGTGGTGGAGACCCTCGATGCCCTGGGCGTAGGCGAGTTCGACGTCTGCGGGCTCTCGCTGGGCGGGGCCGTGGCGCAGTACCTGACCGCGCGCAGCGGCCGCGTGCGCCGGGCGGCGTTCCTGTGCACCGCCGCCTACTTTGGCGGCCCCGACAAGTGGGCCCCGCGCGCCGAATTGACCCGGGCCGAGGGGATTGCGCCCATGCTCGACGTGGTCTGGCCGCTGTGGATTACGCCCGCCTTCGGTGGGGCGCACCCCGGCCGGATCGAAGAGCTCAAGGCCATGATTCGCACCACCCGCGGGGTAGGTTACGCCAGCTGCGCCGACGCGCTGGCCGGCTGGGACTTCCGCGAGAGCCTGGGCGAGTTTGCCGTCCCCTTCCTCACCCTGGCCGGCCGCGACGACGAGTCCACCCCGCCGGAGACCGTCCACGCCATCGGCGCCGGCGCGCCGGACCTACACACCCAAGTGACCGTCCCCGGGGCCCACGTGCCCACGGTGGAGTCGCCGGGCGAGGTCAACGAGGCCCTCGTGGAGCACTTTTCGCTCTAGCCGGTGAAAATGCGTTAAGGGCCAGCGTTCTTCGCGCTGGCCCTCGCTAAGTTTCGACCTATTTCTCGCTACTTCCGGGTGAAGAATTCGACCTTGTCCCAGTCCGGCTCCAGGCCCAGGCCCGGGCCTTCTGGCAGGCGAACCTTACCGTCGGCGTAGACCAGGTCCTCAGTGGTGTAGGTCTCCTTGAGCAGCAGCGGCCCGAAAAGCTCAGAGCCGAAGGAAATGGCGGTCGACGAGCAGGCAAAGTGCAGCGAGGCCGCAGTGCCAAAGGGGCCCTCCAGGCTGGTGGCGCCGTGGCAGGCCAGGCCGGCGGCCTCGGCAACGGCTGCGGTCTTCTGCGACTCCAGCAGGCCGCCGAGTTTGGTGGTCTTAATCGCCACCACATCGGCGGCGGACTCGCGGACTACCGCCAGGGCATCGGCCGGCGAGCACACGGACTCGTCCGCCATGACCGGCACGCCCACCCGCGAGGTGATTTCGCGCAGGGTGGCCAGGTCCGCGGCCGGGGTGGGCTGCTCGAAGAGCTCTACGCCGGCCTCAGCCAGCACGGGCAGGTAGCGCAGCGCCGTGATGCGATCCCACCGGGCGTTGACGTCGATGCGCAGGCCCACCTTGCCGCCTAGGGCATCGGCAAGCTCAGCAATCCGCAGGGAGTCTACGGCCGGATCCCCGGCCCCCATCTTGAGCTTGAAGCTGCGGTGGCCAAAGCGGGCGATGCGCTCCTCGATCTCGCGCACGGCCTCATCCAGGGGCAGCACGCCCAGGGCCCAGGTCACGTCGATGTCGTCGCGGACGCGGCCGCCGAGCAGATCGCGGACCGGAATGCCCAGGGCGCGCGCCCAGGCATCATGCATGGCGATGTCGCACGCGGCCTTGGCAAACCGCATATTCGCCACGGAGCGCTCGAAGTCCGCCACGATGCCGGCCAGCTCGTTGACCTTGCGGCCCACCATCACCGGCGCCAGGTAGCGCTCGACGATGACCTGCATGGTCTCCGCGGACTCGCCGCCCCACCAGGGCCCGCCGGGGACCACGCCCTCGCCGAAGCCGACCACCCCGCCGCGCAGGTGCACGGTGACCAGCAAGATGGGCTGGGCGGTGGCGGTGTAGGTGGCAAAGCCATGGGGGCGGATTAGCGGCACGTCTAGAATTCGGGTCTCTACGCGCTCGATTAGGAGATCGCTCATTGTCTTCCTCTTTTCTGTAGGTAGTGGGGCATCGCAAGTTTTGTGGAATACCGGGCGCACATGGCGAAAGCCCCGCTCGCCCCTTTATACGGGGTGGCAGGGCTCAAAGCCGGGCAGCCTGGTTATTCCTTATCCAGGACGAACGGGTAGGTGACCTCCTGGACGCCCTCGGCGTTGGGCTCCGGGTGAAGGATCAGCTCGGGCTTGACGGCGGTAGCCACGTCGTTGTCCACCCAGTCCCCACCGTCGAAGTAGAGCTGCGTGGTGATCTCGCGGTAGCCCGGGTGCTTCACGCGCAGGTGCAGGTGGGCCGGGCGCCACGGGTGGCCGCCGTAGGACTCGACGAACCAGCCGGTCGGACCGTCGGTCGGGATCTGGTACGGCGCCGGGAAGAGGGTGCGGATCTCGTACTCGCCGTTGTCGTTGGTGACGATGGTCCCGCGCAGGTTCCACTCCGGGATGCCGGGCGCGTACTGGGAGTACAGGCCCTCGGCATCGGCATGCCACAGCTCCACCGTGGCGCCGCCCAGGCCGTTGCCGTCCAGGTCGGTGACCTGGCCCTTGAAAATGAGGGCGTCGGACTCGCGGTCCTTATCCCGCATGGGCATCTCGCACTTCCACTCCAGCTTCGGCGCGTCCGGGACGTAGTAGGGGCCTTCGATGGAGCCCTTGGTGCCGGTGTAGTCGTTGCGGTTGTAGTTGATTTCCTCGATCTCGTGCTCAACGGAGACGTCCAGCCACAGCGGCCACTCGCCGTACTCGCCGACCTGGATCATCCAGTTCTTCAGGACGCGGTACTCGTCGTAGGTGACCTGGTGCTTGTGAGCAACCTGCGCGATGGCGGCCAGCAGGTCGGTGTAGATGGCACCGGCGCGCTCCTTGGAGGTATCCGAAGACACGCTCAGGGTCTTGAAGGCCTCGGTGGCGGCGTTGCCGGAGCCCTTGGCCGACAGTTCCTCGTTGGTGTTAGACAGATTGCTCATTGCTCATCTCCTTGGGGTCATAGTCAGGGGTTGGCGGGGCGGGGAATGTGGAAGTGATTTACCTCGCCCTTGGTTTGCAAGTGTGGCGTGTAACACTTTCTATTTCAAGCGCTTTTTCGGCCTTTCTAGCAAGCAGCGAGGCACCCCCGGCGAATCGCCAGGCTTAGCTGGGGCGCGGGCCTGCGGTTTTGCGGCGGCGTTCGCATCGCAAGCCTCCCGCCCTGAGCAACTACTAGGGATTGCCCTAGCTACACCCGCGGGAGAAACGCTTTAGCCTTAGGTAAACCTCTCCTAAGCAGCGGAAATGCGCGCGGAGTGCCGAACCCCCACCCCCTAGCCAACCCTAGAAACTTCCCCGGTGTGACGCAGGTCATCTTCGGGCACGATGGTGGAAACCTCCCCGAAAGGTGAGGGCAGTCACTTTGAACGTTGAGCGTGACCTAACCGGCATCGCCGGCGGGAGCGCCCCAGAGAGATTGGACACCCCCATGACAACCTCCATCAGTTCCAGCACCTCCAGTACTGCGCGGGCCACCATCGAGCGCGCGCTCGACAACCGTCCCGACGAGGGCATCGTGCGCGTCAACCGCGAGGTCTTCACCGACCAGGAGCTCTTCGAGCTGGAGATGAAGTACATCTTCGAAGGCAACTGGCTGTTTCTGGCGCACGAGTCCCAGATCCCGGAGGTGGGCGACTACTTCACCACCAACATCGGCCGACAGCCCGTCGTCATCACCCGCTCCAAGGACGGCAAGCTCAACTGTCTTATCAACGCCTGCTCCCACCGCGGGGCCATGCTCTGCCGCAAGAAGGTGGACAACCGCACCACCATCACCTGCCCCTTCCACGGCTGGACCTTCTCCAACGACGGCCAGCTCATAAAGGTCAAGGACGAAAAGGACGGCGGCTACCCAGACAATTTCAACACCGACGGCTCCCACAACCTGCGCCGCGTTCCCAAGTTCGCCTCCTACCGCGGCTTCCTTTTTGGCTCCCTAAACCCAGACGTCGTCGACCTAGAGGAGCACCTAGGCGACGCCCGCGTCTTCCTCGACATGCTCATCGATCAGTCCCCTGAGGGCCTCGAGGTCCTCAAAGG
>CAVFKS010000075.1:0-6504 GCA_963623015.1 Clostridia bacterium
TTGGCCAACCCGGCGGCCACCGACGAGGAGATGCTGGCCGCCCTGCACCGGGTGCGTGCCGACTGGTTCGATCTGCTTGCCGACGGCCTCGACACCGAGGTCGGCGCCCAAGGCCTGCAGTTGGGCCCGGTGGAGGCCCAGCAGCTAGCACTAGCGCGCATCCTGCTGCTGGATCCGAAGGTCGTGGTCATGGACGAGGCCACCGCCGAGGCCGGATCCGCCGGGGCGGGGGCGCTGGAGGAAGCCGCCGCCGAGGTAGTCCGCGGGCGCAGCGCCCTGGTGGTGGCCCACCGCCTGGATCAGGCCGCGCAGGCCGACCACATCCTGGTCATGGATGACGGAGCGGTGGTAGAAGAAGGCAGCCACGCCCAGCTGCTAGAGTGTGAAGGTCGTTATCACCAGCTGTGGTCAGCGTGGAAGAAGGGGAGACCGTGACCGGGACGAGGCGAAGCACACGGGGCGCAGAATTAACAGTGCTCACTGTGCTGACTGCGCTGTCCGCCCTGTTGCTTCAGGCCTGCTCTCCCCAGCCTGCCGATGCCCCCACCGCTCCGGCAGCCAGCGGCATCGTCGAGCCCGGCTCCCAGCTGGGCCTGCCGACTTCCTCGCCGCTGGTGGGGCCGGCCCCCGGCGAGTCCAAGGTGCTGCGCCTGCCGTCGGGCCGGCAGTTCCTGCTGCAGCTGCCGCGCGACTATGATTCCACCCGCGCCTGGCCGGTGGTCTTCGGCTTCCACGGCTGGGGCGAGACTTCCGCCATGATGCACGGGTACACCAACTTCGATGCCGCCGAGGCCATCTCCGTCTTCCCGCAGGGCGTCGAGCGGGCCTGGGCCACCGCGCCCTATGCCAAGACTTCCGGCGCCGAGGACGTGGCCTTCGTCGAGGAGATCCTCGACGCCGTGCGCGCGACCTACCGGGTGGATGACTCGCGTCTCTATGCCGCTGGCATGTCCAACGGCGGCGGGTTCGCCGTCTACCTCTCGTGCAGCCTGCCGGATGTCTTCCGCTCGGTGGCCAGCATCTCCGCCGCCTACTATTTCCAGATCCATGATTCCTGCGCGGACAAGCCGGTCGGCCGACTCGACATCCACGGCACCGATGACCCGGTGGTCTCTTATTTCGGTGGCCGGCGCCACGGCGAGACCTACCGCTCGGTGGGCGAGGTCCTGGCGATGGATCAGCGCCGCAACCGCTGCTCGGACCAGGTGCGCACCACGCGCCTGTCCAATAACTCGCTGCGACAGGTCTGGCGCGACTGCAAGGCACCGCTGGAGCACATCCGCATCGGCGGCGGAAGCCACGTGTGGCCCGGCGGCGGCTTCGACAAAGACAGCGGCCTGCCCGCAGGCTTTGCCACCGATGCCGTCCTAGATTTCTTCGGCATCCCCGGCCGCGTCGCCGGCACCGAAAACAGCTCCAGCGAGGAGTAAGCCCTTCAGGCCTAGTCCCGCGTGCGCCAGACCTTAAAGTCCACCCCCAGCTGCCCTGCCACGGCGGCGACCCGCGCGCGGCAGATCTCGGCGATGTCCCCGAAACCAGCCCGGCGCGCCTGGCTTTTCGCCCCGGTGGCCTCGGGCAGCTGGACCAAGTGGAAGGTGCGGGTGCCGCCATAGTCGCGGTTGAGCTCCATGACGGCCTGGGCCGTGGTGCCGGAACCGGCAAAGAAGTCGAGGACTACGGCATCGTCAGACCCGCAGATATCCACCAGGTGGCGGATGAGGCGGACCGGCTTGGGGAAGTCGAAGACCCCCTCGGCGCCGAGCGCTTCCTCGGCATCGCGGCGGCCGGTGCGCGTGACCCCGAAGCGTTCCCCGTCGAGGAGGGAACGCGGCCGGGCTCCGGCGCGCTCATAGTTTTTCGTGTAGACAAACCCGCGGCGAAAGACCAGCTCGTCGAAGTGCTCGGCGACCTTGTCGCGGCCCCAGCGCCAACGCGCGACCTTCTCCCGGCCGGCCGGCTGGTGGGGCCAGTACTCGAGCCCGTCCGGGCCGGTGATGGGAAAGTCCAGGGTGGGCAGGTAGCCCAGCGTCTTGGAGTCCAGGCGCACCAGCGAATAATTGCCCCGGGCGTCGTGGTGGTTGTACTTGGTGGTCTTGTGCCCCTCGCGGTCCGGGTTGAAGCCGGGGCCTGCGGCATCGCGGGCGTAGACCAGCACATACTCGTGCTCGACGACGGCAAACCGCGAATCATTTTTGCCCGTGCCGCCCTTCTTCCAGATGAGCTGGGCGGCAAAACACTGCTCGCCGAAGACCTCGTCGGCCACCTTGCGCAGATTGGCCACCTCGTCCTCGCCGATGGAGATGCAAATAAAGCCCGTGTCTTTCAGCAGCCCGCGCGCCAGGATGAGGCGGGGGAGCATCATCGACAGCCACCCGGCGTGCCAGCGGCCGTGATCGGTATCGGCCTGGCGCCGGCGGCTGCGGTAGTTGTCCCGGTAGGTCATATCGCGGCCGGTGTTATAGGGCGGATCGATATAGATGACGTCGACCGCGCCGGCAAAGGCCGGGGACAGGTGCTTGAGCACCTCCAGGTTATCGCCGACGTAGAGCCCGTTCGCCGCCGGCGCGGGCGCCGCCTGGCCGCTAGGCTCGAGCGTCGTGCGCGGCGGGGTGTGGGCCTTAGCCCGGGCTGCGTCCTTGCCGGGCCAGGTTAGCCCGAAAAAGTTTTCCTGGCTCATAGGTAAGTGATCGTAGCCGCGGGGGCCTGGCACCCGTGCGGTAGGGTGGGTTGAGTACGAGATTTTTAAGACTAACTTCAAGGAGACGATTCGACATGGGTATCTTCGACAAGGCTAAGCAGGCCCTAAATTCCGACAAGGGCGAGCAGGTCACCGATCAGCTACTCGACAAGGCCTCCAACTTTGCCAAGGACAAGCTGGGGCAGGACAAGGCGGACAAGATCGACGCCGTGCGCCGTCAGGTCGATGACCGCGTGGGCCGTCGCAACGACGACCAGGCCGCCGATCAGCCCGGCGATGCCGCCCCGGAGTCCGACTCCCAGTAAAGCCCTACTCAACGGCAAAGTCCCGGCGGCACCGCGTAAACGATGCCGCCGGGACTTTTTAACTGTCGGGCTAACAGGATTTGAACCTGCGACCCCTACACCCCCAGTGTAGTGCGCTACCAAACTGCGCCATAGCCCGTTCGCTGCCATCAACTGGCAACTCCGATAGGTTACATCATTGTCATCCAGGCTCACCAATCGTGCAGCTCATGTGGGTTTTTCGCTTAGTCCACGTCGCCGTTCCAGTAGAGCCAGGCGCCATCGACGCGCCGGAACGCGGAGCGTTCGCGCTGGGAGCCTACCGCGGCTCCCTTGTAGAAGGCCTCGAATTCGACCACGCCGGTCTCGTCCGCCAGCCCGCCGGCCTGCGTGTCGAGGATGTCGAGGCGGTAGAAGCGGATGGCATCGTCAGCCAGGTTGAGCTCGGCCGGGCGCGTGTCCGGATCCCAGGTGCGCAATAGGTAGTCCACGTCGCCGGTCACGAAGGCGCTAAACCGGGAGCGCATCAGCGTCTCCGCGGTGGGGGCGGGCGCGCCCGCATGATACTTGCCGCAGCACGCCCCGAAGGTTAGGCCAGTGCCGCAGGGGCAGCGGGCATCGTCGGCCACGGGCCGCAGGGGAGAGCCGGGCATGCTAGGCATCGACGTCCACGATATGCGCGGCACCGATGAGCTTGTCGATGTCGTTGTCGCTCCCGGCCGCCAGCAGCAGCGAGCGCTGCGCGGCATCGACCTCGCCCACAATCTCCACGCGGCGCTCGAACGTGGAGCCGTGAACGTGGGTGACGGTCACCGAGACATCGTCAAGCTTGAGCTTCTCCGCCTTCGCTGCCGCCTGGATGGCCTGGGTGGTGGCCACGGAAATGGCGGACATGATAAGCCCGTGGGCGGTCACTCCCTGCCCCTTGCCGCCGTCCTGCTTGGAGCGGTCCGCGGAGATATTGCGGTTGTTGCTGCGCACGACCACGCCAAACTTGGTGCCGGTGGCGGTGTGGCTGCGGGCCGCGCCATCGCCCACCTCGTCTGGGGTGTGATCGGGCATGATGAACTGCTCCGACCAGGCACCGATGAGGTCCGCGGCGCGGGCGGCAGCGCCCTGCTTGGTGATGAGGTGATCGGCCTTATCCAGCGCGACCAGGGACTTCGGGTAGCGGGTGCGCAGGAAGATGTTCTGCGCATTGTCGATGCCGACCGTCTGATCGATAGGAGAGTGCAGGATCATCAGCGGCTTGCGCAAGCGCGGCAGGTACTGCTCCGGGTTGGTTTCTGCAAGATCCTCCAGGAAGCCGCGGGAGATAGTCAGCGCGCGGCCGCCCAGGATGACCTCGACGGAGCCGTTGGCGTCAGCCTCACCGATCTTGTCGGCGTAGTGGAGCACCGAGTGCGCCGGGTCAAAGGGCGCGCCGATGGTGGCCACACAACGCGCGGAAGGCACACCGGTTGACGCGGCCGCAAGCGTTGCCGCGCCGCCGAGGGAGTGGCCCATGAGCAGCTGCGGGGCTGCGTAGTGTTCTTCGAGCCACGCGGCGGCGGCCTGGATGTCGGCGACGTTCTGGCTAAAGCTGGTGTCGGCGAAGTCGCCCTCGGACTGCCCCAGGCCGGGGAAGTCGAAGCGCAGCGTGGCGATGCCGAAGTTGGTCAGCTGCTTGCTGGTGCGCGCCGCGCCCGGGGTGTGCCGGGAGCCGGCGAAGCAGTGCGCGAAGATGGCAAACGCCACCGGCGGAGTGTCAGGAAAGTCGATGGTCCCGGCCATGGCGGTGCCGGTGCTGGACGGGAGCGTCACGTTCACGGATTGCATGCCACCCACAATAGCGGTCAAATCGCTGCCCGAAACATCGCGGGCTGCCTTACGTGACTAAAGTTAAGGGCGTTTAAGATTTTCGAGGAGGACACATGGGTGCATTCGACTGGTTTTGGAAAGCCATGGGCGCACAGTCGGAACGCAACGACAAAAAGTCCAAAGCGGTGGTCTCAGACGCTGAGGTTGCGGTAGAAAAGCTCGCTTCGCTTGACGATGCCGCCGTGGCCGCCGCCGCCCGCGCCGCCGTAGACGGCGGGGAACTGGCCGATAAGCCTGCATTCCTAGCCGCGTTATCGGTGGCCTGCGAGCGCACGCTGGGCATGCGGCCCTTCAACGTCCAGAACCAGGCCGTGCTGCGCCTACTCGAGGGCGATGTCATCCAGATGGCCACGGGCGAAGGCAAGACCCTGGTGGGGGCGATGGCGGCCACGGGCTTTGCGCTCACCGGCAAGCGCGTCCACCTGGTTACGGTCAACGACTACCTGGCCGGCCGCGACGCGGAGTGGATGCGGCCCTTGGTCGAGTTTTTCGGCCTGAGCGTTGCCGCCGTGACCGAAAAGCTGGACGCCGCTGCGCGGCGCGAGGCTTACCTCAGCGACATCGTCTATGCCCCAGTCAACGAGCTGGGCTTTGACGTGCTGCGCGATAACCAGATCACCGACCGCGCCCAGATGGTGCAGGCGCGCGCACAGGTGGCCTTAGTAGACGAGGCCGACTCCGTGCTGGTGGACGAGGCCTTGGTGCCGCTGGTGCTGGCCGGCAACCGGGCGGGCGAGGCGCCCACCGGGCACATCACTAACGTGGTGGGCCGGCTGCGCGAGGGCCTGGACTACGCCGTCTCCGAGGACGGGCGCACCGTCCAGCTCACCGACCAGGGCGCGGCCCGGGTAGAAAAGGAGTTGGGGATCGACTCCCTGTACTCCGAGGACAACATCGGCACCATCCTGGTGCGCGTGAACCTGGCCCTGCACGCCAAGGCGCTGCTCATCCGCGACATTCACTATTTGGTCGCCGACGGCAAGATCCAGCTTATCGATGCCTCCCGCGGGCGCGTGGCCGACCTCCAGCGCTGGCCCGACGGGCTGCAGGCCGCGGTCGAGGCCAAGGAGGGCCTGGAGGTCTCCGAGGGCGGGCGGATCCTCGATACCATCACGCTCCAGGAGCTCATGCGCCGCTACCCGCTGGTCTGCGGCATGACCGGCACTGCGGTGGAGGCCACCGACCAGCTGCGCCAGTTCTACGATCTGCACGTCTCCGTTATTGACCGGAACCAGCCGCTGCAGCGTTTCGACGAGGCCGACCGCATTTATGCCACCGCAGAGGAGAAGAACCGGGCCATCGTGGAGGAGATCTCGGCCCTGCACGCCACCGGGCAGCCGGTGCTGGTGGGCACTCACGACGTAGCGGAGTCCGAGGACTTGGCGGAGGTGTTGCGCGAGCGCGGCATCGAAGTCAACGTCCTCAACGCGAAAAACGACGCGGAGGAGGCCCGCGTGGTCGCCGAGGCCGGTGATCTGGGCCGGGTGACCGTGTCCACTCAGATGGCCGGCCGTGGTACCGACATCAAGCTCGGCGGCGCCGGTGAGCAGGATCGCGCCGCGGTCGTCGACGCCGGGGGACTGGCTGTCATCGGTACCTCGCGGCATCGCACCGCCCGCTTGGATAACCAGCTGCGCGGCCGCGCCGGCCGCCAGGGGGACC
>CAVFKS010000075.1:6514-10366 GCA_963623015.1 Clostridia bacterium
GGGGGACCCCGGCTTGAGTGTCTTTTTCGTCTCTTTGGAAGATGACGTGGTCCGCCAGGGCGGCGAGGACGAGTCCCTGTCGGTCCAGCCCGGCCCGGACGGGCGCATCGAGTCCAAGCGCGTGGCGGACTTCGTCGCGCATTGTCAGCGCGTGACCGAGGGACAGCTGCTAGAAATTCACGCCCAGACCTGGAAGTATAACCAGCTGCTGGCGGATCAGCGCATCATCATCGACGAGCGCCGCGCCAAGCTACTTGATACCCCGCAGGCCTGGGAGGAACTAGCCGAGCGCGCCCCGCAGCGCGCCGCGGAGCTTGCCGATGTCCCGGAGCCTGCCCGCATCAAGGCCGCGCGCCAGATCATGTTGTATCACCTCGATCTGGCCTGGGCCGATCACCTGGAGCTGATGGATGACGTGCGCGAGTCGATCCACCTGCGGGCGATTGCCCGGGAGACGCCGCTGACGGAATACCACCGCATCGCCGTGCGCGAGTTCAAGACCCTGGCGCAGCGCGCGGTGGACGATGCCGTGGCGACCTTTACCACGGTGCGCATCGACAGCGAAGGCGCCCACCTCGATGATGCCGGGCTGGCCCGGCCGAGCGCGACGTGGACCTACATGGTCTCCGACAACCCCTTGGCGGGGGGCGGAAATTCGGTGCTGAGCAGCATCGGAAAGATATTCCGATAAATGCAACCATTTTGTCTTGCCCGTTACTTCGTCACGCGGGCCGGCAAGTGGCTATGATTGACCCTTAGATTGAAAATTGTCCGACACATCGGAGGTTAAAATGAGCGAAAACACCGGCACTCCGGAGCCGCAGGTAGAGACCACGTCCGTCTTCCGCGCTGACCTGTTGAAGGAGATGGAGGCAGGCGCGGGCGCGTCCAGCTCCGTCACCGGCGCCGATAACCTCCCGGAAGGGCAGGCACTCCTGGTAGTCAAGCGTGGACCCAACGCGGGCGCGCGCTTCCTGCTGGATCAGGAGACCACCACCGCCGGCCGCCACCCGGAGGCCGACATCTTCCTCGATGACGTCACCGTCTCCCGCCGTCACGCGGAGTTCCGCAAGACGGACGGCTCTTTCGAGGTCGTGGACGTGGGATCCCTCAACGGCACCTACGTCAACCGCGAGCCGCGTAACTCGCAGGTGCTCGAGGTGGGCGACGAGATCCAGATCGGCAAGTTCCGCCTGGTGTTCATCGCCGCGCAGAACTAACCTCACCGTCCCACCCATCACGGCCGCGGCCGGGCCTAGTCCACGCGTTGAGCCTCCGCTCAGCCTGGCGCTGGCCCGGACGAGACCAAAAGCGATAAGACCTGGCAAAAGATTTAAGTGAACGCAGCACGAAACTCTTCGGCGGCCATCCGCCCGCAATCGAAGTCAACCGCCAAGAAGGCCAAGACGATGTCTATCGGCGTGGTCTTGGATACCCTGACCCCGCAGTTTCCGGACGTTACGGTGTCCAAGATCCGGTTCTTGGAGTCGGAGGGGCTCATTACCCCGCAGCGCACCGCCTCGGGCTACCGCCGTTTCACGGAGGCCGACGTCGACCGCCTGCGTTTCATTCTGACCACCCAGCGCGATAACTACACCCCGCTCAAGGTCATCCGCGAGCAGCTTGAGGCCATGGACTCGGGCCAGGTCACCGCGATTGTGGGCGCCGGCCGCGCTGAGACCCTGGTCAAGGCCGATCAGTTCCGCGCCCCAGTCATCACGCGCCTCACGGACGCTGACGTGGCCTCTCAAGCCAATACCACTGAGGAAGAGATCGCTCACCTGACCCAGCTGGGCCTCATTGCGCCGGATGCCTCGGGCTTCTACACCGCTGACGATGTCGCCGTGGCTTCTACGGCCCTGGCACTGAAGGCCTTCGGTTTTAACGCCCGCCAGCTGAAGTCTTTGCGCAATAATGCCCGCCGCCAGGCTGACCTCATCGCGCAGGTGGCACGGCCGGTGGCCAACTCTAAGTCGGACAACGCCACCCAGCAGGCCGAAGAGCTTTCGCAGCAAATGACCGCCCTGATGGTCTCGCTGCACGGCATGCTGGTCAAGACTGACCTGCGCAACGAGTTCGACTCTTAAAAATTTTTTCCGCCGCCGCCCGCGGTGCCCGCCCTGCGCCAAGCTATAACCGCCTGGGGTGGTGCGGCCGCTGGGCGGCGTTTGAGCATGAAAGGGAAAGCCTCCGATGGATTCTGACTCGATGGACACGACCTCGCTGCACCTCATGGGCATCGGCCCGGTGGGGCCCGAGGAGTTCTTCTGCATCGCGCTCCAGCCGGCCGGCGTTTACAAGGTCGTTCCGATGTGGGTGGGCGAGGAGGAGGGGCGCGAGGCCCTAGCCTTCGTCAGCGGCCTAGACATCACCAAGCGTGGTGCGACGGAGACCCTCATTGATCTGCTGGAGTCTTTGGGCGGGGTCGATGGCGTGACGGTGGTGAGCTACCACCAGGGCGAGTTCATTCTTGAGATCTCTTGCACCAATGGTTCCTCGGTGGAATGCAACCCGGCCGTCGGCGTCGTGGTGGCCCACCACTTCGTCCTCGATATCGAAATTTCCGCGGAGATCCTGGCTCAAGTGGCCACCTATGCCTCGCCGGAGGACGTCGAGGAGTACTTTGGCATGGAATATGCCACCCCCGAGGCTAAGCCAGAAAAGCCCGCGCAGGGTGGCGCTGCCGAGACTTCTGCTTCGGGAGATTCCCTGGCAGATGCCGATTTTGAGGCCATGATGCGCAGCCTTGGCGTGGATGAGTCGGATCTGGATTATGGGGGTGAGGAAAAATAATCGAATGACACGCGTGTTACTAAAGGTGCGAATGGGGTCGCACAAGTCTAAAGTTCTACTTAAGAGTTGTGAGGGCCGCTGACGTCTATGGCTTGACGGCGGTGCAGCACTCACTTTAAATAGAGCTAGTAACGCGCAGGCGCTTTGAACTGCCGTTTAAACCCACGGAGACAAAATGAACCAAGATCACGGCGTGCAAGAATCCCTTTTCGACCTCGGTCCGGACGAGGAAGTGGGCTACCGCGTGCCCATTGCCTGCCAGGTAGCGGGGATTACCTACCGGCAGCTGGACTACTGGGCCCGCACCAACTTGGTCAACCCGTCCATCCGCACCGCCCGCGGATCTGGTTCGCAGCGCCTGTACTCCTTCAAGGACGTTCTGGTCTTAAAGATCGTCAAGCGCCTGTTGGACACCGGCATCTCGCTGCAGAACATCCGCCTGGCAGTGGAGTCCCTGCGCGATCGTGGCGTCCACGAGCTCTCCGAGCTGACGCTGGTTTCTGACGGCACCACCGTCTACGAATGCCGTTCCAGCGACGAGGTCATTGACCTGTTGGCCGGCGGTCAGGGAGTATTCGGCATTGCTGTTCCGGGCGCCGGGACCATTTCCGAGTTCCCGTCCGAGCGCGTCGATGCCACCGAGGCCAACGTGGTCACCATGGACGAGCTCGCTGCTCGCCGCCAGCGCAAGACCTCTTAAGATCTCTTCGCCTCCCAGCGCCTAAGGCACCTTCGCCTTGGGCGCTTTTCGATGTCTCCATTCTGGCTCTACTGCTCCGGGCGGTGGGGCCTCGCGGCAGAACACGAGCCTGCCAAACGGCGATTGCCACGCCAGCCTGCCTTTGACCCTGACCATTCGGCCGTAGAGGAAGGTGTCGGGGTCGTCGTCGTTTCTTCCGTTGTGGAAGGGGCACAACATGCACAGGTTCGGTGCGATGGTGCGCCCGCCGTGCTTCCAGGCGGCCAGGTGATGGGCCTGCGAGTGCTCTGCGGGCCGGTTGCACCCCTTCATCGCGCACGTGGGTGACTCCACCGAGGCCATCAGCCGTTGTTTCTTAT
>CAVFKS010000076.1:0-10104 GCA_963623015.1 Clostridia bacterium
ATTCGACCAAGCGCTTGCTACTCATTGACGGACATTCCATGGCCTTTCGGGCCTTCTACGCCCTGCCGGCGGAAAACTTCGCCACCACCGGCGGCCAGCACACCAACGCCGTGTACGGCTTTTTGTCCATGTTGGCCAGCATCGTCAAGGAGGAGGCCCCCGATGCCATGGCGGTGGCCTTCGACGTGGGCCGCAAGACCTTCCGCACGGAGATGTTCCCCGAGTACAAGGCCCAGCGCGAGGCCGCGCCCGAGGAGTTCCGCGGCCAGGTCGAGCTCATCCGCGAGGTGCTGGGCACCCTAGGGATTACGACGTTATCGCGCGATAACTTCGAGGCCGACGACATCGTGGCCACCCTGGCCACCGAGGCCACCCAGGCCGGGGCCTATGACACCCTCATCGTTACCGGCGACCGCGACTATTTGCAGTTGGTCAACGACTCGACGACGGTGCTCTATCCCATGCGCGGGGTGAGCGTTCTCCACCGGTTTACCCCGGCCGCGGTAGAGGAAAAATACCAGCTGACCCCGGAACAGTACCCGGACTTTGCGGCCCTGCGCGGCGACCCTTCGGATAATCTGCCCGGCATCCCGAAGGTGGGTGAGAAGACCGCCACCAAGTGGATCCTCCAGTACGGCTCCCTTGATGGCCTCATCGAGCACGCCGAGGAGATCAAGGGCGTGGCGGGCCAGAACTTCCGCGACCGCATCGACCAGGTGCGCATGAACCGCCAGCTCACCCAGATGATTACCGACATGGATCTCGAAGTCGGCCCCGATGACCTGGCCTTCCAGGGGGCCGAGGTGGCAGCCGTGGCCGAGAAATTCGACGAGCTGGAATTCGGCACCAACCTGCGCGAGCGCGTGCTCGAGGCCATCCCGCACGACGGCGGCGAGGCCCCGCAGTCGCAGCCGCAGGCAACCGCAGACACCCCCGAAATCGAGATCGACACCCTCGAGCAGACCAGCCTCGCCGACTGGCTCACAGACGGCGAGGGCGCGCCCAAGTCCGGCGTGGCCGTATTCCTGCAGGGCCACGGCCAGCCCGCGCGCGGGGATGCATCGGCCGCCGGATTCGTCGACGCCGCAGGCCGCGGCATCCAGGTGGAGTTGGCGGAGCTTTCCGCCGCTGACGATGCCGCCCTGGCCGCCTGGCTGTCCTCCGATGCCGAGAAGTACCTGCACGGCTCCAAGGCCGCGTTCCACATGCTAGCCGGGCGCGGCATCGAGCTGCGCGGCGTGGCGCACGATACAGAGCTGGCCGCCTACCTGCTGCGCCCGGGCCAGCGCACCTACCAGCTGGCCGATGTCTACCAGCGCCACCTAAAAAAGACCCTCGGCGCCCCCAGTGAGCAGCTTTCCCTGCTGGATGAGACCTCGCTGGTCGATGCCGCCGCCGCGATTGCCGAGCTGGCAGTAGAGCTCACGCGGCAGCTGCGCGACATCGACAGCCTAGAGCTCTATACGGACCTGGAGCTGCCACTGGCCGGAATCCTTGCGCGTATGGAAGCCGCCGGCATCGCCGTGAATGTGGACCGGCTCGAGGACCAGCTGGAGGTGCTTCAAGCCCAGGTGGCCGGCGAGGAGGAGGAAGCCCGGCGGCTGGCCGGCGATGCCGGCCTCAACCTGAACTCGCCCAAGCAGCTGCAGAAGGTTCTCTTTGAGACCTTTGAGCTGCCCAAGACGAAGAAGACCAAGACCGGCTATTCGACCGCGGCGAAGGAGATCGAGCAGCTCGCCGCCGAGCATCCGCACCAGTTTCTGGATCACCTGCTAGCCCACCGCGAGTACCAGAAGCTCAAGACCACGCTCGAGGGCCTCATCAAGACCGTCCAGCCGGACGGGCGCATCCACACCACGTTCAACCAGACGGTGGCGTCCACCGGGCGCCTGTCGTCGACGGAGCCCAACCTGCAGAATATCCCGGTGCGCACCCCGGCCGGGCGCAAGATCCGC
This sequence comes from Clostridia bacterium, assembly GCA_963623015.1. Taxonomy (GTDB): domain Bacteria; phylum Actinomycetota; class Actinomycetes; order Mycobacteriales; family Mycobacteriaceae; genus Corynebacterium. The sequence goes on from CAVFKS010000076.1 coordinate 1,956, forward strand.
GAGGCCTTCGTGGTAGGCGAGGGCTACGAAACCCTGCTCACAGCCGACTACTCGCAGATTGAGATGCGCGTGATGGCGCACCTGTCCGAGGACCCGGGCCTCATCGAGGCATACCGGGGCGGCGAGGACCTGCACAATTATGTCGGCTCGCAGGTCTTCGACGTCCCCGTCGACCAGGTGACCCCGGAGCTGCGCCGCCGGGTCAAGGCCATGTCTTATGGCCTGGTCTACGGCCTGTCTGCCTACGGGCTTTCCCAGCAGCTGGGCATCCCGGCGGGCGAGGCCAAGTCCATCATGGAGGCCTACTTCGACCGCTTCGGCGGGGTCAAGCGCTATCTTGCCGATGTCGTGGATAAGGCCCGCCGCGACGGCTACACCGCCACCATTTTCGGGCGCCGCCGCTACCTGCCGGAGCTCAACTCGGACAACCGTCTGGCCCGGGAGAACGCCGAGCGCGCCGCGCTCAACGCGCCGATCCAGGGCACCGCGGCCGACATCATCAAGGTGGCCATGTTGCGCGTCGATGCCGCCCTGGCCGAGCTTAAGTCGCGCGTGCTGCTGCAGGTCCACGACGAACTGGTAGTCGAGGTTGCCCCAGGCGAGGCCGACGAAGTCCGCGAAATCCTGGAGCGGGAGATGGACAGCGCCATCGAGCTGTCGGTGCCGCTGGAGGTCTCCGCCGGTGCGGGTACCAACTGGGATGCCGCCGCACACTAGCTATCCCCGCCGGGAGCTAGCCCGCCTGCGCCTGGCCGCCCAGGGCCTGGTCCCGACGGGCGAGTCGGGGGCAGCAGACCGGGCCTGGGCCACCGCGGGCGAGGTCGCGCGGGCCTTCGGCGTGATGCAGGGCCAGGATCTCCACTCGGTGCGCCGATCGCTAGCGCTGCGCGCGGTCAATGCGCAGGACTGGACCAAGCTGGTGCGCGGCTATCCGATGCGCGGCACCCTCTTTGTCGGCGCCCCGGAGGACATGGGCTGGATAACGCAGCTGTGCGCCCGGCCCCGGCCGCGCGACCCGGACCTGCGCGGATTGGCCGAGGCCATGCCGGGGCCCATGACGCGGGCCGAGCTCAAGGAGCTGGCCGCGCGCTTATATCCGGACCTGGCCTTCTGGCACGTGGTGCGCATCCTGGCTGAGAACAATCTGGTCTACTACACCGGCCCAGACCAACTGCTGACGCCGATGCCCCTGCCCGGGCTGGAGCAGTGCTTCAACGGCGACCGCGTGGCCGCCACCGCGGAGCTGGCCACCCGGTATTTCCGCACCCACGGCCCGGCCACCGCCCGCGACTTCCAGTGGTGGACCAAGCTGCCGCAGCGGCTCATTCGCCCGGCGCTGGAGCTCCTGCCCGCCGACCTCGAGCGGCGCGGCGAGTACATCGCCCCGCAAGGCCTCACGCCGACGGCGCGCACGGTGCTGTTACTCGGTGCCTTCGACGAGTACGTCCTGGGGTACCAGGACCGGCTCTTTGCTATGGATGCCGCCACCCACGAGGCCTTGGTGCCCGGCAACCGCGGGGTATTCCGCCGCGCCGTCGTCATCGACGGCCAGGTCCGCGGAGCCTGGACTGCGGCCGGAGTAGAGGACAGGGCAATCCCGGCCTATGCCCAGGCCCGGGTGCGCCGCGCCCACGCCCAGGCAGCAGGCGGGAACTAAGACTTAGGCGGGCGGCTGCTCCCACGGCAGCGCCGGGTCCAGGCGGCGCTCTACCTGCGCGCCGGCCAAGAGATCGAAGGGGGTCTGGCCCACCAGGGCCACGCTGAGCCCAACAATTCCAAGGATGACCGGCTCGACGAAGGGCAGGCCGGTCAGCGAGAGCATCGGCAGCAGCAGCCAGGAGTTGCGCACCAGCGCCGAGGGCCCAGCCGGGTGCGTGTGGAGCACCTCCAGCTTCAGCGACCACTTTCCCAGGGAGGTCGCCCAGCGGGCCTCGACCACCACGCGGTAGAGGTAAAAGACCAGCGCGAGCGCCACGATGTCATAGACTGCGCCGGCGGTTCCGGTCAGCAGCCCCGAGTCCCCGCCGGTGAGCGCGTTGATTATCCAGCGGGCCGAAACGATGATCGCGGCGACTAAAAAGCCGTCGATCCACCAGGCGATGGTGCGGCGCAGCAAGATCCCTAGTCTTTCCATGCGGGCTAGACTACTCGAGGCCCCGGCCTGCGGACCCCAGTGCTTCGGCGATGCCGCGCCAACAACCGGTGGGATACTGTGCCACGCGGCCACGCGCGCGGCGTTGCTTGTGGGATGAGCTGGGATGATGTATCGTTTTCCAAGCGTGTCTATGTCGCGCGGGCCAAGGAGCTACCGTAGGAGAGCCTGAAAGTCTGCAGCGACGGGATCATCTTTTACCTTTTCACCAGGGCTTTTAGCCGGGTTGCTGAGGCAGGATGAGATGACGCGTAACTGTCCGAATACGATCTCCTACATACCATTTTCGGAGCATAATTTACATGACTCATAATGCACCTCAGGTTGCGATCAACGACATCGGAACCGCTGAGGACTTCCTCGCAGCCGTCGACGCGACCATCAAGTACTTCAACGATGGCGACATCGTCGAGGGCACCGTCGTCAAGGTCGACCATGACGAGGTCCTGCTTGACATCGGCTACAAGACCGAGGGCGTCATCCCGTCCCGCGAGCTGTCCATCAAGCACGACGTTGATCCCGATGAGGTCGTCGAGGTGGGCGACACCATCGACGCGCTCGTCATGACCAAGGAGGACAAGGAAGGTCGCCTCCTGCTCTCCAAGAAGCGCGCACAGTACGAGCGTGCTTGGGGCGCCATCGAGGAGCTCCAGGCCAAGGAAGAGCCGGTCACCGGTACCGTCATCGAGGTCGTCAAGGGCGGCCTGATCCTGGACATCGGCCTGCGCGGCTTCCTGCCGGCCTCCCTGGTTGAGATGCGCCGCGTGCGCGACCTGGAGCCCTACATCGGCCAGGAGCTCGAGGCCAAGATCATCGAGCTGGACAAGCAGCGCAACAACGTTGTCCTGTCCCGCCGTGCCTACCTCGAGCAGACCCAGTCCGAGGTCCGCTCCGAGTTCCTGCACCAGCTGCAGAAGGGCCAGGTCCGCAAGGGCGTTGTGTCCTCCATCGTCAACTTCGGCGCCTTCGTCGATCTCGGCGGTGTCGACGGCCTGGTTCACGTCTCCGAGCTGTCCTGGAAGCACATCGATCACCCGTCCGAGGTTGTCACCGTCGGTGACGAGGTCACCGTCGAGGTCCTCGACGTCGACCTGGACCGCGAGCGCGTGTCCCTGTCCCTGAAGGCCACCCAGGAAGATCCGTGGCGCGTCTTCGCCCGCACCCACGCCGTGGGCCAGATCGTTCCAGGCAAGGTCACCAAGCTCGTTCCGTTCGGCGCCTTCGTTCGCGTCGAGGAGGGCATCGAGGGCCTGGTTCACATCTCCGAGCTGGCGCAGCGCCACGTGGAGGTTCCGGACCAGGTTGTCACCGTTGGCCAGGAGGTCATGGTCAAGGTCATCGACATCGATCTCGAGCGTCGTCGTATCTCCCTGTCCGTCAAGCAGGCCGACGAGGACTACACCGACGAGTTCGATCCGTCCAAGTACGGCATGGCTGACTCCTACGACGAGCAGGGCAACTACGTCTTCCCCGAGGGCTTCGACGCGGAGACCAACGAGTGGAAGGAAGGCTTCGACGAGCAGCGTCAGGCCTGGGAGGCTCGCTACGCCGAGTCCGAGCGCCGCTTCCAGCTGCACACCGCTCAGATCGAGCGCAACCGTGCCGCTGCTGCGGAGGCCGCCGAGTCCGCTTCGGCGTCCAACTACTCCTCCGAGTCCGCGGATGCAGCTCCGGCATCCCGCGACAACGAGTCCCACGCTGGCTCCCTGGCTTCCGACGAGCAGCTCGCTGCTCTGCGCGACAAGCTGGCCGGCAACTAAATAGGATTCGCAGCGCCTCGCTAGGCGCGCGCATTTCCTAGCCTCAGCGGCGGGATGGACCTTTGACCGTCCGTCCCGCCGCTTTGGCGATCCTCATGACGGGCGCCAGCGGGCCACCTGGGTCGGTGACAATTTGTGTTGAAAGCGGGCACAATCGGGCGGTACTGTTTCTGGTGATACCGTTTACTTCTTGCGGTTATAACCCAGCTCCCTGGAGCCCGACAGGCTGCGGGAGCCCCGAATATTTTGGGAGGTACCGTGGCATCGACTAAAGATACCGCGCAACACATCATCAAAAGTATCGGGGGCGCCGATAACATCACGTCCCTGACTCACTGCGCTACCCGCCTGCGTTTCCAAATTGCTGATCCTTCCAAGATCGACAAGGAAGCCCTAGAATCCGACGCCGCCGTGCTGGGCACGGTTCCCCAGGGCGTGCACGGTTACCAGGTGGTCATGGGCGGCGGCGTGGCCGAGTATTACCACGCGATCATCAAAGAACCTGGCGTCGCCCCCAACTCGGGCGCGTCCGGTGGGGCCGGCAAGTCCAATTCCGGATCCTCCGCCAAGGACTACGGCGGGGTGCGCGGGAAGTTTGGCTGGGTGGACTATTCCTTTGAGTTCCTCTCCGATACGTTCCGGCCGATCCTCTGGGCGCTCCTGGGTGCCTCGCTCATAATCACCCTGCTCGTCCTAGCAGATACCTTTGGTTGGCAGGACTTCCGCGCTGACCTGGAGACCCAGCCGGCCGGCTACCAGCTCATGCACGCGGCATACCAGTCGGTGTTCTACTTCCTGCCCATCATGATTGGTGCCACCGCTGCGCGCAAGCTTGGGGCCAACGAGTGGGTTGGCGCAGCCATCCCGGCCGCGTTGCTCACGCCGGAATTTATGGGGCTGTCGAATATTTCGCAGACCACCACGTTTATGGGCGGTGAGGCCGAGGTGGTCGACGTCTTCGGCCTTCCACTCATCCTGAGCACCTATTCTGGCCAGGTCTTCCCACCGCTATTGGCAGCCATCGGCCTGTTCTGGGTGGAAAAGGGCCTGAAGAAGATCATTCCGACGGCCGTGCACATGGTCTTCGTGCCGTTCTTCTCCCTGCTCATCATGATCCCGCTGACCGCCTTCCTGCTGGGTCCATTCGGCATCGGCATCGGCAACGGCATCTCCAACTTCCTCTACGCGGTCAATGGGTTCTCGCCCTTTATCCTGGCCATCATCGTCCCGCTGCTATACCCGTTCTTGGTCCCGCTGGGACTGCACTGGCCGCTCAACGCGATTATGATCCAGAACCTGGCCACCCTGGGCTATGACTTTATCCAGGGCCCGATGGGTGCCTGGAACTTTGCCTGCTTTGGCCTCGTTGCAGGCGTCCTCTACATCTCCTGGCGTGAGAAGAACCAGGGCATGCGGCAGGTCTCCACCGGCGCTCTCGCTGCCGGCCTGCTCGGCGGCATTTCCGAACCCTCGCTCTACGGCATCGTCTTGCGCTTCAAGAAGTGCTACATGCGCTTCCTGCCGGGCTGCGTCCTCGGTGGCGTGGTCATGGGCATCTTCGACGTCAAGGCCTCGGCCTTCGTCTTCACCTCCGTGCTCACCGTGGGCGCGATGACCCCGACGCTCGGCTACATCATCGGAGTGGCCGTCGCTTTCTTCACCGCATTCTTCCTCACTATCTTCTTTGACTACCGCGGCAAGGAGGAGAAGGTGGAAATCCTGGCACAGCTCGCGGCCCAGAATGGTCCCGCGCCGGAGCCTGTCGATGCCGCCGTGGCCCCGTCCTCCGAACCCGCCGGAGTCGCAGCCCCGGCCGCGGGTACCGCCGCGGTTGCCACCGCCTCACGTCCGGAGGCGGGCGCGCAGATGGGGGAAAGCGTCACGCTCGACGCCCCGCTCGAGGGCACAGCCGTCGCCTTAAGCGAGGTGCCCGATCCCATCTTCGCCGGTGCAAAGCTTGGCCAGGGCCTGGCCATTGAGCCCACCGGGAACACCGTCTACGCCCCGGCCGACGGAATGGTGGTCACCGTTCAGAAGTCCGGCCATGCCGTGGGCCTCAAGCTCGACAGCGGCGTGCAGCTGCTCATCCACGTCGGCCTCGACACCGTGGAACTGGCCGGCCAAGGCTTTGAAGTCCACGTCGAGAAGAAGCAGCGCGTTTCCGCCGGTGACAAGCTCATTACCTTTGATCCGGGCTTTATCCGGTCCAAGGGCTACAAGCTCATCACCCCGGTAGTGGTAACCAACAGCGCTAAGTTCGCCGCTGTCGAGGGGCTAGCCTTGGGCCCGGTTAATGCCAGCCAGCCGCTGCTGCGCGTGGTCCGTAGGGCGGCCGCGGAAGGATAGACACTTCCCGGGCTTGTAGGCTGGGGTGCATGCAGATGATTGGATTAACCGGCGGAATCGGCAGCGGCAAGTCCACGGTCGCTCGCGCTTTGGCGCAGCGGGGCTGGTGCGTGGTGGACGCTGATGGCGTGGCGCGCGAGGTCGTAGAGCCCGGCCAGCCGGCGCTGGGGGAGTTGGCACAGGCCTTCGGGCCGGACATCCTGCGCGCCGACGGCAGCCTCGACCGGGCCAAGCTGGCCCGCCGGGCCTTCGTGGATGAGGAGCACACGCAGCTGCTCAACTCCATTACCCACCCGCGTATCAAGGCCGAAACGAACCGGCTCTTTGCCGAAGCCCGGGCCGCGGGCGTGGAGTACTGCGTCTACGACATGCCGCTGCTGGTGGACTTGGGCCTGCACCGGGACATGGACTGCGTCATCGTCGTCGACGTCGCGGTGGAGGAGCGAGTGCGGCGTCTGGTGGACTCGCGCGGGTTGGACGAGGCCGACGCCCGCTGGCGCATCGCCGCCCAGATTCCCGATGCCCAGCGCAACGCCGCGGCCACGTACCTCATCGACAACAACGGCACGCCAGCCCAGCTTGCCGATGCCGTCGACAAGGTCGCCGCCCGCATCGAGGAGGCAGCGGCAGGCGGGTAGAGTAGGGCGCATGGCTTTTGCTGCTGAACACCCAATTCTGCCCGAGTCCGAGCACCGTCCTGTGGGCGAGGTCGAGCGTAGCGCTCGCCCCTTCGAGGTGGTCTCCGAGTTTCAGCCCTCGGGCGACCAGCCCGCCGCCATCAAGGAGCTCGACGAGCGCCTGCGCCGCGGGGAGCGAGACGTGGTCCTCATGGGTGCTACCGGCACCGGTAAGTCCGCCACGGCGGCCTGGCTCATCGAGAAGCAACAGCGGCCCACGCTGGTCATGGCGCCCAACAAGACGCTGGCCGCCCAGCTGGCCAACGAGCTGCGCCAGCTGCTGCCCAATAACGCGGTGGAATACTTCGTCTCCTACTACGACTACTACCAGCCCGAGGCCTATATCGCGCAGACCGATACCTACATCGAGAAGGATTCCTCCATCAACGAAGACGTCGAGCGGCTGCGCCACTCGGCCACCTCGGCGCTGCTCAGCCGCCGCGACGTGGTGGTGGTCTCCTCGGTGTCGTGCATCTACGGCCTGGGCACGCCGCAGTCTTACCTGGACCGCTCGGTGGTGCTCGACAAGGGCGACGAGGTCGACCGCGACCGCTTCCTGCGCCTGCTCGTCGACATCCAGTACGAGCGCAACGACGTCGGGTTTACCCGGGGCACTTTCCGCGTCAAGGGAGACACGGTGGACATTATCCCGGCCTACGAGGAACGGGCGGTGCGCATCGAGTTCTTCGGCGACGAGGTCGACGACCTTTACTACATCCACCCGCTGACCGGCGATGTCATCGATCACGTGGACCAGGTGCGCATCTTCCCGGCCACCCACTACGTGGCTGGACCGGAGCGCATGGCGCATGCCATCGAGGACATCAAGGCCGAGCTGGCAGAGCGCCTCGATGACCTGGAAAACCGCGGCAAGCTGCTGGAAGCCCAGCGCCTGCGCATGCGCACCGAATACGACCTCGAGATGATCGAGCAGGTCGGTTTCTGCTCCGGCATCGAGAACTACTCGCGCCACATCGACGGCCGTCCGGCCGGGTCCGCCCCGGCGACGCTGCTGGACTATTTCCCGGAGGACTTCCTCACCATCATCGACGAGTCCCACGTCACCGTGCCGCAGATCGGAGGCATGTTCGAGGGCGACATGTCCCGCAAGCGCAACCTGGTGGACTTCGGGTTCCGGCTGCCGAGCGCACTCGACAACCGGCCGCTGACCTGGGAGGAGTTCGACGACCGTAAGGGGCAGTGCGTCTACATGT
>CAVFKS010000077.1:0-10064 GCA_963623015.1 Clostridia bacterium
GGGCTGGTGGGCCTTCGCGAGTGCCATCAGTGTTTCCATGCCTTGCAGACTAAAGGCCCTAAAAGAACTTTTCTAGGCCAGGCAGCCGCTTTTTCCGGGTGCCGCGAAGCACCTGTGGATAACTGGCCATTTTTGCCTAATAGATTGGGCACCCAGACTAGTTATCCACAGATCGGCCGCCCGGCCGCCGGGCCCGGGTGGCACCCGCGCCGGACTTCCGGTAAACAAGACAGTTTGGCGCCCGAAACCAGTACCCCAATCCGGGGGCGTAAATCCGCGGCTACCAGCTAAACCGCGGGTCGATACTCTCCGGATCAACGTTGAGATAGTTCGCCGTCAGCGCCGTGAGGACGGTCGACAACAGCTCGGAGCGCTCCTGTGCGCTGGTCACACGCTCTTCGACGGGCATGCGGAATACCACCAGCCGCGGCCGGGTAGGCCGGCCAAAGGCGTCGACGCCGGCGGGGACAATCCTTCCCAGCGGCACGGGGCCATCGGCCACGATGTCATCGGGCAACACGGTCATGTCCGCGCGCAGCCGCATCCGCGGCACCGTGTCCACCGCCAAGTCCAGCCCCGCCAGCTCCGCGGGGAAGGCGTGTTGGATGGGGGCGTAGGCCTCGAGTACGGCGGCATCGAAAAGCTCTGAGCGCGAGCGGTACCGCGGCAACTGCTGCGGCAGGACCGGGCCGCGCACGCCGCGGGCATGGCGGTCGTGGAAGGGGCGGATGTGCGGGCGCGCTGTAGACATAATGCCCACATCATAGGCCCCCGTCCGGCCCGGGGTGGCTCGCCGCGCGAGGCGCGCCAAAAATGCCCGCTTAAGGCCTAGACTAGGAACCCGTGACCCAAGATCGACGCTGTTCCCGACCGGGCTGCGGCCAGCCAGCCGTGGCCACGCTGACCTTCGCGTACGCGGAGCAGACTGCAGTCGTGGGCCCGTTGGCCGCCGAGCGCAACCCTCATTCCTGGGACCTGTGCGAGAAGCACTCGGCGCGGATTACCGCCCCGCACGGCTGGGAGCTGCTGCGGGTAGATCGGGTGGAACTCGACGAGGACGACGATCTGCTGGCCCTGGCCGAGGCCGTCGGCGCGGGTGGGACCACGGGCCGGGTTATCGCGGAGGTCGATGGAGGCGAGGCCGATCCCATCAACTACGAGCCCACCTTCGACGGGGCGGACCCGGACAATTCCAACCATCCGGTATTCCGCATGCGGCGGGTTTCCGATGCCCGTGCCGCCCGCCGTGCGCACTTGAGCCTCGTGCCCGATGAGGACAGCGAAGACGCGTCCGATGCCGGGAGGGATTGACGGTCCGCGGGGGCGGAGAGGCTAAGATCTAGCCATGCGCAATCGTAATCAGCTCGACCAAGTCATCAAGGCCTATGACGTCCGCGGCGTCGTGGGGGAAGACATTGACGCCGAATTCGTCCGGGACACCGGCGCGGCGTATGCCTCCATCCTGCGCGGGGAGGGGGAGACCACCGTGGCGGTGGGCCACGACATGCGGCCTTCCTCGCCGGAGCTGTCGGAGGCTTTTGCCGCCGGCGTGGTCTCCCAGGGTCTTGATGTTATCCGCCTGCACCTGACGTCGACGGATGAGCTCTATTTCGCCTCTGGCTCTCTGGGGTGCGCGGGTGCTATGTTTACCGCCTCGCACAACCCGGCCAAGTACAACGGCATCAAGCTGTGCCGCGCGGGCGCGGTGCCCGTGGGTCAGGCCACGGGCCTGGAGGCCATCAAGGACATGCTGGTCGATGGCGTGCCGGCCTATGACGGCGAGCCCGGCCAGGTCACGGACAAGGATGTTCTGGATGACTACGCGGCGTTCCTGCGCGGCTTGGTGCCGCTGGAGGGCTCGCGCCCGCTGGTCGTGGCTGTCGATGCCGCCAACGGCATGGGTGGCCACACCGTCCCGGCGGTCTTCGAGGGCCTGCCTTTTGACGTGCGGGATCTCTACTTCGAGCTCGATGGCACTTTCCCCAACCACGAGGCCAACCCGCTGGACCCGCGGAACCTGGTGGACCTGCAGAAGTTTACGGTGGAGCAGGGCGCGGACATCGGCTTGGCTTTCGATGGCGACGCCGACCGCTGCTTCGTGGTCGATGAGCTGGGGCAGCCGGTGAGCCCCTCGGCCATCTGCGCGCTGGTGGCGGAGCGCTACCTGAAGAAGTTCCCGGGCGCTACGGTCATCCACAACCTGATTACGTCGAAGACGGTGCCGGAGATGATCGCCGAAAATGGTGGCAAGGCCGTGCGCACCCGCGTGGGGCACTCCTTCATCAAGGCCGAGATGGCCAAAGAGAAGGCAGTCTTTGGCGGGGAGCACTCCGCCCACTACTACTTCCAGGAGTTCTGGAACGCGGACTCGGGCATGTTGGCGGCCCTGCACGTGCTGGCTGCCCTCGGCGAGTCCGATGTGCCGCTCTCCGAGCTGATGGCCGGCTACTCCCGCTACGAGGCCTCCGGGGAGATCAACTCCACCGTGGCCGACCAGGCGGCATCGATTGCCGCGGTGCGCGAGGGCATGGCCGACGAGATCGAGTCCACGGACGAGCTTGATGGTGTTACCTTCCAGCTGCGCGGCACCGATGCCTGGTTTAATGTGCGCGCCTCGAATACCGAGCCGCTGCTGCGCCTCAACGTCGAGGCCAAGACCGCCGAAGAGGTCAAGGCCATTAGCGATAAGGTCCTAGGCTTCATCCGCGCTTAAACCGCAAGCTTAAAGGCGCGGGGCGGTCTACTCGCCGTGGGAGAACTTGACCATGTCCTCCCACTCGACGTACTTCTTGCGCTCGCGGCCCTCGGCCTCGCCCAGGGCGCGCTCGGCGGCGTCGAGCTTCTTCCAGTCCTCCCAGGTCAAAAAGTCGATGCCCTTGTCCTTGAGCAGGTCAGTGACGTCGCGTTCTTCGGAGTGCTGGAGCTTGCCAGCCTCGTAGTCGGCCACGAGCATGCCGATGGTTTCGGTGGCGTCGGACTTCGTGTTGCCGATGAGACCAACCGGGCCGCGCTTGATCCAGCCGGTGGCGTATAGGCCCGGAACGATGGCGCCGTCGGCATCGACGACGTGGCCGCCGTCGTTGCTAATGACGTTGCGCTCGGTGTCGAAGGGCACGGTGTCAATCGGGTCGGAGCGGTAGCCGGTGGCCAGGTAGACCGCCTGGACGGGCCACTCGGTGAACTTGCCGGTGCCGGTGACGGAGCCGTCGCCGTTGAGGGCGGTGCGCTCGGTCTTGAGCGCGGTGACCTTGCCATTCTCGCCCAGGATTTCCACGGGCTGCTCGAAGAGGTGGATCTGGAGGGTATGCGGCGCCTCCTTCGGCTCGCGGATGGCGTAGTGCTCGAGGGTCTGGCAGACCAGGTCCACGGACTTCGCGCCGGAGCGCGCCTCTAAGGAGGCCTCGTCGTAGTCGATGTCCTCGGGGTCGACCACCACGTTGATGGTCGGGGAGTGGTCGAGCTCCTTGAGTTCCAGCGGGGTGAACTTGGCCTGGGCGGGGCCGCGGCGGCCGAAGACGCGCACGGTGGTGGCCTGGTTCTTCGCCAGGGACTCGTAGACGTTGTCCGGGATTTCGGTGGCGGCCTTGAGCTCATCGCCGGTTTTGGCCAGGATGCGGGCCACGTCCAGGCCCACGTTGCCCACGCCCACCACGGCAACTTCGGTGGCGGATAGGTCCCAGGAGCGCTCGAAGCGTGGGTTGCCGTCGTAGAAGCCCACGAACTCGCCCGCGCCCCACACGCCGTCCAGGTCGGCGCCCGGCACGTCGAGGCCCTTGTCGCCGACCGCGCCGGTGGCGAAGACGATGGCGTCGTAGTATTCCTCTAATTCGCTCACGCTGACGTCGCGGCCGATGGTGATGTTGCTCAGCAGGCGGATCTGCTCGGTCTCGAGCACGCGGTGCAGCGAGTTGACGATGCCCTTGATGCGCGGGTGGTCAGGCGCCACGCCGTAGCGGATGAGGCCGAAGGGGGCGGGCATCTGCTCGATGAGGTCGATGCGGACGTTGCCGCCCATCTTTTTGACCAGGATATCGGAAGCGTAGATGCCTGCCGGGCCGGAGCCGACGACGGCTACGCGCAAGGGGGAAGTCATAAAAGGCCTCTTTCTGCGGTTGCTGGATAGACGTACCTGTCTGTTGCGTTAATTCCTGGTCTATTCAACTCATTTTTATTCGCGGCTGCAAGTAAACGATTTTCATTCGCCTACTTTCAGCAGTTCACGCGGTATGAATTTTAAAGACAGCTCGGTCTATATTGATTGAACGTTACGGTACGGATAGCGTTGGTCTCCACCAGCACCCATCGTGAACTATGCCACATGCCCGCCGCCCCCGCGGGGCGAAGGGCAGACAGGATAAGGAACGCACCCATGACCACAGCTACCCGAAGTACCCGTGATACCGACTCCCGCAGCCGCGCTGCCGCTGATCGTGGCGCCGCCCGGCCCGCGCGCAAGACGCGTGCGCCCAAGCCGCAGGGCCAGTGGAAGGTAGACGGCATCGAGCCGCTCAACGACGACGAGCGCATCAAGCAGGAAGACGGCGGCCTGTCTGCCCGCCAGCGGGTCATCGACATCTACTCCAAGCAGGGCTTTGCCTCCATCCCGGCCGAAGACTTGGCCCCGCGCTTCAAGTGGCTGGGCCTGTATACCCAGCGCAAGCAGAACTTGGGCGGCGAGCTGACCTCCAAGCTGAGCAATGCGCAGCTCCAGGACGAGTACTTCATGATGCGGGTGCGCTTCGACGGCGGCCGGGTCACCCCGCAGCAGCTGCGCGTGGTGGGGGAGATAAGCCGCGACTACGCGCGCTCGACGGCGGACTTTACCGATCGTCAAAACGTCCAGCTGCACTGGATTCAGATCGAGGACGTGCCCGCCATCTGGGACAAGCTGGAGGCCGTGGGCCTGTCCACCCTGATGGGCTGCGGCGACGTCCCGCGCGTCATCCTGGGCTCGCCGGTGGCCGGCGTGGCGGAGGACGAGATTATCGATGCCACCCCCGCCATCGAGGAGATCGTCAACGACTACCTGCTGCGCGAAGAAGTCGAGAACCTGCCGCGCAAGTTCAAGTCCGCTATCTCCGGCAACGCCCGCCAGGACGTCACGCACGAGATCCAGGACGTCGCCTTCGTCGGCCGCGAGCACCCCGAGTATGGCGCGGGCTTTGACTGCTTCGTGGGCGGCGGGCTGTCGACCAACCCGATGCTCGCGCAGTCGCTCGGCGTGTTCGTCCCGATCGAGCGCGTGCCCGAGGTCTGGTTCGCCGTCGCGCTTATCTTCCGCGACTATGGCTACCGCCGCCTGCGCAACCGCGCCCGCCTGAAGTTCCTCGTCGCCGAGTGGGGCGTGGAGAAATTCCTCGAGGTCTTGGAAACCGAATACCTCGACCAGCCCCTCCTGCGGGCCGAGCCGGTGGCCCCGCACTTGGGCAACCGCGATCACCTAGGGGTGCATCGCCAGCGCGGCGGCAAGTTCTACGTCGGCGTCAAGCCCACCGTGGGCCATGCCACCGGCGAGCAGCTCATCGAGGTCGCGCGCGTGGCCGAGGAGTTCGGCATCGAGCGCATCCGCACCACCCCGATGAAGGAGCTGCTCTTCTTGGACGTCGAGGAGTCCGACATCGACGAGCTCTCGGCCGCGCTCGACCGCACGGGGCTGTACTCTAAGCCTTCCGAGTTTCGGCGCGGCATCATCTCGTGCACGGGCCTGGAGTTCTGCAAGCTCGCGCATGTGACGACGAAGGCGCGCGCCATCGCCTTGGTGGACGAGCTGGAGGCGACCTTGGGGGACATGGATGTGCCGCTGAGCATCTCGCTCAACGGCTGCCCGAACGCCTGCGCGCGCTCGCAGGTCAGCGACATCGGGCTCAAGGGCCAGATCGTCACCGATGACGAGGGCAACCGCGTCGAGGGTTTCCAGGTGCACCTGGGCGGGGCGCTGGGCCTGGGCTCGCCCCAGTTCGGGCGCAAGCTGCGCGGCCACAAGGTCGTCGCCGACGAGCTCGCCCCCTATGTCATCCGCCTGGTTGAAAACTATCGCAAGGACTGCGCGCCGGGTCAGTCCTTCCAGGAATGGGTCGTGGCCGCAGACGAGGAGTTGTTGCAGTAATGAATTTCCGACGCCAGCCCAACCCGAACCGCAACCACCCGGCCTTCTGCCCGTACTGCGCGGGCATGGACCTCTTCCCGGACGAGGAAGGGGACTTCGCCTGGCGATGCCGCGAGTGCCTGCGCGTGTTTTCCGTACTCTTCCACGGCCAGGACGATGCCCCGGTGGCCCCGGCTCCGGCGCCGTCGACCTCGCAGGCGCTGCACGAGTCCTTGCGCGGCAGGCAGGGGGTGACCCAATGACGGCGATCATCGTGTTATCGCATGGCTCGCGCCACCCACAGGCCGCACCGGTCATCGCCGAGCTAGCGGCGCAGGTGGGCGAGCTGACCGGGCTGGATACCGTGGCCGCGCACCTGGAGCTCAGCGCGCCTTCCCTGGTAAAGGCCGCCGCCGGGCTGCGGCGCGCCGGGCATTACCGCGCTGTGGTCGTGCCCCTGCTCTTTGCGCCGGGCTATCACCTGCTGCGCGATGCCCCGGCACAGATACAGGCTGCGCAGGAGGCCAGTGGGCTCGAGCTGGTGCCGGCGGGGCCGCTGGGGGCGGGTGCCGACATCGCCGAGCTTCTGGCCGCGCGCGTGCGCGACCGGCGCGCGCACCTAGTGATCTATGCGGTAGGCTCATCCCAACCACAGGCGGATACGCACGTCGAGTGCCTAGCGGTGCGGCTGGCGGATCTCACCGGCCAGTCCACCTCGGTAGCCTTCGCCACCCGGGGCGGCGCCGCAACACTTACCGCCCAGCGAGCGCTGTACCCGCGCGTCGAGGTGCTCGCGCTCTTCGTCGCGCCGGGCTTGCTGCTAGACGGCATCGCCAAGCCCCTGGGGGCGGAGCTTGCCCCCATCGTCGCCGCCCGCTCCCGCGCGGCGCTGCCCGTCCTTGTCCCAGCCCTCAACGAAGTAGGTGCCTAGAAACCATGCAAACTCTCATTCTTATCGCGGTGGCAGGCTTTGCCGCCCAGTTGGTAGACGGCGGCATCGGCATGGGCTTCGGCGTTACCTCCACCACAATTTTGCTGTTGGCGGGCCTGGGCCCGGCGCAGGCGTCGGCCGTGGTCCACGCCTCGGAGCTGGGCACCACGCTCGTTTCGGGCGCGGCGCACTGGAAATTTGGCAACGTGCACTGGCCCACCGTCTTAAAGCTCGGGCTGCCCGGGGCGGTGGCGGCGTTTGCCGGCGCGACCTTCCTGTCTAATGTCTCCACTGAGATGGCCGCGCCCGTGATGGCGGGCATCCTCGTGGCCATCGGCGCACAGCTGGTGTGGCGCTTTAGCCGCGGGCGCACCAGCCGCGCCAGTGGCGGCCGGCCGCACTCCACGCCCTTCCTCGCGGGGCTGGGTCTCGTGGGCGGCTTCGTCGATGCCTCGGGCGGCGGCGGGTGGGGGCCCGTTTCTACTTCGACGCTGATGTCCATTGGAAAGGAGCAGCCCCGCAAGATTGTGGGCACGGTCAACACCGCCGAGTTCCTCGTCACCTTGGGCGCTACCCTGGGGTTTGTGGTGGGGTTGTGGCCGGACCTGGTCCAGCACGCAGCCAGCGTCGTGGCGCTGCTGGCGGGCGGGGCCATCGCCGCGCCCATTGCCGCCTGGCTCATTAGCCGGGTGGACCCGGTGGCCCTCGGCGGCCTGGTGGGCACGGCCATCGTGGCGCTGAACCTGCCCAAGATTGTGGACGTGCCCTGGTGGGCCATCGCGGCCCTGGTGGCGGTGGGGCTGGGCCTGACAGCGCAAGGGGTGCGCCGCCACCGCGCCGGGCTCAAGGAGCTGGCCGCCGAGTCCGGCCCGGCCCGCGCCGCGGTGACGGTGCCCCCGCACCAGGACTATAAGCCGGCGACCTCGCCGACGACGTAGACGGCGGGGGAAGCTACGGCCTCGGCCTCCATGACCTCGCCCAGGCGGGCCAGCGTGGTGCGGAAGCTACGCTGGCCCGCCAGCGTGCCTTCCTGGATGATGGCCACCGGCGTCGCGCCCGCCAGCCCGCCGTCGAGCAGAGCTTGGGCGATGGCCGCGGCGTTTTTGACGCCCATGATGATAGACAGCGTGGCCCCAGAACGGGCGAGCGCGCCCCAGTCCACCAGCGAGTTGGGATGCCCCGGCGGCAGGTGGCCGGAGACCACCGTAAAGGCGTGGGTGATGCCGCGCTGGGTCACCGGTGTGCCGGCCAGGGCGGGCACGGACACCGCCGAGGTCACCCCGGGGATGACCTCGCACTCAAGCCCCGCCTCCAGCAGCGCCTGGCGCTCCTCGAAGCCCCGGCCGAAGACATAAGGATCCCCGCCCTTGAGGCGCACTACCTTCTTCCCGGCCCGCGCATACTCGATGAGCAGCTCGTTGATCTTGTCCTGGGTGATGGAGCGCTTATAGGGCAGCTTGGCCACGTCGACGATTTCTTTGCCCGCAAGGTCCAGAAATTCGGACAGCTGCCCGCCGGGGCCCAAGTGGTCGGCCAGGATGACCTCTGCCTGTTCCAGGGCGTGCAGGCCGCGCAAGGTGAGCAGATCCCATGCGCCGGGGCCGCCGCCTACCAAAATCACCGGGTGTGTCATGGGGAACAAGTATAGGGTGGGGGCCATGAGTGAGGATTATTGGGACGCCCGCGGCCAGGTAGAAGCCGGAAATTATGACGCGGAGACCGTCCGCTTCTTCGACGTGGCCCACGAGGGTGCCCAGGTGCGCGCGCTCATCCCGGCCGTCGAGGAGGCCACGGCCGCTCTGCGCGGCAGCAACCCCCGCGCGGTGGTTATCGTGCCTACCGATGCCGTCGCCGCCGCCTGCGCGCAGTTCGTCGCCGCGGAGCAGTCCGCGGTGCCGGTGGTGGTGCGCCGCCCGGGGGCGGTACTGCCCTCCTTCGTCGGCGCGCTGGACCTGGTGGTCGTCGTTGGCGAGCGCGCCGAGGACGACGCCGCCTCGCAGGCGGTGGTGGCCGCGGCCCGGCGGGGCGCACGCGTCGTGGCCCTGGTCCCGCCCCGCGGCCCCTTATACGAAGATCTGCCTGGCGATGCCCTGGTGTTTCCGGCCCTGCCCACCGTGGCCGGGCCCTCGCCGGCGCGATATATCGCCGGCCTTAACGTCGTCTTCGCCGCGCTGGGGCAGGCGGCTGAGGCCACGGCCGGGTACCTTTCCGGCATCGCCAGCGAGTTGGACGCTGAGGTAGAACAGCTCGCCCCGGACCGCGGCTCGGAGGTCAACCCGGCCCGGCAGCTGCGCGACTTCGTCGAGGGCGCGCACGTGCTGCACACCGGCGGGCCGATTGCCGAGGTCGTCGGTGCTATCTGGGCCGCCGGCGGCCTGGGCGGGACCGTGGTGGAACGTGACGCCGTCCCCCTGGTGCTGGAGCGCCGTGCGGAGCTAAGCGTAGAAGATTCTGTGAATCCGGCGGATCCCTTCTTCGATCCATTCCTGGATGGGCCCCCACTGGTACTGTCTAAGGTGATTTTGTGGGGAGCGGATACCCCGGCTGGCGCCGGGGCGCTGCCCCATTCGCTGGCAGTCCCCGCCGCGAGCGCCGACGCGCACCCGCTGCAACTTATCGTGCGGGCCTTTGCCGCGACTGCCCTGGACCCGTCTAAAGGAGAATGATGGACAAGCTTGTCCCCGCCACGCGCCACTACTCTTGGGGCTCACGCACCCTCATCCCTAAGCTTCTGGGCCAGCCGGAGTCCGCGACCCCGGTGGCTGAGCTCTGGTACGGCGCGCACCCGGCGGACCCTTCCACGGTGGAAGGCGGGGGCAACCTGTGCGAGGCCATCGCCGCCCACCCGGAGCAGGTGGGCTCCTGGGGCGACAAGGGCCTGCCCTTTTTGATGAAGCTCCTGGCCGCCGACGAGGTCTTGTCCTTGCAGGCCCACCCCTCCGCCGCGCAGGCCGAGGAGGGCTTCGCCCGCGAGAACGCCCTGGGTCTGGACTTGGACGATAAGAAGCGCAATTACTATCTGATTACGGTCAAGGGCGACAAGCGGGT
>CAVFKS010000078.1:0-9909 GCA_963623015.1 Clostridia bacterium
TGCAGGGCCTGCTGCACCTGAGCCTCAATCTGCTCCTGGACCTGGCGCTGCAGCCGAGCCTGGCGGGCGGCCTCGCGGCGTCGGGCCTCGGCGGCATCGGCGGCATCGTCACGCTTGGACGGGCGCGGGGTGGTCGCCTGCGGGTTCGTGACCGCGCTGGTCGACAGCAGCACGTCGCGCATGCCGGCAAAAAGCTCGCCCATGCCCTGCGGGTTGGAGGGCATGTACATCACGTTGGTGTTGGAGCGGTCCGCCACGTCCACCATGGCGTCCAGGTACTGGGAGACCAGCATGAGGGCCTCCGGGTTCTCCTCCACGCCGGCCTCGCGCAGGAGCTCGTACTGGGCGGCGATGCCCTCCACGATCTCCTTGCGCTGCTCCGCCACGCCGCGGCCCTGCAACTTGCGGGCCTCGGCCGCGCCCTCGGCCTCCTTGACCACGCGAATCTTCTCGGCCTCCGCCTGAGCCACGGCGGCCTCACGCTCGCGCTGGGCGGCGTTGATGGAGTTCATCGAATCGCGCACGCGGGCGTCCGGGCGGATGTCCGTGACCAGCGTGTTGACGAAGTTCCAGCCATAGGCCTCCATGTTGTCGCGCAGGGAGACCGCCACGTTGCGGGCGATGGTGTCCTTCGAGGAGAAGGACTCGTCAAGCCCCATGCTGGCCACCGAGGAACGCACGTTGTCCTGCACATACGCGATGATCTGCTGCTCATGGTTGGAGAGCATGTAGTAAGACTCGCGCTCGCGGCCCTCGACCACCTGGTACTGGACGGCCACCGGAATCTGCACGAAGACGTTGTCCTTGGTCTTGGTCTCCACCATGACGTCGAGCTGGCGGACCTGCAGGTTAACCTTGGCGCGGACGCGGTCGATATACGGAATCTTGAAACTTAGGCCCGCGTGCGCAATCCTCTGAAATTTGCCCAGCCGCTCGATGATCGCCGCCTCCCGGGTGCGCACGATGACGAACCCGTCGAGAAAGGTCAGCAGCACCACGATGGCCAGGATGACAGTGACGATTAAGACAACCATGAAAGCAATTACTCCTTGAAATAACTTTTACTAACGCTCAGTCTGGCACAGCCACCGAGCTCGCAGAAGGCCCCGGCGTCAACCGTTACCTAATCGCAAGCATTCCCAGCCTGCCGATGCCCTCCTGCCTAGTGGTCATCGGCAAGCGCGAAGAGGCGGCCCAGAACTTCCGCGCCGTCGACGCGCACGCCGTCGTGCTGGTAGCTATTGGTCACGAATGGGCGCAGGTCCGCGTACGTTGCCGCGGTGGCCATGGAGGCTTCGAAGGGGACGAAAATATCGTCGAGGTAGACCGCCGCGGCGGCGGTAATGTCGGCTTCGTGCAGCGCGGCGGCATCATAGGGGCTGGCGGGCCAGCTGTAGGCGGCGAGCTCCTTCGCGGCACCGGCCAGCGGGCGCAGCGCCGGGTCTTCCTCGAACTGCCAGGGGAAGATGTGCTCGCCGGTCAGCCAGGTGCCGGACTCGGCGAATTCCTCGAACTCTTCCCGGATGCGGTGCGCGGCCCAGCTGGTTACTGCCTGGCCGCCGACGCCGCCATAAATGGACTCATGGATGAGCGCGTAGAGCGGCCCGCCCTGGAAAGACAGGCGCTGGCCCACCTGTTCCAGGAAGTCGCTGCGCAGGCGCTTTTCTCCCCGCACGCGGGTGAAGGGGGCTTCGAAGAGATAGGCCAGAGTGTCAAAGCCGGTGCCGCGGCCCAGCTCGATTCCTAGGGTGCGGAAGCGCCGGGAGCTCAGGCGCTCGCCGGTGGGCAGCAGCTCCTGGGAGTTGTCCAGATGGTCGATGATCTCCTCCACGCGGGACTGCGCGAAGGGGATCTCCCGGTAGAACTTCTCCTGGCGCGCCCGCAGCTTGGTGAAAGTCGCCCGGTAGACATCGTCAGCTCCGTGCTCCAGGGAGGGCAGCCCGCCGGTGAGGAAGGCGCGATCCACGGAGCCGGGGAACATCGACAGATACGCGGTGATGCAGAACCCGCCGAAGCTCTGGCCAAATAGCGACCAGCGATTGAGGCCAAGGTGCTCGCGCAGGGCCTCGGCGTCGCGGACGATGTTTTCCTGCCGCAGGCTAGCCAGGCGCTCTACGGTCAGGTCTTCGGCGGGGCTATCGGCATCGATGCGGTGGGAGCGCCCCGTGCCGCGCTGATCCAGCAGGATCCAGCGGTAGCGCTCCAGCCCCTTGCCCAGCATTCCCGATGCCGCCAGCGGGCGCGGGGCCGCAAACCCCGGGCCGCCTTGCAGGTAGAGCAGGGCCGGCAACTCCTCGCCTCCGGGCGGGATAATCTCGCGGGCAAAAAGCTCAAAGGAGCCTTCCTCCGGGCGGGCGTGGTCCCAGGGCACATCGAGGGTGTGTTCGCGGATGGTGTGGCCGAAGCGGCGAGTTTCAGAAATAGCCATGGCCCCAATGCTACCCAGCGGCAGGCATGGGAAAGCCCCACGCAGCGAACTGCATGGGGCTAAAGCTCCGAGTGGTGGTTAGTAGGTGGTAAACCCGGCAGCGCGGAACTTATCCCGCACCGCCTCCACCGCCTCGGGCGCCGGGGGCTTGGTGTCCTCGAGCTGATAAGGAAAGCCCAGCTCGCGCCATTTGTCGGCGCCCATGTTGTGGAAGGGCAGGACCTCTACGCGCTCAACATTGCTGCTCCAACGCGAGACGATCTTAACCACGTTATCCACGTTTTCGGGCGAGTCCGTCAGGCCCGGTACGAGCACGAAGCGCACCCATACCGGCTTGCCGAGCTTCGAGATGCGATCCCCGAAGTCGATCGTGGGCTGCAACTCGCGCTTCGTTACCTCGCGATACGTGTCCGGGTCGCCTGCCTTGACGTCGAGCAGGAAGAGATCGATGTTCTCAATGTCCTCGTCCCGCAAGCGGGAGCCGAGGAAACCGGAGGTATCGATGGCGGTATGGATGCCGGCATCGTGGACCCCCTTGAGCACGCGGCGCGTGAAAGCAATCTGGAACAGCGGTTCACCACCGGAGATGGTCAGGCCACCGCCGGAAGCCTGGAACACGGGCTTGTAGCGCTTAATGCGCTTGACCACGTCCTCCACGGTTTCCAGCGTGCCCACACGCATCTCCATGGTGTCGGGGTTGTGACAGTACTGGCAGCGCAGCGGGCAACCAGACATGAACATCGTCATGCGGGTACCGGGACCGTCCACCGAGGTGACCAGTTCCCAGGAGTGCACCAGGGCGATATCGCCCGTGCGGCGCGCCTCCATGAGTTCCGGACGGGTGATCTCGTCCAGGTGGTTATCCGTGCCCAGGCCCGAGGCAACGCCGCGAACCTTCTCCCCCTCCTGCGGAGAGAGGGTAACAATACCAGTTACGCCATCAGCCATATGACTTAAACTACCGTCCTTGATTACTTGTCTACTTACGCACCGTGGTGGAAGGTGCGGGAGATGACGTCAAGCTGCTGCTCCTTGGTGAGCTTGACGAAGTTGACGGCGTAGCCGGAGACGCGAACGGTCAGGTTCGGGTACTTCTCCGGGTGCTCTACGGCGTCCTCCAGGGTGGCCTTGTCCAGCACGTTGATGTTGGCGTGGTAGAGGCCAGAGTTCATCTGGTTCTCGTCACGGTTAGCCTTCATGCTGGCCAGACGCTCTTCGAAAGTATGGGTTGCCATTGTGGTTACTCCTTGAAATGTGGAAGTGGATGGGGGTTGGGCTGGAGAATTACTTCTCCATGATGAAGCCGGCGTCGAGAACGCCAACCAGGTTCTGGATCCGCTCCTCGGGGGTGCGGCCCAGGCCGGACGGGGTGATGGTGTTGGTCAGCGAGATGCCATCCAACGCATCGTTGTAGTCCAGCTTGCCCACGGACAGCATCGAGGCGACCATGCCGTGGTTGTCAGCGCCGTTCTCCGGGTTTGCGCCCGGGGCGAACGGGGTGCCGGCCTCATGGCCCGACGGGAAGGCACCAGTGGCCTTGCCGTAGACCACGTTCGAGGTAATCGTCAGCACGGACTGGGTCGGCAGCGCGTTGCGGTACATCGGGATGGCCTTGATCTTGGACATCACGGTGTGGACAATCGTCGCGGCGATGTCGTCAGCGCGGTCATCATCGTTGCCGTAGAACGGGAAGTCGCCCTCGGTCTTGTAGTCCACGATGAGGCCGGTCTCGTCGCGCACCGGGTACACCTTGGCGTACTTGATGGCGGACAGGGAGTCAGCAACGATGGACAGGCCGGCGATGCCGCAGCCCATGGAGCGGACGATGTCGGAATCGTGCAGCGCCATCTCGATGGACTCGTAGGCGTACTTGTCGTGGCAGTAGTGGATGATGTTGAGGGCCTCGACGTAGGTGCCAACGACCCAGTCCAGCATCTCCTCGTACTTCTGCCAGACCTCGTCGAAGTCCAGCGGGCCGTCGCCCTTGATGGGCTCGTAGCCTTCCACGATCTGCTTGCCGGTGACCTCGTCGCGGCCGCCGTTGATGGCGTAGAGCAGGGCCTTGGCGGAGTTCACGCGGGCGCCGAAGAACTGCATCTGCTTGCCGACCCGCATCGGGGACACGCAGCACGCAATCGCGGCATCGTCGCCCCACTGCTCACGAATCTGCTTATCAGACTCGTACTGAATGGAGGACGTGGTGATCGAGATGTGGGCGCAGAATTCCTTGTAGCCGGCCGGCAGCTGCGGATCCCAGAAGATGGTGATGTTCGGCTCCGGGCTCGGGCCCAGGTTCACCAGGGTCTGCAACAGGCGGAAGGAGGTCTTGGTGACCATGTGGCGGCCGTCGTCGGCGAAGCCGGCATCGGACCAGGTTGCCCAGTACGGGTCGCCAGAGAAGATCTGGTCGTAGTCCTCGGTGCGCAGGAAGCGGACGATGCGCAGCTTGATAACCAGCGCGTCGATCATCTCCTGTGCGTCTTCCTCGGTGATGAGGCCGGACTTCAGGTCACGCTCGAAGTAGCAGTCCAGGAATGCGGACAGGCGGCCAATGGACATGGCGGCGCCGTCCTGGGACTTGATGGAGCCGAGGTAGCCGAAGTAGGTCCACTGCACGGCTTCCTGAGCGGTCTTAGCCGGGCCGGAGATGTCGAAGCCATAGGACGCAGCCATGGTCTTCAGCTTCTTCAGGGCCTTGATCTGCTCGGCGTGCTCCTCGCGGTAACGAGACCAGTGCTCGGAGAAGCCGAGGTTAGCGACCTCTTCCTTCTTGGCGGTCTTTTCCTCGATGAGGTAGTCCACGCCGTAGAGGGCCACGCGGCGGTAGTCGCCGATGATGCGGCCGCGGCCGTAGGCATCGGGCAGACCGGTGATGATGTGCGAGGAACGAGCGGCACGAATGCGCGGGGTGTAGATATCGAAGACCGCGTCATTGTGGGTCTTGCGGTAGCGGGTGAAGATCTTCTCCACCTCGGGGTCCACTTCCTTGCCGGCCTCCTTGATGGCCTGCTTAACCATGCGCCAGCCGCCGTTCGGCATCATGGCGCGCTTCAGCGGGGTGTCGGTCTGGAGGCCGACGATAACGTTGTCCTCTTCGCAGATATAGCCAGCTGGGAAGGCGTCGATATCGGAAGGGGTGTGGGTGTCAACGTCGAAAATACGCTTTTCACGCTCTACCGAGAGGTAGTTTTCTTCCAGCTCGTTCCAGACCTTCTTGGTCTTTTCGGTCGGTCCGGCCAGGAAGGAGGCATCCCCGTCGTACGGGGTGTAGTTGCGCTGGATGAAGTCACGGACGTCGATTCCCTCGGTCCATGCGCCAGTCTCAAAGCCCTCCCAGGCTTCGTTCTTAGCGGTTTCGGTTGCGGTGGTCACTGAAGGTGACTCCCTTCTTCGAATTTGGGGGTTCGTTTCAGGGCTTTGCCGCGACCTAAGAATGCATCGCGCAGCAACGACCCTGCTTTGCCCCAATTTACGCGCCAACCTGCCTTTTTTCATACCGGGCTAGCTTAGGATCGGGCAAGAAACCACGTTTTCGGATTTCCTCGGAAATTCAGGCAGCTCAGCGAATTCATACATAACGGGCGTACCTTTACAAACGGGGGTAGTCACTACCCCCACTGGGGCTTTCCCTCCGGCGTGTCGCGACCCCTAAGGTAAAGACACACGCTTCGCCCCTAAATACTTTCTCAGGAGGACTTCGTGGCTACGTCTCCGGCCCCCGCGGCCCAGCCCAAGCAGATTACCCATCCCGTGGACCAAGTTCCACCCGCGCCCAAACTCGCCGCCTTAGGCCTGCAGCACGTCCTCGCCTTCTACGCCGGCGCGGTCATCGTCCCGCTGCTCATCGCCGGCTCGCTTGGCCTCGACACCGAGACCACCATCCACCTCATCAACGCCGACCTGTTGACCTGCGGTATCGCGACCATCATCCAGTCGGCGGGCCTGGGCCGCCACATCGGCGTACGCCTGCCCATCATCCAGGGCGTGACCACCACGGCCGTGAGCCCCATCATCGCCATCGGCGTGAGCACCAACCTGGAGGGCAACGCGGTATTGCCCACCATTTACGGCGCCATTATCGTCTCCGGCCTCTTTACCTTCTTCGCCGCCCCGGTCTTCGGGCGGCTATTGAAGTATTTCCCGCCGATCGTCACCGGCACCGTCCTGCTGGTCATGGGCACCTCCCTGCTGGCCGTGTCCGCCAATGACTTCATCAACTATGCCGAGGGCGTGCCCGCCGCCCGCGATCTGGCCTATGGCTTTGGCACGCTGGCCATCATCGTGCTCGCCCAGCGCTTCTTCCGCGGCTTCTTAGGCACCCTCTCGGTCCTCATCGGGCTGGTCGGCGGCACCGCCGTGGCCCTCATCCTCGGCGATACCGACTTCAGCGAGGTGGGCTCCGCCGCCGCCTTCGGCGTGACCACGCCCTTCTATTTCGGCATGCCCACCTTCGATCTCATGGCCATCCTCTCGCTGATCATCGTCATGATCATCACCATGGTCGAGACCACCGGCGACGTCTTTGCTACCGGCGAGATCGTCAAAAAACGCATCAAGCGCGGCGACATCGTCCGCGCCATCCGCGCCGATGGCCTCTCCACCCTCATCGGCGGCGTCATGAACTCCTTCCCCTATACCTGCTTCGCCCAAAACGTCGGCCTGGTGCGCCTGGCCGGTGTGAAGTCCCGGTGGGTAGCCGTCGCCGCCGGCGGCATCATGATCGTGTTGGGCCTTTTGCCCAAGGCCGGCGCCATCGTGGCGTCCATCCCCTCCCCGGTCCTCGGCGGCGCCTCGCTCGCACTTTTCGCCAACGTCGCGTGGGCCGGCTTGCAGACCATCGCCAAGACCGATCTCTCCGACGGGCGCAACGCCACCATCGTCACCACCGCCCTCGGCCTGGCCATGCTCGTGACCTTCAAGCCCGATGTCGCCTCCGCCTTCCCGGAGTGGGCCCGCATCTTCGTCTCCTCCGGCATGTCCATCGGCGCCATCACCGCCATCGCCCTCAACTTGTTGTTCTTCCACTTCGGGCGCCGCGGCGAGGAAGCCCACGTCGCCCCGGAGGTCTCGCTGGCCGAGCTCAATGCCATGAGCCGCGAGGATTTCGTTGCCACCCTGCGCCCGCTGTTTAACAACGAGACCTGGCCGCTGGAGCAGGCTTGGGAATCCCGCCCCTTCGATTCCCCCGACCAGCTGCGCGAGGCCATCCAGGTCTCCGTCCTCCTCGCCGACCGCAACGCCCAGCGGGCCCTGGCGCACGACTACCCGGCCATGGATGAGCTCTTGCTTGCCGATGCCTCCCAGGCCTCCGAGATCTCCGCCGATCGCGGTTCCCTGGGCATCGACGAGCTTGACGATGTCCAGGTGGCCCGCCTGCAGGAAATCTCCGCCGCCTACCGGGAGCGCTTCGGCATGCCATTCGTGGCCTACCTCGACACCAACGACACCGTCGACCGCGTCATCGACGCCGGCGTGCGCCGCCTGGCCAACTCGCAGGAGCAGGAGCAGCGCGTGGTCTTGAGCGAGATCCTCGAGATTGCCAACGACCGCTTCGACATCCTGCTCGCCGATGCCAACCCCATCAAGCAGTCGTGGGAGCGGCGCTTTACCGAAGTCGACTAGCTAGGGTTTAGACATGGCACGAGACACCCACCCCGAGACCGCCGAGTTCCCGCCGGTCCAGGCCCCTGACACGCCGGCGCCACCTAGTCCACCAGCACCGCCTGCCCCGCCTGCACTGCCGCGGCGCCGCAGGCCCTGGGGCGTGGTGGCGGCGGTGGTCTTCGTAGTGCTGGGCCTGTTGGGCGCGCTGGCTTTGGCCGTAGCTTTCTATGCCGAATGGATACCCGTTCCTTAAAGGCCGCCTGTCGCGCCCCTCCCACACAGGTTCTAAGATTTATCGCATGATACGCGCACTTTCTGCCCTCGCCTCGATTGCTGGGGCCGGGCTAACGCTGTCGGCGTGCACCATTGTCATCGGCGGCGATGCACAACGCACCACCTCCACCACTACCGTGTACGCGACGCCGGAAGCGCCGGCATCGGCAGCCGAGCCTGCCGATGCCACGGGACAGGGCCCAGACCTGCAGGCCGCGGTAGACCAGGCCGTTGCCGCATATGGCGGAACCGCGGGCGTTGCCTACTCGGACGGCGAGCAAGCCTGGAGCTTCGGCGACGACGCCGCATACCCCGCGTGGTCGACTAGCAAGGTGCCCATCGCCATCGCCGCACTGCGGCAGAACCCGGACAATTACTCCCTGGTGCAGTCGGCCATCACGGTCTCCGACAATGCCGCCGCAGAGTCCCTGTGGCAGTCCCTTCCCGCAGGGGCCGCCAGCCAAGTGCTGCAGGAAGCCGGCGTGCCCATCGAAATCAATACGGCCATTACCCGCCCGGAATTTACCGCTTTCGGGCAGACGCTGATGAGCCCCAGCCAGCAGGCCAAGTTTGCCGCCAACCTGCAGTGCCTGGCCGGTGCCAGCCAGGTAGTTTCCCTGATGGGACAGGTCTCCCCCGATCAGGCCTACGGGCTAGGTGAGCTGCCGGGCGCGCGCTTCAAGGGTGGCTGGGGGCCAGACGCAAGCGGGTTGTATCAAGTCCGCCAGTTCGGGTTGGCCTCCAACGCCTCCGGGGATGTGGCGCTGGCGCTAACAGCCATCCCCGCGTCCGGGACTTACGCGGACGCGCAGGCGATGGCTTCACTCATCGCTCAATCCGTTTCCGACTCCTTGGATTCTTTGCCAAATTCCGCCTGTTAGGGACGCAAAAATCAATCGACGTTAATGGTTCATGTGGTTAAATAACAGAGTTCCCTTGTAAAAAACTGAAAATTCTCTTTGACAGGACTTGAACGTTTATGACGAATTCCTACAACTGGGGCGATCAACAACCGCAGCAGGAACCGCAGCAGCAGTATCCGAACCAGCTGTACTCGCAACAATCTCAGCAGCCGGCCTACCCCTACGCCTATCCGCCGCAACAGCAGAAGTCGAACGCTGGCCTCATCGCTACCATTATCGGCGCCGTGATCGTGCTCTTGGCCTTTGGCCTGGTATTCCTTGGTTTCCAGCAGGGCTGGTTCAAGACCGCCAGCAGCGAAGACGAGGTGGTCATCGTGACCGAGACTGCCGCCCCCGTCCAGCAGCAGGCCCCGGCTCCCGCCCAGGCGCCCGCACCGGAGGCTAACCGGGCCTACAGCAACTACCGGGCCGACACTTCGGTGACTTCCAGCTCTTTCGCTGCCAACGTCTACTCCGTATTCACGGACGCCTACGCCTCCTCCGGCAACCCTAACCAGACGATTTCGGTCTACTCCCCCGTTACCGGCCAGACTTATACGATGCGCTGCTCCGGCTCCAGCTACGTGACCTGCCGCGGTGGCAACAACGCCGTCGTAAGCATCTGGTAGTACCCCCAGATTCGGGGACTGGTTTCGGTTGCCAAAGCTTCCTGTTTACCGGATTGCTTATCGGTTCGCCACC
>CAVFKS010000079.1:0-9576 GCA_963623015.1 Clostridia bacterium
TGTCATCTTCCTGGCCGAGGCCTTCACCCGCGCGCCGCGCCTGTTCGGCCTGGCCAAGGCAGGGTTTAGCCAGAACTACACCTACTTCACCTGGCAGACCACCAAGCCCCAGCTCGAGGACTTCGCGCGCCTGCACCTCGACCAGGCCGATATCTGCCGCCCCAACATGTTCGTCAACACCCCGGACATCCTGCACGAGTCCCTGCAGACCGGCGGGCGGGCCATGTTTGCCATCCGCGCCACGCTGGCGGCCACGCTCTCGCCTGCCTGGGGCGTCTACTCCGGCTTCGAGCTATTCGAGCACCAGGCCGTGCGCCCCGGCTCCGAGGAATACCTGGACTCGGAAAAGTATGAGCTGCGCCCGCGCGATTTTAAGGCCGCGCTCGAGTCCGGGGACTCCCTGGAGCCCTACCTGCGCATGCTCAACGAGATCCGCGCCCACAACCCGGCCCTGCAGCAGCTGCGCACGCTGACCTTCCACTACGTGGACAACGCCCAGGTGATGGCCTACTCGAAGACGGATCCGCACACCGGCAATGCCGTGCTGGTAGTGGTCAACCTGGATCCGCGCAACACCCAGGAGGCCACGGTCCACCTGGACCTGGAGGCCGTGGGCCTGCGCCCTGGCTCCGCCTTCACGGTCCGGGATCAGATCACTGGCCAGTCCTTTACCTGGTCCGAGCGCAACTTCGTGCGCCTGGCCCCGCAGGCCGATGTCGCCCACATCTTCGTCCTGCCCGAGATCCCCGAAGACCGCCGCGCACAGCTGGCCTGGCGCCGGGTGGCCGATAACGACTATCGCGCCTAGTCCCGCCCGCCCCCGAAGCCTGGCGGGACTAGCCCCTGTGGGGGTTGGCGGGGCCGCAATAAGCCCCGCGGCGGGGCGATCGTAGGTAGTTTTAAGACCATGAGCATTCCGCAGCCTGATCTTGACCGCCTCAACTCCTGCCGCCACCACGCGCCCCATGATTTCTTCGGCTGGCACGGCGGCGTCGTCCGCACCCGCAAGCCCGGGGCCCAAGCGGTGGAATTCGTCAGCGCCTCCGGCACGGTGGACTTGGAGCCTGTGGGCGACGACATCTGGGAGGCCACCATCGCCCGCCCGGAGGATCCCCACGTCGACTACCGGCTGCGGGTGACCTACCCGGGGCAAGCCCCCATCGAGCGCGCCGATGCCTATAACTTCCTGCCCACGCTCGGCTCGCTGGATCTCTACCTGATTGGGGAGGGCCGCCACGAGCGCCTCTGGGAGGTCCTCGGCGCCAACCTCAAGCGCTACGAGACCGATCTGGGCGTGGTTGAGGGCGTGGCCTTTGCGGTGTGGGCGCCCAATGCGGTGGGCGTGTCCGTCATCGGTGACTTCTGCGGCTGGAATGACCTCCAGTACCCCATGCGCGCGCTGGGCTCTACCGGCATCTGGGAGATCTTCATCCCCGGCATCGGCGCCGGCGAGCGCTACCAGTTCGCCATCCAGACCAAGGACGGCGGCCGCGTCCAGAAGGCCGACCCGCTGGCCAAGGGCTCGTGCCCGCCGCCGGAGACCGCCTCGCGCGTGGTGGACTCCACCTACGTCTGGGGCGATCCCGAGTGGCTGGCCGCCCGCACGGGGGATACCAACCAGCCGATCAACATCTACGAGGTCCACGTGGGCTCCTGGAAGGTCGGCGCCACCTATAACTCGCTGCGCGAAGAACTCATCCCCTACCTGCTCGAGCACGGCTACACCCACGTGGAGTTTATGCCCTTAGCTGAGCACCCCTTCGGCGGGTCTTGGGGCTACCAGGTCTCCGGCTACTATGCGCCTACCGCGCGCTGGGGCACCCCGGACGAGCTGCGCGCGCTCATCGACGCCCTGCATAACGCCGGCATCGGCGTCATCGTGGACTGGGTACCCGCGCACTTCCCCAAGGACGACTTCGCGCTGGGGCGCTTCGACGGCCAGGCCCTCTACGAGCACCCGGACCCGCGCCGCGGCGAGCAGTCGGACTGGGGCACCTACGTCTTCGACTTCGGCCGCCGCGAGGTCCGCAACTTCCTGGTGGCCAACGCGTTGTACTGGGCCGAGGAGTTCCACGTCGACGGCCTGCGCGTCGACGCCGTAGCCTCCATGCTCTATCTGGACTACTCGCGCGAGGAATGGCTGCCCAACCAGTACGGCGGCCGCGAAAACCTCGAGGCCGTGCAGTTCCTCCAGGAGACCAACGCCACCTTGCAGCGCACCCACCCGGGCGTGTGGACCATCGCGGAGGAATCCACCTCCTGGCCCGGCGTTACCGCCCCCACCACGGAGGGCGGCCTGGGCTTTAGCCTGAAGTGGAACATGGGTTGGATGAACGACACCCTGGAGTACTTCAAGCACGAGCCCGTCCACCGCGCCTACCACCACGGGGAGCTGACCTTCTCCATGGTCTACGCCTACTCCGAGCGCTACATCCTGCCGTTTAGCCATGACGAGGTAGTCCACGGCAAGGGCACCCTGTGGTCGCGCCAGCCGGGCGATGACTGGAATAAGGCCGCCGGCGTGCGCACCCTCTTTGGCTACATGTTCGCCCACCCCGGCAAGCAGCTGATGTTCATGGGCCAGGAGTTCGGCCAGACCACCGAGTGGAATGAGTCCACCTCCGTGGACTGGGCCAACCTCGAAGGCTGGGGCAACGAGTGGCACCACGGCATCAAGGCCCTGGTGCGCGACTTGGGTGCCATCTACAAGGACACCCCGGCGCTGTGGCAGCGCGACTTCGACCCCTCCGGTTTCCACTGGGTGGTAGGCGACGACGCGGCCTCTAACGTGCTGGCCTTCGAGCGCTACGGCGACGACGGCTCCGCGCTGTTGGCCGTGGCCAACCTATCGGGGTCGTCCTACCCGGACTACCGGCTCTTCCCCACCCGGGCGGGCCGCTGGGAGCTCAAGCTCAACACTGACGATGCCGCCTACCAGGGCGCCGGTAACCCACTGGGCGACATCCACGCCGATGCGGAAGGAGCCACGCTGCACCTGCCCGCCAACTCGGTGCAGTGGTACCTCTTCCGCGGCGACAACGCCTAAACGCTAGCTGCCGCAAGGCCCCGGCGCCCCGGCAGCCCCTCGCATGACAGACGGGGCCGACTCCCTCAATCAAGAAGGAGCCGGCCCCGTCAAGGTTTTGGGCCAAGGACCACACGGCTAGGCCTGGTGTGGCTTCGGGTCGGCCGGGATATCGGTGGGATCCGGGTTGGTCAAGTCCTGGCGGTAGAGCGAGTTGGAGCCCTGCTCGAAGTGGTCCAGGTCCACCTGAAGGGTGGGCTGCAAAGTGTTATGCGCCGGGTTTTCGACCGTCGGGTTGGCCAGGTCAACCTCGGTATCCAGGCTGGAATCCACGTACGGCAGCTCGCCGTCCAGGACGCGGTGGACGCGATCCAGGTCCACGGTGTGGGTCCAGCGGCCCACCAGGACGGTGGCCAGGGCGTTGCCAGCGAAGTTGGTCAGCGCGCGGGCCTCGGACATGAAGCGGTCGATGCCGACGATGACGCCGACGCCATCGAGAAGCTCCGGGCGGTGCGACTGCAGGCCGGCGGCCAGGGTGGCAAGGCCCGCGCCAGAGACACCCGCCGCACCCTTGGAGGCGATGATCATAAACACCAGCAGAGAGACCTGCTCCCCCAGGTTCATCGGCATGTTCATGGCATCGGAGATGAAGATGGCGGACATGGTCAGGTAGATGGCCGTGCCGTCCAGGTTGAAGGAGTAGCCGGTAGGGACCACGATGCCCACGGTGGGCTTTTCGACGCCGAGGTGCTCCATCTTGCGCATCAGGTTAGGCAGCGCGGACTCCGAGGAGGACGTCGCGACGATGAGCAGGAACTCGCGCGCCAAGTACTTGCACAGCTTCCACATGGAAATGCCGCCGAATACGCGGGCGATGGTGCCCAGCACGAAGAACACGAAGATGATGCACGTCAGGTAGAACGCGAGCATGAGGACTGCCAGGGACTTGACCGCGGCGAAACCGGTCTCGCCGACCACGCCGGCGATGGCACCGAAAGCTCCGATGGGCGCAATCCACAGGATCATGGTCAGGATCTTGAAAGTCAACCTTTGAAGGTGCGCGACGAACGCAAGGATGGGCTCGCCCTGCTTGCCCATCGACTGCACGCCGAAGCCGACCAGGAGGGCGATGAAGAGCACCTGCAGCACGGAGCCGGAGGTAAACGCCGAGAAAACCGTGTCGGGAATGATGGACAGGACGAAGCCGGACAGCCCCGTGTGGGCCTCTTCGGCCTGGGTAACGTACTTGTCGGCCTCGCCCGCGGTGGCCTGGATATCCAGCCCCGAGCCAGGTTCGATGAGGTTGCCCACCAGCAGGCCCACTCCCAGGGCGAAGGTGGACATGATGATGAAATAGGTAAGGGCGATGCCGCCAGCCTTGCCCACCGAGGCGGCCGCGCGGACCGACCCGATGCCCAGCACGATGGTGCAGAAGATGATGGGGGCGATGATCATCTTGATGAGGCTGACGAACATCGTGCCCAGAAGCTTGAAGCCGGCGGCGGTTTCAGGGGCTACCAGGCCAAAGATGATGCCGGCGACGACCGCGATGATGACGGCAATATACAGCCAGTGGGTGCGGTCTTTCTTAGGGGCCTTAGATTCGGGGATCTTCGGCCCAGAGGGGGGAGCCAAAAACATGGAGGGATTCCCTTCACAGCGGAGAAATAGAGTTCATCCCTCTGCGTGGGTCCGAAGGGGTTGGGCGACGGCGAAGGTAAGGCACGGGGCACCGCCGGGGCGAAACTCACTGGTCTCATGCGCGGGGAATAGAAGAATACTAATCCAGGAACTCACCAAATTGGCAGCATTTTCTAAGATATAGGCCTGGTATACCCCCGTACACAGCACCACACACTCCTGACCGGGGCCTTTGTCCAAGCTCACGGGCCACCGGCAGCCGTGAGTCAAGCCACGCCGCCGGCGGCGGATACCCCCGCTGGGGCGGGGTTAGTATAGCGCGCTGGCGAGCTTGGTTCGGGCGGCGAGCACCCGTGCATCGCCCGGCTCAAAGAGGCCGAAGAGCTCGAGCAGGCGCGTGCGCAAGGCGGCTTTGTCATCGCCTGCGGCGGCGGCAATCGCCGCGATAAGGCGGTCGAACGCGCGCTCCGGGGCACCGGCGACGATCTCGGCATCGGCGGCGTCCATCTGGGCCTGCGGGCTGTCGTCGTTTTCTGCCCGGCCCAGGGGATCTTCTACCCCACTGATGCGCTGCAGCAGCGCCGTAGTATCACGCGCCTGCTTGATGCCCACCGCCTTGGGGTCTTCCGCCAGGATCTTGTCGTAAACCGCAATCGCACCCGCGAAGTCGCCCTGGTTGAGGGCGTCCTCGGCCTCGCGCACGCGCGGGTCGAGTTCTTCTTCATCCGCGCCTTCCTGCGCGGGCAGGCCTGGCAGCTGCGCGCCGACCTGCTCCACCAGGGCGGTCACCCACTGCTCCAACGCCGCGCGCGGCTGGGCGCCTTCAAAGTTGGTGATGGGCTGGCCCTGCGCCAGGGCCACGACGGTGGGCAGGTTACGCACGCCAAAAGCTGCGGCCAGCTGCGGTTGGGCGTCGGCGTCGAGGTAGCCCACGAGGAATTTCAGCCCGCCGGCCTGCGCCAGCTCCTGGAAGTCCCGGCGCAGCTGCTCGGACTGCTCGGAGCGCGGCGTGCCGATGAGCACGACCACGGGGACCTGCGCCGAACGGCGCACCAGGGATTCCTCGAAGTTTGCCTCGATGACCTCGAAATAGGGGGCCACCTGCTCCCCCGTTGCTCCGGCACCCGCTCCCGAGCCGGCATTAGAGGCGCCGACAGGCTGTTGGGCCGGCTTCTTCAACTGCCCCAGGTCGATGGCCCCGCCGGTCAAACGCTGTGGGATAGCCATGCCTAGACCTCCCCGTTTGCCAGGTGCTCTTCGACGGAGCGGACCTTCTGCTCCAGCTGGCCGGTGACGCCCTCGCGGATGTCGGCCTTAATGACCAAGGAGGTGCGTGGGCTGACCTCGCGCACGGCGTCGGTGGCCTTTTTGATTACCGCGAAGACCTCGTCCCACTCGCCCTCGATGATGGTGAACATCGCGTTGGTCTCGTTGGGAAGCCCGGACTCGCGCACCACCTTCACTGCGGCGGCAACGGCGAGGGACATTTCGGCTTTGGCGTCCGGCACCTCGACCGGAGCTACGGAAAAGGCAACAATCATAGCCGCCATCGTACCCCGTACCGCGGCGGGCCGGCGGCCCCCGCCCACCCGGCGTTAGCGGCGATCCCAACAGTGCCGGTGCCAGTGGCGGCGGTCGTCGCCGCGGGCGCCGGTATCGCGCGGCCAGGCCACCACGTGGGAGACCCCCGGCGGGATGTTCTGGTTACATCCCGGGCAAATGTAGTACTTCTTGGCGGCAGCCGAGCCGATATAGCGCATCTGATACGGCTCCCCATGGGTCCAGCGGGGCCCGGCCACCGTCTGGGTACCGAGGAAGGCTGTGCCGTCCTTGGGCAGCGGGCGCGGGGCCGCGCGGCGTTGGCGATTCCTGCGCGGCATTAGAACAGCCGCAGCTCGTTGCTCTCGATGCCGCGCAGCTCCTGGTAATCCAGGGTCACGCAGCGGATCCCGCGGTCTTCTGCCAGGGTGCGGGCCTGGGGCTTGATCTCCTGGGCGGCAAATACCCCGCGGACCGGTGCCAGGAGCTTGTCGCGGTTGAGCTGCTCTAGGTACCGGGTTAGCTGTTCCACGCCGTCGATGCCGCCGCGGCGCTTAATCTCCACTGCTACGTGCGCGCCATCGGCATCGCGGGCCATGATGTCCACCGGGCCGATGGCGGTGGGATACTCGCGGCGCACCAGCCGGTAGCCCTCCCCCAGCGTGGTGATGTGCTCGGCCAGAAGCTCCTGCAGGTGGGCCTCCACGCCGTCCTTTTCCAGACCCGGATCCACGCCCAGATCCCGGGAGATCTCCTCATAGATCTCCTCGATGGTGATGCGCAGCTGCTCTTTCTTGCTGTTTTCTACCAGCCAGAGGATCTCCCCGGTGTCCTCGCCGTCGAGGTCCTGGATGGCTGATTCCTGCAGTGTGCACGGCGGGGTCATCCAGTTCAGCGGCTTATAGGCGCGGTCATCCGCGTGCACCGACACCGAACCGTCTGCTTTGACCAGCAGCAGGCGGTCGGCCATGGGCAGGTGGGCGTCAACGCGACCCACATAATCGACGGAGCACCGGGCTAGAACTAAACGCATGCCTCTACCCTATAGGCGCCGCGCCTGAGGCGAAAAAAGGGCTGCATGACGCCCCGAAGTGGATTAGCGACGGTCGTGCTTGCGGTGAGAGCGTTCAGCACGCTCACGCAGCTGCTTGAGGTTGATGTTTTCCTTGCGGCGCGACGGCGCCGATTCGATCCAGGCAGTTAGCGCCATGGCACCGCGGCCATCAACGGCAATCTCGTACTCTTTCCCGTCGACGCGGATGTGGATGGCCTCGCTGGCCTCGGGCATAAAATTAGCCTCGTCATCGAGCAATTGCCGGGTAGAGACAATCTCGACGTCGAGGCGGTTGAGGGATAAATCCGCGGTGGGCCACACGGAGCGAAGCTTGAAAAACTCCAGGCAGCCCGCATTATAGCGCACGATTCCATGGCGCCAGGAATAAGAATCCTTAGCCGGCATGGGGCGCACGAGGACCTGCGTGCCGGTGGAGCGCAGCATGATAAAGCGGCCGATTGCCAGGGCGCACCCGACTGCAAACCAGGCGATGATCGCCCACACGACGATGTCTATGACCGGCACCTTCTGCTACCTCCGGAAGCAACTATCGAATGTCCGCCCCGCAAAGGCGGATTCTGATAACTCTAGAGTCTAACCCTTTTGCTACCCCGGCGGTGAATTTTTGGGCGGCCCGCCTAGTTGTACATCTGACCAGTAGCGCGCGGCATCGCCAGGCACCCTGCCCCAACTTTCCCCACCCCGCGCAGGCGCCAACCAGTGCGCGGGCTGAGAGCGCAGGCTGTGCCGTCCGAGAGAAAAACGAATCGCGCCCCGCTCCTGCACGATGGCAGGCGCGGGGCGCAAAGCTGAGAGCAGGAAGGGCGTTTGTTTGCCGCCCTTATTCCTTACCTAGGACTCCTTGGCACGGCGCAGCGCACGCAGGGATGCGTCGGCGCGCTTGTGCTCGAGCCAGTCCTCGGAGTCAAGCTCCGCGGTGGCCTTGGCCTCGTCCACCTCGGTGGACCAGACGGCCCAATCGGCGAGGACGGTGACCTTCGAGGCAGTCACGGACAGGAAACCTCCCTGCACGCCGGCGACCATGCGGTCACCGTCGACGGGGCGGATGGTCACGACGCCGTTGTGGATCAGCTGTCCAATCATCGGCTCGTGGCCAGGAAGCACGCCGATCTCACCCTCGGTGGTCTCAGCCGTGACGATGCTGGCCTTACCGGACCACAGCAAACGCTCGACGGAAACCAGTTCCACGGTGATGTCAGCCATGTGCGCCTCCCTACTTCTTCTCGTTCAGCTTCTGGTATGCGGCCTCGACGTCGTCCAGGCCACCCAGGCCGTTGAAGCACTGCTCCGGGTAGTGGTCAAACTCGCCGTTGCAGATGCGCTCGAACGCGTCGATGGTGTCGACCAGCGGGACGTAGGAACCCGGCAGGCCGGTGAACTTCTCCGCAACGAAGAAGTTCTGGCCCAGGAAGCGCTCCAGGCGGCGGGCGCGCTGAACGGTGAGCTTGTCTTCCTCACCCAGCTCGTCCATACCCAGAATGGCGATGATGTCCTGAAGCTCCTTGTTCTTCTGCAGGATGTTAATCACGCGCTGAGCAACCTCGTAGTGGTGCTCGCCCACGATAGACGGCTCCAGAATACGAGAGGTAGAGGTCAGCGGGTTCACGGCCGGGTAAATACCCTTGGAAGCGATGGCGCGGTCAAGCTCCGTGGTCGCATCCAGGTGGGCGAAGGTCGTGGCCGGGGCCGGGTCGGTGTAGTCGTCCGCCGGCACGTAAACGGCCTGCAGAGACGTAATGGACTTGCCCTTGGTGGAGGTAATGCGCTCCTGCAGGACACCCATCTCGTCAGCCAGGGTGGGCTGGTAGCCCACGGCAGAAGGCATACGACCCAGCAGGGTCGAGACCTCAGAGCCGGCCTGGGTGAAACGGAAGATGTTGTCGATGAACAGCAGCACGTCCTGGCCCTGGACATCGCGGAAGTACTCCGCCATGGTCAGGCCGGACAGGGCCACGCGCATACGGACTCCTGGCGGCTCGTCCATCTGGCCGAACACCAAGGCGGTGTCCTGGAGAACGCCCATCTCTTCCATCTCGAGGAAGAGGTCGGTGCCCTCACGGGTACGCTCGCCAACGCCTGCGAACACCGAGGTACCGGAGAACTCGCGGGCGATACGGGTAATCATTTCCTGAATCAGAACGGTCTTGCCCACGCCGGCGCCGCCGAAGAGGCCAATCTTGCCGCCCTTGACGTACGGGGTCAGCAGGTCGATGACCTTGATGCCCGTCTCCAGGATCTCGGTCTTGCCCTCGAGCTGGTCGAATGCCGGCGGCTCGCGGTGGATGCCCCACTGCTC
>CAVFKS010000080.1:0-9425 GCA_963623015.1 Clostridia bacterium
CCGCGCCGCCGACGAGTTCGCCGAAGAGCAGGCCCGCCATGGTCAGGGCCGGCAGCAGGGAGTTGCGCAGCACGTTGCGCCAGAAGATCCAGGGCTCGGAGGCGCCGCGGGCGCGGACTGCCTGGACGAAGGGCTGGGACTGCGTCTGGCTAATCGAGCGAATGAGCACCTGGGTCAGGGGCGCGGCCATGGGGATGGCCAGCGTGATCATCGGCAGGATAAGCCCCTGGATGCCGCCGGGTTCGATGATGTTGACCCAGCCGAGCTGGAAGGAAAAGACCTGGATGAGCAGGATGCCCACCCAGAACCCAGGCAGGGCGACGAGGAAGGAGGGCAGGCCGCGGAAGAAGGTGGCAATTCCGCCCAGGCCGGGCAGGGTGGCCAGGAAGGCTATCACCAGGGAGACGACGATGGCCAGGCCGATGGCGCTGCCGGCCAGGGCCAGCGTGTGCGGCAGGGCGTCAGCGATCAGGGTGGCCACCGGCGCGCCCGACTGCGTGGAGTTGCCGAAGTTGCCGGTCAAAAAGCCAGCCAGCGCCAGGAAATACTGCTGCCACAGGGGCTTGTCGATGCCCATCTCGTCGCGGATGGCGTCAATCTCGGCCTGGCTCAAGCCTAGGCCCGGGTCGCCGAAACGGGATTGGACGGCATCGGAAGGCAGGGCCGAGAGCAGGAAGAAGGCGACGGTGTAGGTCAC
Organism: Clostridia bacterium; assembly: GCA_963623015.1. GTDB lineage: Bacteria > Actinomycetota > Actinomycetes > Mycobacteriales > Mycobacteriaceae > Corynebacterium. The sequence goes on from CAVFKS010000080.1 coordinate 698, forward strand.
CAGCAGCACCAGGACGGCCTGGCCGAGGCGCCGCAGAAGTTGTTGGGCGGTCATTTATTTATCCCCTTCGGCAGTCTGCGAGCCGGCGTCAACGCCGGCGCGGTTGATGCGCACCTGGTAGAACCACGGCCGGGCCACGGACTCGGGCGCAAAGCCCTCCACCGACGGGTCGACGGCGTAGACCTGCGGCTCCTCAAAGAGCGGCAGGACCAGGGCGTGCTCGGTCAGGTAGTCCTGGACCTCGCCGGCCAGCTGGGTGCGGCGGGCCGGATCCGGCTCCGAGGAGATCTGGGTGAAATACTCCTCCAAGGCGGCGTCATGGGGGTTGCCTTCGGCGTCCTGGTTGAGCAGGGCGTCGCGGGCGTTGATGGAAAACAGCGAACCGATGGCGTCGAGCTCGGCGCGGCCGACCATGACGTGGTAGATCTGCACGCGGTCCTGGCTCTTGGCGTCGGCGTTCTGGGTGGCCTGATCGCCCGAGTTGAGGTGGATCTCGATGCCTAAGGCCTTGAGCTGGTCCTGGATCATGGTCATGACCTCGCGCGAGCGCGGCTGCGGCAGGGCGATATTCGACGTCAGAGACAGCCGCTGGCCGTCCTTGACACGGATGCCGTCCGGGCCGGGTACCCAGCCGGCCTCGTCGAGGAGGCGGCGGGAGGTCTCCGGGTCGAACTCGTAGGCCGGCTCCTGGTTCTTGTAGCCCAGGCCGGTCGCCGCCACCGAGGAGGTGGCCAGCGGGTAGGACTCGGAGAAGAGCACGCGCAGGATCTCCGGGCGGTTGACGCCGTGGATGATGGCCTCGCGCACCCGCTGGTCCGCCAGGAGGGGGTGGTCAAAGCGGAAGGCCAGCTGGTTATTCATCGAGTTCGTGCCGCGCGAGACCACCTGGACGCCGCGGTCCTTGAGCAGGGCCTCCTGCGGGGCAGAGATCTGGCGGGCAATGTGCGCCTGGCCGGAGATCACCGCGCCGGTGCGCACGGACTCCTCGGCGGCCAGGATGTAGTGCACCCCGTCGATCTGGGCCGGGCCCTGGTGTGCGACCGCGGGCGGGGCCCAGTCGTAGTCCTCGCGGGCGCGCAGCACCAGGTCGGTGCCGATCTCCTCGTCGGCGACGTAGAAGGGGCCCGAGCCCACCACGGCGGCAGCGTTGCCGGGGCCAAAGCCCTCATCGTCGAGCTTAAGGGCGGCATCGGAGAGCAGTCCGGCGTTATAGCTGGAGGTAGCTTGCAGGAAGCCGGGCGAAGGCGCGGTGAAGTGGAAGCGCACGGTGTCCTCGTCGACGACCTCGCCGCGGTCATAGTTGGAGATCTGCTCGGACTTGGTCAGGCGGCGGGACTTGTCGCCCTTGCCGAAGAGATCGAAGTTGGCCACGACGTTCTCCGCGGTCAGCGGGGTGCCGTCCGAGTAGGTCACGTCGGTGCGGATGTCGAAGGTGTAGACGGTGGCATCGGCGTTGACCTCGGGCAGGTCGGTGGCGATCCACGGGGAGAGCTCCAGGGTGTCCGGGTCCTGGTAGAGCAGGCGGTCCGTGAGCTGATTGACCACCCCGCCGTTGGGGTAAAAACCCGCGGCCGGCGGGTAGAGGGTGCGGAAGAACTGCGGCTCCAAGTAGATGAGCGTGTTATCCCCGTCCTGCTCGGGCGCGGTGGCGCACCCGGTGACCAGGGCTAAGGCCAGGGCTAGTCCAGCGCCTGCGGCAAGGCGCGGGCGGCCGCGACGTGAGGTTGTCATGGTGTCAGGTTGCTTTCGAGAGAGAATTATTACTTTTAATGTCGGTGAATTTAACACAACGCGTACCGTTTAGTATTATTCCTGTAGACAAATCAGTCTAGGAATTTTTTCGTTAGGCGAGCACACCCGCTCGCAAAAAGGATGAATAAAATGGCTACTCCCCCGCCCTCCATCGCCATCGTCGGCATGGGGCCGCGCGGCATCTCCCTCGTCGAACGCCTGGCCGCCCACCTCAACCAGGACGGCAACCAGCAGCCGCTAACCCTCCACCTCATCGACGACGCCCAGCACGGTGCCGGGCGCATCTGGGACACCGCGCAGACCCACACCCTGTGCATGAACACCCTCGCCGGGGCCGTCACGCTCTTTACCGAGCCCGGCTCTACCGTGGGCGCACCCCCGGTGGAGGGCCCCACCCTCTTCGAGTGGATCAAGCTGGTGCGCGGGGAGCGCTCCGGCCTGCCCGCGGCCAAGCTGCGCCTCTTCGATGCCCACGAGGTCCGCGAGTCCGACCTCGATCCGGCTTTTGCCGAGGAGCTGGCCGCCACCCGCGAGGAGTCCAACCCCTCGCGCGCCCTATACGGCATCTACCTGCGCTGGGTCTTTACGGTCGCCCTGGACCTGCTGCCCGAGTCGGTGCGCATCATCAACCACTATGCGCGCGTTACCGCTATCCGCGACGCCGGAGACCACGACGTGCTCGAGCTTTCCGATGCCTCCCGCGTCGAGGCCTCCGCCACCGTCCTGGCCTACGGGTGGCAGGTCCCCGCAGCCGGCGCCGAGGAAGAGCGCCTGGCCGCGGCCACTGGCGCCGGGTCCGGGCTGCACTGGGTGCGCCCCGATAACCCGGTGGAGCAGCCCTTAGGCGATCTTCCCGCCGGGCAGGCCGTGCTCACCCGCGGCATGGGCATGGGCTTCTTCGATGTCATGGCGCTGACCTCGCTCGGCCGCGGCGGCCGCTTTGTAGAAGATCCCGCCGCCCGCTCTGGGCTGCGCTACGTACCCTCCGGCACCGAGCCACACCTGGTGGTGGCCTCGGGCCGCGGCTACCCCTACCTGCCCAAGTCCGAGTACCACGCGCTGCCCCCACGCGCCCCACTGCCCCGCTTCGGCGCGGCCCTGGAGTCCACCGCCGGGAAGTCCAGCCTGGACTTCGCCGCCGATCTGCTCCCCGCCATCCTGCGCGATGCCTACGCGGAGTACTACACGGTGCAAGAGCGCACCGACCCGGACGCCCTGCGCGTGCCGCTGGCCGAGATCCTGGAACGCATCGACGCCACTTTCGTCACCGGCACCTCCCTGGCCGCGGCCTGCGGCCAGCTCACCACGGCGCTCGACGGCGTCTCTTCTACCCCGCTCGACCTGGCCTACTGGGCCAACCCGCTGGCCGATACCGCGCAGACCCACGTCTCCGGGATGGACGCCGCGGAGCTGACCGCTTATATCGCCGGCGGGCTCGCCCGCGATATCACCGAGGCCACCCGCGCCGCCAACTCCCCCCTCAAGTGCGCCCTGTGGGTCATCTCCTCTGCCCGCAAGCCCTCCTCCATCGCCGCCTCCAACGGGCGCCTGGACTGGGACTCGCGCACCACCGCTTATAAGGAGTTCATGGCCTTCGGCCAGATGGTTGGCTCCGGTCCGCCGCTGTTCCGCACCCGCCAACTGCTCGCGCTTGTCGATGCCGGCCTGATCACCTTCCTCGGCCCGCGCCCCCAGCTGACCTGGGCCGACGCGGCTGATAGCAGCGATGCCGCGTTCACCCTGACCTCCGCCGGCCGCCAAGCTACATCTGCGTGGCTGGTCGATGCCTGGATGCACCAGCCGGACGTGCGCCGCATAGCCGACCCGATGTCGGACTCGATTGCACAGCGCTCCCGCCCCTTCGTCGACGGCGGGCATACCACGGGCTCCCCGGAGACCACCGTGGACCGGCGGACCGTCCACCCGGACGGCACCGTGGATCCGCGCCTGCACATCGTGGGCATCCCCACCTACGCGCAGTGGCCGGATACCACCATCTCCCCCATGCCGGGCACCGACCCGCTCATGCTGCAGGAGACCGACCGCACCGCCGCCTCCCTGGCGCAGGCCGCATTCAACTAGCGCGGCACGCGCACAGCGTGCCGCACACCATCCCGCACATTCATAGCCCGCGCGGCACAACAAAGGGCGCCGAGCACAAGCCCGGCGCCCTTTAAGCGTTCGCATCAAACAACTACGTTCATCTTCGGCATCAGTCCAGGGCATCGAGGGCCTGGGCCAGATCTGCGAGCAGATCATCGACGTCTTCGATGCCGATAGACAGGCGCACCATGTCCGCCGGCGGGGTCAGCTCGGAGCCGGCGGCCGAAACGTGCGTCATGTGCTGTGGGTGCTCGATGAGCGACTCCACCCCGCCCAGGGATTCCGCCAGGGCGATGAGTCGGGTGTTCAGGCACACCTGGCGGGCGTGCTCCTCGGAGTGGAAGCGCACCGCCAGCATTCCGCCGAAGCCGCGCATCTGGCGCGCGGCCAGCTCGTGGCCCGAGTGCGAGGCCAGCCCCGGGTAGGCCACCTGTTTAACCTCCGGGCGGGACTCCAAATACTCGGCCACCGCCTGGGCATTCGTGCAGTGGCGGTCCATGCGCACGGCCAGGGTCTTGATACCGCGGGCGGTGAGGTATGCATCGAAAGGCGAGCTCACCGCGCCCACGTTGCCCTGGAAATACAGCAGGCGCTCGTCCATCTCGGCGTCGTTGGTCACCACCGCCCCGCCTAGGGCATCGGAGTGGCCGCCCAGATACTTCGTGCTCGAGTGCAGCACGTGGTCCGCGCCCAGCTCCAGAGGGTTCTGCAGGTAGGGCGTGGCAAACGTGTTGTCGACCACGACCAGGACTCGGTTGTCCCCCGCCGCATCGCGGGCAAGCGCGGCGATGGCAGCGATGTCGGTGATATTCGCCGCCGGGTTGGTGGGCGTTTCCAGCCAGATGAGCCGCGTGTTGTCCCGGATGGCGGCCGAGACTGCCTCCGCATCGCGGGTGTCGACGATGGATAGCTCCACGCCCCACGCGCCATAGTCATTATGCAGCAGGCGGTACATGCCCCCGTAGGCGTCGTTACCCAAGATCACGTGGTCGCCCGGTCGCAGCAAGATCCGCAGGAGGGTATCGACCGCCGCCATGCCGGAGGAGAAACAGCGCGCAAACTCCGCGCCCTCCAGGGCGGCCAGGGTGCGCTCGAGCGCGCGCACCGTGGGGTTGGCCACGCGCCCGTACTCGTAGCCGCCGCGCAACTGGGCCAGGCCGTCTTGTTCGAAGGTGGTCGAGGCGTAGATGGGCACGTTGATAGAACCCATGTGGCTGTCGGGCTGATAGCCGCCGTGGATGGCCCGGGAGGTAAATCCGCGGGCGAAATCGGTGCTGCGAGTCTCAGTCATGGCCGAAATTCTAGACCAAGCTGTCCATTATGGACGTACGCAGTGGTTACATATATTCACGCGTACACTTGAGGGCGATGTTTTTAGCTAATTCAACAGATTCCGTAGGAACCACAGTAGGAAATACCACCGAAGAAACGGTCGACGCCGTGACCACTTGGTGGCAAGATGACACCACCCGCGAGTGGCTGGTAGCCAAGCCGACTTATATCATCGTCATCCTCGTGATGGCCACGATTGCCCACTGGCTGTTGCACCGCGTCATCAACAAAGTGGCCCAGCAGGCCATCGACAAGGGCGGCACAGGCACCGGCACCCTGCCCATCAAGATTGGGCGCTCCAAGTCCCGCCGCAAGCGCCGCGAGCAGGAAGAACAGCTCGAGGCCCTCGATCAGGCGCATGAGAACCGGCGCGTGAGCCGCATTAAGACGCTGGCCGGCGTGGGCCGGTCGGCGGCCGCCATCATCGTCTGGGTCATGGCCTTCCTGCTCATCCTGGACCAGCTGGGCGTCAACATCGCCCCGCTTATCGCTTCCGCCGGTGTTGTCGGTGTTGCCCTTGGTTTTGGTGCGCAGTCCCTGGTCAAGGACTTCCTCTCCGGTATCTTCATGCTGCTGGAGGACCAGTACGGCATCGGCGATACCATCGACGTGGGCAACGGAGTAGTTGGCGACGTCGAGGACATCACCTTGCGCATCACCACCGTCCGCGACATCGACGGCGCCCTGTGGTACATCCGCAACGGCGAGATTCTCCAGGTAGCCAACCACACCGACAAGTACTCCATCGCCCGCATGCAGATCCCCGTGGGCCTGTCCAACAACGCTGACGATGCCAAGCGCGTGCTCACCGAGTCCGCCATCGCCGCCTCCCGCGACGAGGCCATCTCCACGATGTGCCTGGATACCCCGGAGATGCTCGGCATCACCGACTTCCAGCCGGACTACGTCTCCTACCGCCTCCAGGTCAAGACCCTGCCGGGCGATCAGTGGACGGTGCAGCGCTTCATCCAGGCACGCATCTGGGAAGACATGCAGGAGCAGGGCATTACCACCCCGTACCCGCACGGCAAGGGAATTGGAGCCATCGACAATGACGACGCCGCCGAATAACGCACAGAACCGCGCGGGCGCCCAGCCCGCGGCCGGGGCTGAAGCCGAGACCACCCTCTTCGAGGCCATCGGTGGCGAGCCCACCTTCGAGCGCCTCGTCGCGGGCTTTTATGCCCAGGTCCCCGATGATGACATTTTGGGGCCCATGTACCCGCCGGAGGATATGGCCGGAGCGCATGACCGCCTCAAGTGGTTCCTCATGCAGTACTGGGGCGGGCCTACCGACTACCAGGAAAACCGCGGCCATCCGCGGCTGCGCATGCGCCACGTGGACTTCCGCATCGACCGCGCCGCCGCCGAGCGCTGGCTGGAGCTCATGGAGAACTCGCTCGACCAGGTAGACGAGGAGACAATCCCGCCGCTCTACCGCCACCACCTGCGCGCCCACTGGGAGCGCGTGGCCGCGATGCTCATCAACCATTCCGACCTTTAAAGGGGCCTGCTCCCCTACCCCGCGGGGCACCCCGACGCCAGAGGGTGACTAGCACATGGTGATTATCCACGACGGGTTCACACGAACCACTGTCTTTCCTTGGATGTTTACCATTTGCTGGTCACCCTCTAGGTTTTCCCGCAAGCAGGCCTTTTCCCGCAAGCGACCCAGCTTTCGCAAGCGAACCAATTTTCGCAAGCGAGCTTTAGCTCGCTTGCCTAAAACAACGACAGCCGTGTCGAGTGATAAACGCTGCCGAAGGGCGCGTCTAGGCGCACCCAGCGGCCCAGGTGAGACACGCGCAGGTGGCGGGGAATACTCATGGGCGCGCTAAAGCCCGGGATGAGGCCCAGGCTGGTGCAGGCAAAAATCATGCGCATGGGGATCTCCACCCGGGCGCCTTCGCCTTCTACTTCGAGGACCGTCTGGTTGAGCAGGCTGTGCGGCGGCCCAGCCGGGCCGGAGAACTGGCGGGCCAAGGCCCGGCCGGCATCGGCAAGCTCGCGCACCACGGCCACGGGCAGCTCGTCGACGAGCGTAAAGCCCTGCGCCGGGGGCAGGGCCCCGGGCCACTGGGCATCGCGCGCGGGGCCTGCCTCAATGAGTCCGGAATCCTGGGCGCGCAGAGCCGCGTCTAGATCGCGGGCGGCCACCGCCGCGCCATCGCGGCCGGCGCGCCCCTGCACGCGGCGGGCGGCGACTACCTCAAAAGGCGTGGTCACAAACACCTCGACGGCGCCTTCGAGCTGGCGCAGGCGCGCGGTGGCCTGGGAGTCAAGCCCGACCGCGCGCGAGAGAAGGGCCCGCAGCCCCGGTCCCCCGCTAGTGATCTCCAGCGATTCTTCGACCATGGCTGCGGGCCTCCTTGGGTTAGACGTTGAGCCGGCCCGGATGGGATCTTCCGGGCCAAGCCTCAAGACTAGCCCTCAATAAGCGCAGTGGAAAGGATATCCTTCTCCTCCTGCGTCAGCGGGCGCGGCAGCTGGCTATCTAAGTCCACCGCGACCTGCACACAGTCCACCGTGCACGAGACCGGACCGCGCGGGGCGCGGATTTCCTGCCGGGTGACAAAAGAGGTTTTGCCAACCTTGGTCACCCAGGTGTCGACCTCCACGGCCTTGAGACCTTCCGGCTTGATGGGGGCCGCGTAGTCGACCTCGAGACGGCGGACGAAGGCCGCGAAGGTCGGGAAAGTGGGATAGATGTGATCCTGCGCGAAAAGGAGACGGGCCTCCTGCGCCAACTCGATGTAGTTCGCATTCATCAGGTGCCCGTAGCGGTCAAAGTCGGACCAACGCACGGGAATGTTTGCGGTGTGGATAGCTCCCACCGTGCCTCCTTATAAAGGTGCGGGCCCGGTGGCGCCGGGCCCGATATAGGTGTGGTCCCGAAGCAGGAGCTCCGGGACCTTCAAGACTAGCGAGTCAGCTTGCGGTGCGTCACCCGCGACGGGCGGGCGGCGTCCTCACCGAGGCGCTCGATCTTGTTCTTCTCGTAGTCGCCGAAGTTACCCTCGAACCAGAACCACTGGCCCTCTGCCACATTGCCCTCCCAGGCCAGGATGTGGGTACAGATGCGGTCCAGGAACCAGCGGTCGTGCGAGATGACCACGGCGCAGCCCGGGAACTTCTCCAGGGCGTTTTCCAAAGAACCCAGGGTCTCGACGTCCAGGTCGTTGGTGGGCTCGTCGAGGAGGATCAAGTTGCCGCCCTCCTTGAGCGTCAGCGCCAGGTTGAGGCGGTTGCGCTCACCACCAGAGAGCACCTTCGACGGCTTCTGCTGGTCCGGGCCCTTGAAGCCGAACGCGGACAGGTACGCGCGCGAGGGCATCTCGTTCTGGCCGACGTGGATGTAGTCCAGCCCGCCCGAAACGACCTCCCAGACGGTTGCCTCCGGGTCGATGTTCTCGCGGTTCTGGTCCACGTAGGACAGCTTGACGGTCTCACCCACGTCAACGGTGCCGGAGTCCGGCTGCTCCAGGCCGACGATGGTCTTGAACAGGGTGGACTTGCCCACGCCGTTGGGGCCGATGACGCC
>CAVFKS010000081.1:0-9266 GCA_963623015.1 Clostridia bacterium
CTCCGGGCTGATGGCCCGCTGCGTCCAGCATGAGACCGACCACCTGGACGGCGTGCTATTCCTTGACCGGCTCGAGCCCGCCGTGCGCAAGGAGGCCCTGGCCACCATCCGCCAGGCCGACTGGTTCCGGGGCACCGCGAGCTAGGCAGTGTGCCTGCGTTGGATAGCGTAAGTCGCGCCTGCGCGTTAGAGAATGTAAATCGTGAACAATTAAATAGCTGGGATTAGACCTAGAGGAAGGCATGTGAGATATGCGTTTGATTCTTGCCGGGACTCCGGAGCCCGCGGTGGTGGCCCTGCAGCGCCTGCTCGATTCTGAGCACGAGGTTGTGGCAGTGCTCACCCGCCCTGATGCCCGCCGGGGTCGCGGGCGCACGCTGCACCCGAGCCCCGTCAAGGAGCTGGCCTTAGAGCACGGCATCGAGGTGTTAACACCGTCGACCCTCAAGCCGGGCACCGAGGACGGCATGGCCCTGCGCGCACGGCTGGCACAGCTGCAACCGGACGCTATCCCGGTGGTGGCCTACGGCAACCTGATCACCACTGACCTGCTGGACCTGCCCGAACACGGCTGGGTCAACCTTCACTTTTCGCTGTTGCCGGCCTGGCGCGGGGCCGCCCCGGTGCAGGCTGCCATCGCCGCAGGCGACGCGCGCACCGGGGCCAGCACCTTCCGCATTGACGAAGGCCTCGACACCGGCGAGGTCCTAGGCACTCTCGTCGAAGACATCCGCCCGACTGATACGACCGATGATCTTCTCACCCGCCTGGCCTATGCCGGGGCGGATCTGCTGGTAGAGACCATGGACAAGCTGGCTGCAGGCCAGGCCGTCGCCACCCCGCAGGAGGGCGAGGCCACATACGCGCCGAAGATCTCTACCGATGACGCCCGCATCGACTGGGCACAGCCGGCCGAGATCATTGACCGCCACATCCGGGCGCATACCCCGGGGCCGGGAGCCTGGACCACCCTGGACGGTGAGCGTTTCAAGGTGGGCCCCGTGAGCATCGTCGGCGCTGGTACTGACGTCGACGCCGAGGGCAGCGGCAACGCCGACGTGAAGGCAGCGGAGGGGCTTGCGCCCGGCCAGGCGCGGGCGACTAAGCACGCGGTGTACGTGGGCACCGGCACCCATCCGGTGCGGATGGGCCGGGTGCAGCCGCCGGCCAAGAAGAAGATGGACGCGGCCGACTGGGCCCGCGGCCTAGACAAAGAAGCAGGGGAAGTGAACTTTCAATGAGCGGTGGATTTAGATCTCGTTCCAAGTCGGGCGATGCCGCCGGCAAGCCGCAGGGCGGCCGCGACCAGCGCGGCCGTGGGAGCAATGGGCGCGACGACCAGCGCGGGGGCCGCGGCCAGCGCGGGGGCCGCGGCCAGCGCGGTCGCGAAGACCGGCGTGGCGGCCGCGCAGGCGCACGTGATGAGCAGGGGCGTGGGCAGCGGCGGAATGACCGTCGCGGCAACGGCGCCCGCCGGGAGAATAACCGGCAAGAGCATGCGCGTAACTTCCTGCAGGCAGCACGCAAGGCCGGCGTCGATGCGCCGCGCGCGGTGGCTTTTGACACGCTGCTGCGCGTGGAGCAGGACCAGGCCTTTGCCAACCTCATCTTGCCCAAGGCGCTGAGCAAGGCGGGCCTTTCTGGCCGCGACGCCGCGTTTGCCACGGAGCTGACTTACGGCACCCTGCGCACCTTGGGCGTGGTTGACGCCATCATCGCTAAGTGCGCCACGCGCGGGCTGGACTCGATGGCGCCGGAGGTCCTGTGCGCATTGCGCCTGGGCGTCTACCAGGTCATCTACACCCGCGTGGAGGCCCATGCGGCGGTGGATACCACCGTGCGGCTGGTGGAGGCCGCCGGGCAGGACAAGGCCAAGGGCTTTGCCAACGGCATCATGCGTACCGTCACCCGCACCCCGGCGCAGGCCTGGCTGGACAAGCTTGCCCCCGCAGGCGAAATCGCCGCGCTGGCCTTCAAGCATGCCCACCCGACCTGGATCGCGGAATCCTTCGCCCACGTCCTAGGCCTGGGGGAGCTGGAAGAGGCCTTGGCGGCCGACTCCGAGCGCCCCATCGTTCACCTGGTGGCCCGGCCGGGGGAGATCTCCGCCGAGGAACTCGCCCTGGTCACCGGCGGGGAAGAGGGCGCCTACTCGCCCTATGCGGTGTACCTGCGCCACGGGGACCCGGCTGAGGTCGACGCCGTGCGGGAGCGCCTGGCCGGCGTGCAGGACGAGGGCTCGCAGCTCATCGCCCGCGCCGTGGCCGAGGCCCCGCTCGAAGGCGCCGACGGCGGGCGCTGGCTAGATCTATGCGCTGGGCCGGGCGGCAAGGCTGCCCTCCTCGGCGCGCTAGCCCGCATCGATGGCGCCGCCGTGGATGCGGTGGAGTCCTCCGCCCACCGCGCCAAACTGGTGGAGCAGGCCTGCGCGTCCCTGCCCGTTACCGTGCACGTGGCAGACGGCCGCAACCCCGGCCTAGAGGCTGGGTTCGACCGGGTGCTTGTCGATGCCCCGTGCTCCGGCCTGGGCGCGCTGCGCAGGCGGCCGGAGGCGCGCTGGCGCAAGGAGGAAGGCGACATCGCCGAGCTCAGCGCGCTCCAGTTCGAGCTGCTCGAATCCGCCTTGCGGCTAGTGCGCCCAGGCGGGGTGGTCATCTACTCGACATGCTCGCCCGATGAGCGCGAGACCCGCCAGGTAGTCGACCGCGCCGTGGAGGCTTTAGGCGCCGAGGAGCTCGACGCCAGCGAGCTCATCCCCGACATGGGGGATACCGGCCGGCACAAGTCGGTCCAGATGTGGCCGCACCGGCATGGCACCGACGCGATGTTCTTCGCAGCGCTGCGGCGCCCGCGCTAGAGTGGGTGCCATGAGCGCACCCATCATTTCTCCCTCGATCCTGGCCGCCGATTTCACCCGCCTGGGCGAAGAAGTCAAGGCCGTGGCCAACGCGGACTGGATCCACGTCGACATCATGGACGGGCACTTCGTGCCCAACCTCTCCTTCGGCCCGGACATCACCGCCGCCGTCGACGGGGTCACGGATCAGCCCTTGGACGTGCACCTGATGATTGAGAACCCGCAGGACTGGGTGGGCAAGTACATCGACGCCGGTGCTGACACCATCATCTTCCACGTCGAGGCCATGGCCGATACTCAGGCGGCGCTGGATCTTGCGGCGCGGATCCGCGAGTTGGGTGCGCGCGCGGGCTTTTCCATCAAGCCGGGCACGCCCATCGAGCCCTGGCTCGACCAGCTCGAGCACTTCGATGAGGTGCTGGTGATGAGCGTGGAACCCGGCTTTGGCGGGCAGTCCTTCATGCCGGATCAGCTCGATAAGGTCCGTGCCCTGCGCGCCGCGATCGATGAGCGCGGCCTGGACGTGACCATCGAGATCGACGGCGGCATCTCCGCCGACACCATCGCGCAGGCCGCAGCGGCCGGCTGCGATGCCTTCGTGGCCGGCTCTGCTATTTACGGCAAGGACGACCGGGCCGCCGCGGTGGAGGAACTGCGCACGCTCGCGGCACGTGAGGGCTAATGCCCCGCATAGATTCTGTACCTGCCGCCGTCGAGCTGGCCATGCGCCAGGGCCTGCGGGCCAAGGGGACCACGAGCCCCAACCCGCCGGTCGGCGCGGTCATAGTTGACGACCACGGCGAGGTCGTCGGGGTCGGCCATACCCAGCCCCCAGGCGGCCCGCACGCCGAGGTCATGGCGCTGCGTGCTGCGGGCGCGCGGGCGCGGGGCGCCACGGCCGTGGTCACCCTCGAGCCCTGCAGCCACACTGGCCGCACGGGGCCGTGTACCCAGGCGCTCATCGATGCCGGGGTAGCGCGCGTGCGCTTCGTCCACCCGGACCCCAACCCGCAGGCGGCCGGCGGGGCAGAAGTCCTGCGCGCTGCCGGCCTGGACGTGGCCCGTGCCGCACCGGTAGATGGCGTGGAGGATGCCCTGGTGCCCTGGTTGGGCTCGGTGCGCCTGGGCCGGCCTTTTGTCACGGCGAAATTCGCTCAGACCCTCGACGGTTTCACAGCCGCCCTGGATGGCACCAGCCAGTGGATCACAGGGGAGGCCGCCCGCGAGAGAGTCCACGCCGACCGCGCCCGCCGCGACGCCATCATCGTGGGCACGGGCACCGCGATTGCTGATAACCCCTCGCTGACCGCGCGCGGTCCGGGCGGGAAACTCTATGCCTCCCAGCCGCGGCGGGTAGTTATAGGCAGCCGGGAGATCCGCGGTCACGCCCCCAACCTGGAGGCCAATGGCTTCGTGCAGTACCCGGACCCGGTAGTGGCACTGGAGAAGCTGGGGGAGGCGGGCATCCGCGACGTCCTCGTCGAGGGCGGGGCTGGCCTGCTCAGCTCCTTCCTGCGCGCCGATCTAGTCGATGCCATCGTGGCCTATGTCGCGCCCACCCTGCTGGGTGCCGGGCGCGGGGTGTTGGCCAGCCCCGTGGCCCAGACCCTGGCTGGAGCCGCGCGGTTTGAGACCGTGGGCATCGACCGCGCTGGCATGGACACGGTCATCCAGCTGCGCCGGGCTTCCTGGCCTTAGCAGCTGCACGGCCGGGACTCACGGCTGCCGGTTGTGCGAAGTAGATAAGACGCAGTTCATCAGAAAATTGAATAGTTAGATATTGAGAGCACTTGAGATAAGTAGGCAGAGGAAAGTGGGTACAGCGACGTGTTTACCGGACTAGTGGAAGAAGTAGGCGCCATCGCCGGCGTGGAGGAGCAGAAGGACGCCGTCCGGCTGGCCATTACCGGCCCGAAGGTGACCTCGGACGCCAAGCTGGGGGATTCCATTGCGGTCAATGGCGTGTGCTTGACCGTGGCTCAGCTCGACGGGGATACCTTCGTCGCCGACGTCATACGCGAGACCCTGCGCCGGACCAGCCTGGGCGGGCTGACCGCCGGTTCCCGGGTGAACCTGGAGCGCGCTCTGCTGCCGACCACGCGGCTAGGCGGCCACATCATGCAGGGCCACGTCGACGGCACCGCACAGCTGCGAAGCCGCACGCCCTCGGAGCACTGGGAGGTGCTGCGGTTTAGCCTGCCGGAGCAGTTGGCTCGCTACGTGGTGGAAAAGGGATCCATCGCGGTCAACGGCACCTCCTTGACGGTGGCGGCCGTGGGGGAGGACTGGTTCGAGGTCTCCCTGATCCCTGCCACCCTGCGCGATACGACGCACGGCGAACTAGCCGTCGGCGACCCGGTGAACCTAGAGGTAGACGTGCTGGCAAAATATGTGGAAAAGATGACCCTGAACGCTGGCGCCGGCGTGGGCCCCGCCCCCGAGGCCACCGGTACGGGGGCGGGGTACTAAGGTTATTGGCCATGAGTAATGAGTTGGTCCGCCTGGACTCGGTCGAGCAGGCCATCGCCGATATTGCCGCCGGCAAGGCCGTCGTGGTCGTCGATAACGAGGAGCGGGAAAACGAAGGGGATCTGATCTTCGCCGCGGAGCTGGCCACCCCGGAGCTGGTGGCGTTCATGGTGCGCTATTCCTCCGGGTACATCTGCGCCCCGCTAACACTGGAGGACTGCGACCGCCTGAACCTGCCGCCGATGATGGCGCGCAACCAGGACGTGCGCAACACCGCGTACACGGTGACCGTGGATCTGGCCAACGGCTCCACGGGAATTTCTGCCACCAACCGCTGCGCCACCATCAAGGCGCTGGCAGATCCCGCCTCCGGGCCGGCGGACTTTACCCGCCCAGGCCACGTGGTGCCCCTGGCCGCCCGCCCCGGCGGCGTTCTGGAGCGCGACGGACACACGGAGGCCTCCATCGATCTGGCCCGCCTGGCGGGCCTGCGCCCGGCCGGGGTGCTGTGCGAGATTGTCTCCGAGGAGGATCCGACTGACATGGCGCGCTCGCCGGAGCTGCGCCGCTTCGCCGACGCCCACGGGCTGTCGATGATTTCCATTGAGCAGCTCATTGAGTACCGCCGCCACCACGAGGCCCAGGTCACCCGCCAGGTGGCCACGCGCCTGCCCACCCGCTTCGGCGAGTTCCAGGCCATTGGCTACCGCGACGCTATTTCCGGCATCGAGCACGTGGCCCTGGTGGCCGGCGAGGTTGAAGGCGAAAAGGACGTCCTGGTGCGCGTCCACTCCGAGTGCCTTACGGGCGATGCCTTCGGTTCGCGCCGCTGTGACTGCGGCCCCCAGCTAGAGGCCGCCATGGAGGCCATCTCCGAGGCCGGCCGCGGCATCGTGGTCTACCTGCGCGGCCAGGAGGGCCGGGGGATTGGCCTGCTGCACAAGCTGGAGGCCTACCGCCTGCAGGACCAGGGCTTTGATACCGTCGATGCCAACCTGGAGCAGGGCCTGCCCGAGGACATGCGCGAGTACTCCGCGGCCGCCCAGATCCTGCAAGATCTCGGCGTAGCCTCGGTGAACCTGCTGACCAATAACCCGCGCAAGGGCGAGGGACTGCAGGGCTTCGGCTTCGACATCGCCGGGCGAACCGGGCTCAACATTGAGCCGAATGCCGACAACATCGACTACCTGCGCACCAAGCGCGAGCGCATGGGCCACGACCTGCCGCAGGTCGCCCGCTGGGACGCCGAGCACGGCAAGTAGAAGCAAGCACATAGATCTGGCCCGGCACGGTTCTGGCCCGACGCGAGAGAGAAAGGATCTGCGCCATGAGCAAGGAAGGCCTGCCCCAGCTGGGGGCACTCGATGCCCGCGGCATCCGCGTGGCCGTGGTGACCTCGACCTGGAATGAGGAGATCTGCGACCACCTGGAGCAACGCGCCCTGGCCGCCGCCGCGGAATCCGGTGCCGAAGCCGATGCCATCCGCGTGGTCGGCGCCCTGGAGATCCCGGTCGTGGTCCAGCGCGCAGCCCAGCTCTACGATGCCGTCGTGGCACTAGGCTGCGTCATCCGCGGCGGCACCCCGCACTTTGAGTACGTGTGCGACTCGGTGACCCAGGGGCTGACCCGCATCGCGCTGGACACGGGCACGCCGGTGGCCAACGGGGTGCTGACCACCAATGACCAGCAGCAGGCCGTCGACCGCGCGGGCTTTGCAGGCTCAGTGGAAGATAAGGGCGCCGAGGCCATGGTGGCGGCGTTGGACACCGTGTTAAAACTGCGTAGACTCGAACAACGAGCCGCTGAGCGCGGGCTGTAGCTCCGCCCGGCAGATGCGCGCGGGACCATCTCCCGCTTGACCATCGGTATAGAAGGGAACCCCATGACTGATTCTTCCACCGCCGGGAAGCGCCCAGGCGCCGCCCGCGTCAGCGAAGACGAGCTCATCGCCTACACCAGCGCCGATCCTTTCGCCGCGACGTCGACCAAGCCGTGGGAGCTGACCGTCACGTCGGCCTACCTACGCAAGATTGCCATCGCGTGGGTCATCGTGGTCATGGCCATCCACATCTTCATGGGAATTACCCTCGACATCGAGTTCACTGGTGCCTCGATCACGGGCATCGACAAGTTCGCCTTCCCGGGAGTCGGCGTCATCATCTCCGTGCTGTCGTGGATCGCGCTGTCGCGCCCGCGCCTGCGCGCCAACTCTGATGGCGTGGAGATCCGCAACATCGTGGGCACGCGCTTCTACCCGTGGCTGGTCATCTACGGCCTGTCCTTCCCGGAGGGCTCTCGCATGGCGCGCATCGAGCTGCCCAACTTCGAGTATGTGCCCGTGTGGGCGCTGCAGGCGGGCGATAAATCCACCGTCATCGAGAATGTGCGGGCCTTCCGTGAGCTTGAGGCCAAGTACATGCCGCAAGATTAGCGATGGCTGATCCCACCACCTACCGCCCGGCGCCGGGAGCAATCCCGACTGACCCGGGCGTCTATAAGTTTCGCGATGACAACGACCGAGTCATCTACGTCGGCAAAGCCAAGAACCTGCGGGCGCGCCTGTCGAACTACTTCCAGGACATCACCCAGCTGCACCCGCGCACCCGGCAGATGGTGCTCACCGCGGCGCGTGTGGAGTGGACCGTGGTGGCCTCCGAGGTTGAGGCCCTCCAGCTGGAGTACACCTGGATCAAGCGCTTTGACCCCCGGTTCAACGTCATGTACCGGGACGATAAGACCTACCCCATGCTGGCGGTCTCCGTCGGCGAGGTGATCCCCCGGGCCTTCTTCTACCGCGGGCCGCGCCGCAAGGGCGTGCGCTACTTCGGGCCATACTCGCATGCCTGGGCCGTCCGTGAGACCCTCGACCTGCTCACCCGCGTGTTTCCCATGCGTACCTGCGCCAAGGGCGTCTACAACCGCCACCACACGTTGGGCAGGCCCTGCCTGCTGGGCTATATCGGCAAGTGCGATGCCCCGTGCATCGGCCGCGTGAGCCCCGCCGAGCACCGCGAGACCGTCAACCAGCTGCTGAGCTTTATGAATGGCAACACCGCACCCGTGACCCGGGAGCTGGAGGCCAAGATGCAACAGGCCGCCGAGGACTTGGAGTTTGAGCGCGCGGCCCGCCTGCGCGATGACCTGGGAGCCATCGACAAGATCATGGAGCAGCAGGCCGTGGTCCTAAGCGACGGTACCGACGCCGATCTCATCGCCTTTGCCACCGACGAGCTGGAGGCCGCCGTCCAGATCTTCCACGTCCGCGAGGGGCGCATCCGCGGCCAGCGCGGCTGGGTGGTCGAGAAGATGGGCGATAACGCTGGCGGCGAGGCCCTAGAGGAGGGGCAGGCGGACCCGGCGCTGCCGGAGCTGCTGCAGGACTTCCTGGTGCAGTTCTACACCGACGCGGTGGAGCGCCAGGCCCAGGAGGCCGACGAGGACGCCAAGTTCGCCGCCCCGCCGGCCTCCCAGCGGCGCGGGGTGGACCAGGAATCGCACGCCCCGCACCGCAAGCAGCCAGTCATCCCGCGCGAGATTCTCGTGCAGACGATGCCTGCCGATGCCGACGAAGTCGTCGAGGTCATCGAGGCGCGGCGGCACCCGGGTCGAGCTGCGCGTCCCGCAGCGCGGCGACAAGCGGGCCCTTATGGAGACCGTCCACAAAAACGCTGTGGAGCAGCTGCGCCAGCACAAGCTCAAGCGGGTAGGCGATCTCACGGCGCGCTCGGCCGCCCTGCAGGACATCCAGGAGGCGCTGGGAATGGAGACGGCGCCGTTGCGCATCGAGTGCACGGATATCTCGCACATCCAGGGCACCGACGTGGTGGCCTCCCTGGTGGTCTTCGAAGATGGCCTGCCGCGCAAGTCGGACTACCGGCGCTACCGCATCAAGGAGGCTGCCGGCGATGGCCACTCCGATGACGTGGGCTCCATCGCGGAG
>CAVFKS010000082.1:0-9158 GCA_963623015.1 Clostridia bacterium
CTGCCGGACAGCGGCAGGGTGGTGGTGGCCTCGTTGAGGGCGGAGGTGGCAAAGCCTTCGATGGCATCGGCGCGCACGATGTCCTGGGCAAAACCCTCCGTCACGGCAACCTCGACGTCCTGCTCTTGGCCCAGGTCGTCGAAGGCTAGGACGCGCTTGTTCCCGGTGCCGGGGTTGGTGACCTCCACGCGGGCGGCATCGACGTTGAGGCCCACCGCCTGTTCGACGGCGGGGCCGGGCGTCTCATAATCGCAGGCGCTCAAAAGGAGGGTCAGGGCAAGCATGGGGGCAGCAACACGTAACACGCATTCCAAAATACCCGAAGGGTGTCTCTACTCCGGTACGGGTGACTCTACAATGGGTCGAGTGAGTCAGATTGGGAGAAGACACGTAAGGCTGATGTTCATCATCGTCGTTGCCGTGGCCGCACTAGACCAGGCAACCAAGCAGTTGATGCTGTCGCTGCTCGAGCCCGGCCAGGCGCTGCCGGTCATCGGCGACTGGTTCCGCTTCTACCTGTTATTCAACCCCGGAGCCGCCTTCTCCCTGGGCGGGGAGGGCTCTACCTGGCTATTTACTACCATCCAGCTGGCCTTCGTGGTGGGCGTGGCGATTGCCGCCCCGCGGATTCGTGACCGCGGGCAGGCCATTGGCCTGGCGATGATCGCCGGCGGCGCCTTGGGCAACCTCATCGACCGCCTGGCCCGCGAGCCCGGCTTCTGGTTCGGGCACGTGGTCGACTTCATCTCCGTCGGGGACTTTGCGGTGTTCAACCTAGCGGACGCCTCGATCACCTGCGGGGTGGTGGTCTTCATCATTTTCATGTTCTTCGAGGATCGCCGGCACGCCCGGGAGGAAGCCCGCGCTAAGGAAGCCGGCACCGCCGCTGGCGCTGCTAAGGGGACTGAGGGGGACGACGAACAAGGCAAGGAGGATGATGATGCGCGAGTCGCGTAGGTTGCCCGTGCCGGAGGGACTCGAGGGCATGCGGGCCGATGCCGCACTAGCCAAGCTTTTGGGCATCTCCCGCGCCAAGGCGGCCAGCCTGTGCGATGCCGGCGAGGTCGAGGCCGACGGCGCGCCCGTAAAGAAGTCCGACCGGATGGTCGCCGGCGGCTGGGTGGACGTGGTCATGCCCGCGCCCAAGGAACCACTCGTGCCCCGCGAGGAGCTGGTGGAGGGCATGGACGTCCTCTTCGCCGACGACGACATCATCTGCGTCAACAAGCCCGTCGGCGTGGCCGCCCACCCCACCCTGGGGTGGGAGGGGCCCACGGTCATCGGCGGGCTGCGCGCAGCCGGCTATAAGCTGGCCGATGCCGGCCCGACCGAGCGCAAAGGCATCGTCCACCGCCTCGACGTGGGCACCTCCGGGGCGATGGTGGTCGCCGCCTCCGAGCGTGCCTACTCGCAGCTCAAGGCCGCGTTTAAGAAGCGCACCGTCACCAAGACCTATCACGCGGTGGTCCAGGGTCTGCCCGATCCCATCGCCGGCACCATCGAAGCCCCGATCGGCCGGCACCCCTCGGCCGGCTGGAAGTTCGCCGTCGTCGAGGACGGCAAGCCGGCCGTGACCCACTACCAGCTGCTCGAGGCCTTCCGGGAGGCCTCCTTGCTGGAGGTCCACCTTGAGACCGGCCGCACGCACCAGATCCGCGTGCACATGTCTGCCACCGGGCACCCGTGCGTGGGCGACCCGATGTATGGCTCGGATCCAAACCTGGCCCAGCGCACTGGCCTTATCCGGCAGTGGCTGCACGCGGTGAACTTGGGTTTTGAGCACCCCGGCACCGGCCGGCCCTTCGAGGTCTCCGCGCCCTACCCGGAGGACCTGCGCGTGGCCCTCGAGGTACTGCGGGGATGAACTGGCTGCTGGCCAGGCTGGGCTATCGGCTGCGCGACGAGCCTGTATTTCGGGCCCGCCGCGGGGCGGCGTATGTCGTACTCGCGCTTATCGTCGTGGCCGGCTTTGGCATTTTCGGCCAGCAGTCCGTGACCTACCTGCAAGGGGATCAACTAGGCCCTGACACCGGCGAGTCGCGCCAGGACTATGTCCAGCGCGCCCAGGAAACCGTCGATGCCGCTCGCCAGCCCACCTTCGCCCTGGTGACCTTTGCCCGGCCGCTTGAGCCTGCCGATGCCGCCGAGGTGGTGCGCCCAGCCGGACGCGTCAACGCCGTAGTCATCGGGGCGGCAAGCCTCGTGGCCGTGCCGGAGCCGGTGGAGGGCGAAAACCGCAGCGACGTCTTTTCGCGCACCCTAGAGCGCGTGGCGGACGGACTGGCTGGCCTGGGCTCGGTCCCGGCGCCGCAGCGCCTGACCGCCGTGGTCGTCTACGACGGCGGCGAGGTACTCCGCGAGCTTTCCGCCGATGAGCGCGTGGCCACCGTCGAGGCCGTGCCCGCGGACGCGCCCTGGGGAGGCTTCGGCATCCGGCCGGTAACCTGGACCTCATGAGTGATTCTTCCTCCTCCCGGCGCGGCTGGGGCAGCTGGCCGCGCAACTATCGCTTCGGCTACCTGTGCGCGTGGGCGGCGGTCATCGTGGGCGTGGTCTTAGCGGCACGGGGACTGGTGGCCGGCGAGTACATGGACGCGGTGATGGGGGCCATCGCCCTGCTCGGCGGCGGGGTACTGGCGTGGCAGATGCCGCGTTGGGCGCTTGATGCTGCGGCGGAGGAAGAGCGCCGGGCTGCCGCGCGTCAGGGGCGCGAGGAACTGCGCCGGGCTGCTGCGCGCCAGCGCAACAGGTCCGCCAAGTAGATCGCCACGGCGACGAAGATGATGCCGAAGCCAATCCAGCGGTGTACCGAGAAGTGCTCCTGGGTGATAAAGACCGCCCAGAGCATCTGCATGCACGGCGTCATGTACTGCAGCATGCCGATGGTCGCCAGCGGCAGGGATTTTGCGCCTTGGGCGAAACACAACAGCGGCAGCGCGGTGATGAGACCGGAGGCGATGAGCAGACCCGCGTGACCTGCGCCGTGGTGGCCGAAGGTGCCTTCCCCGGAGGAGTGGAGGAATACCAAGTAGCCCACCGCCAGCGGGGACATGACCAGGGACTCGGCGGCCACGGAGACGGTGGAGCTGACCTGCACGCGCTTCTTGATGAGTCCGTAGACGCCGAAGGAGGCGGCCAGCAGCAGCGAGATATACGGGGCCTGGCCACTAAAGAAGGTCAGGTATGCCACCGCCAGGATGGCTACCCCCACGGCGGCTGCCTGCCAGGGGCGCAGGCGCTCCTTGAGGAAGACGATGCCCAGTGCCACTGAGACCAGCGGGTTGATGAAGTAGCCCAAGGCGGCATCGGCCACGTGGTTGGAATTGATGGCCACCACATAGGTGCCCCAGTTGACGGCGATGAACGCACCGGCCGCGGCGAGCAGGCCCCAGGTGCGCCGGTCGATGCGGGTCAGCTCGCGCCAGCCACCGGAGACGAGCAGCCAGCCGGTGACGATGACGGCGGTCCACACGATGCGGTGGGCCAGGATCTCCAGCGGGGAGGCCGGCAACAGCAGCGGGAAGGAGGCCGGGAAGAAGCCCCACATCAGGTAGGCAGCAACGGTGTACATCATGGTGGATACACGCTACCTCTAACCCGCGCATCCTGCAGCTTTAGGGGGTGTGTGGCGCGCGGCTATGATGGGCCGCATGGCGAAAAACTCCGGCTTTGTCCACCTGCATAACCACACTGAATATTCCATGCTCGACGGCATGGCCAAGGTCGATCTCCTAGCTGAAGAGGTCGCCCGGCAGGGCATGCCGGCGGTGGGTATGACAGACCATGGCAACATGTACGGGTCCAACGCCTTCTACCAGCGTATGACCAAGGCGGGGATTAAGCCGATTATCGGCATCGAGACCTACATGGCGCCGGATTCGCGCTTTAACAAAAAGCGCGTGCGCTGGGGTACCCCGGATCAGAAGCGCGACGACGTCGCTGGCGGCGGCTCGTACCTGCACCAGACCATGCTGGCGGAAAACGCCACTGGCCTGCACAACCTCTTCAAGCTGTCCTCCTTCGCCTCCTACGAGGGCCAGCTGGGCAAGTACCCGCGCATGGACGCCGAGCTGGTGGCCGAGCATGCCGATGGCATCATCGCCACCACCGGTTGCCCCTCCGGAGACGTCCAGACCCGCCTGCGCCTGGGCCAGTTCGATGAGGCCTTGGAGGCTGCCGCGATGTGGCAGGACATCTACGGTCGCGACAACTACTTCCTGGAGCTGATGGACCACGGTCTGGACATCGAAAACCGCGTGCGCAGCGAGCTGCTGGAGATCGGCCGCAAGCTCAACCTGCCGCCGCTGGTGACCAATGACTGCCACTACGTGCTCGAGTCCCAGGCCGCCGCGCACGAGGCCATGCTCTGCGTGCAGACCGGCAAGACACTTATGGATCAGGACCGCTTCAAGTTCGATGGCACGGGCTACTACATCAAGCCGGCCTCGGCCATGCGTGAGCTTTTCGATGACATCGTGCCCACCGGCTGTGATAACACCCTGTGGATTGCCGAGCGCGTCCAGGACTACGGCGAGCTATGGGAGGAACACCCGCTCGACCGCATGCCGATTGCGGACGTGCCGGATGGGTACACGCCCACCACGTGGCTCAAGCATCAGGTGATGGAGGGGCTGCAGAAGCGCTTCCCGGGCAAGGAAGTCCCGCGCGAGTATATCGACCGCGCCAATTACGAGATCGATGTCATCGACATGAAGGGCTACCCGTCCTACTTCCTCATCGTGGCCGAGCTCATCATGCACGCCCGCGAGGTGGGCATCCGCGTCGGCCCGGGCCGTGGCTCTGCCGCCGGCGCCCTGGTGGCGTACGCGCTGACCATCACCAACATCGATCCGATGGAACACGGCTTGCTCTTCGAGCGATTCTTGAACCCGGAGCGCCCGTCCGCACCGGATATCGATATCGACTTCGACGACCGCCGGCGCGGGGAGATGATCACCTGGGCCGCCGAGCGCTGGGGCCGCGACAAGATCGCTCAGGTCATTACGTTCGGCACCGTCAAGACCAAGCAGGCCATCAAGGACTCCGCCAAGGTTAACTACGGGCAGCCGGGCTTTTCGATGGCCGACCGCATCAACGGCGCCCTGCCGCCGGCGGTGATGGCCAAGGACATCCCACTCTCCGGCATCATGGACCCGGAGCACCCCCGCTATTCGGAGGCCACCGAGGTCCGCCAGATGATTGAGACCGACCCAGACGTCAAACGCATCTATGAGACCGCCCGCGGCTTGGAGGGCGTGGTGCGCCAGGCCGGCGTGCACGCTTGTGCGGTGATTATGGCGTCGGTGCCCTTGATGAACCACATCCCGATGTGGAAGCGCCCGGCCGATGGCGCGCTGATTACCGGCTGGGACTATCCGGCGTGTGAGGCCATCGGCCTGCTGAAGATGGACTTCCTGGGCCTGCGCAACCTCACCGTCATCGGCGACGCCTTGGAAAACATCAAGAAGAACCGCGGCGAGGAGATCGACCTAGAGACCCTCGAAGCCGACGATCCGAAGATGAAGCCGGTCTACGAGCTGCTCGGCCGCGGCGAGACCCTGGGCATCTTCCAGCTCGACGGCGGCGGCATGCAGGAGCTGCTCAAGCGCATGAAGCCCACCGGTTTTAAGGACATCGTCGCATCGCTGGCGCTGTACCGTCCGGGACCGATGGGCGTGAACGCCCACTGGGACTACGCGGACCGCAAGAATGGGCGCAAAGAGATCGTGCCCATCCACCCGGAGCTGGAGGAACCGCTCAAGGAGATCCTGGAAGAGACTTACGGCCTCATTGTGTACCAGGAGCAGATCATGGCTATCTCGCGCAAGGTGGCCAACTACACGGCCGGCGAGGCCGATGGCTTCCGTAAGGCCATGGGTAAGAAGAAGCCGGAAGTGCTGGCCCAGCAGTATGACAAGTTCTGGGAGGGCATGCAGGCCAACGGCTACTCCAAGGCTGCCATGGATGCGCTGTGGGGCACCATCGAGCCCTTCGCGGCCTACGCGTTTAACAAGTCGCACGCCGCCGGCTATGGCCTGGTGTCGTTCTGGACGGCCTTCCTCAAGGCCTTCTACGCCCCGGAGTACATGGCGGCGCTACTGACCTCGGTGGGGGACAAGAAGGACAAGTCCGCCATCTACCTCTCCGACTGCCGCCACCTGGGCATCCGGGTGCTGCCGCCCTCGGTCAATGAGTCCGAGCAGGACTTTATGGCAGTCGGCGAGGATATCCGCTTCGGCCTGGGCGCTATCCGCAACGTCGGCCACGAGGTGGTCGAAAACATCGTGGCCAGCCGCCATGCGAAGGGGCAGTTCAAGAGTTTTACGGACTACCTGGACAAGATTGACCTGGTGGCCTGCACCAAGCGCGTCACGGAGTCGCTTATTAAGGCCGGCGCCTTCGATGACCTGGGGCACCCGCGCAAGGGCTTGATGCTCATCCAAGAAGACGCCGTCGATGCCGTCCAGACCACGAAGAAGGCGGCCGACAAGGGCCAGTTCGATCTTTTCGCCGGCCTGGGCGAGGCCGAGTCGGAGGTGGTCAATCAGGCATTTGCCATCGAGATCCCGGAGGAGAACTGGGATCGCAAACACGAACTCGCCCTGGAGCGCGAGATGCTCGGCCTCTACGTCTCCGGCCACCCGCTCGACGGCTTCGACGAGGCCCTAGCGGAGCAGACCGACACCCCGCTGCCCAAGATCTTGAGCGGGGAAGTCCACAACGGCCAGGAACTGACCATCGGCGGCATCATCTCGGGCGTGGATCGCCGCTTCTCCAAGAAGGATGGTTCGCCCTGGGCGATTGTCAACGTCGAAGACCACAACGGCGCGCAGGTAGACATCCTGGTATTCAACAAGGTCTACTCGCTGGTCGCGCCCCAGATCGTCGAGGACAACATCATTTTGGCCAAGGTCAACGTTAAAATCCGCGACGACCGCATGTCCTTGTTCTGCTCCGATATCCGCGTGCCCGACTTGGGCCCGGGCGGGGGAGTGGGCCTGCCGCTGCGCCTGACCATGCGCACCGAGCAGTGCACTCTGGATAACCTGGCCCGCCTCAAGCAGGTTCTGCAGAATAACCAGGGCGACTCCGATGTCTACCTCACCCTGGTCAACGGCGACGAGTCCACACTGATGGTGCTCGGCGAGCACCTGCGCGTGGAGCGCTCCGGCAACCTCATGGGCGACCTCAAGGCCACCATGGGCGCGGGCATTCTGGGCTAAGGCTGGGTCCAGCCCGTGCCGGGCGTGGCCGAAGCGGTGTGGCTTTGGGGCCACGCTCCAAGACCAAACTTTGGCGCGTGGCAGGTGCCGAGCGGGGAGACGCGCCGGGTGAGGGGCGATGAATATAAAGAGTGAAAGGTTGAAAGTTGCCCTCTTGGTTCCGTTAGTGTAGACCGCATAGTCTACTAGAGAATGGAGCAACCACCTCATGGCCAACAAGATCCTTACCACCCACGTCGGTTCCCTCCCGCGCACGCCCGAGCTGCTGGAGGCCAACAACCAGCGCGCCGCCGGTGACATCGGTGACGAGCAGTTCTTCGACACCCTCGAAAAGTCCGTTGACCAGGTGGTCAAGCGCCAGCTGGACCTGGGCCTCGACATCATCAACGAGGGCGAATACGGCCACATCACCTCCGGGGCCGTAGATTATGGCGCGTGGTGGAACTACTCCTTTAGTCGCCTGGGTGGCCTGACCATGACCGATACCGACCGCTGGGATGCCCAGGAGGCCGTGCGTTCCGAGCCGGGCAACATCAAGCTCACGTCCTTCCCGGACCGCCGCGACCGCGCCATCTTCTCCGAGGCCTACAACGACCCAGAGTCGGGCATCTTTACCGGCCGCAAGAAGGTCTCCAACCCGGAGTTCACCGGCCCCATTACCTACATCGGCCAGGCCGAAGTCGACGCCGACGTGAAGCTGCTCAAGGACGCCCTGGAGCGCAACAACGCTTCCGCCGGGTTCGTGGCCGCCCTGTCCCCAGGCTCGGCCGCCCGCCTGACCAATAAGTACTACGACACCGACCTCGAAGTAGTACAGGCCTGTGGCCAGGCGCTGGCGCAGGAGTACAAGACCATCACTGACGCGGGCCTGACCGTCCAGTTTGACGCCCCGGACCTGGCAGAGGCCTGGGATCAGATCAACCCGGAGCCGGCCCTGAAGGACTTTCAGGCCTGGGTCCGCGAGCGCATCGATGTTCTCAATGACTCCATCAAGGACCTGCCGCGCGAGCTGACCCGCCTGCACATCTGCTGGGGCTCGTGGCATGGCCCGCACACCACGGACATCCCGTTCGGTGACATCATCGAGGAAATCCTGCGCGCCGAGGTTGGCGGCTTCTCCTTCGAGGGGGCCTCGCCCCGTCACGCCCACGAGTGGCGCGTGTGGAAAGACCACCAGCTGCCGGAGGGCACCGTCATCTATCCGGGTGTTATCTCGCACTCCACCAACGCCGTGGAGCACCCGGAGCTGGTTGCCGACCGCATCACCCAGTTCGCTGAGGTAGTTGGCCCGGAAAACGTCATTGCTTCCACTGACTGCGGCCTGGGTGGCCGCCTGCACCACCAGATCGCTTGGGCTAAGCTCCAGTCGCTGGTTGAAGGTGCAGACATCGCCTCCCGCCGCCTCTTCGGCTAGGACTTAGAGCCCGCACTCCCGCGGCTACCACCCGCGCACGCGCGGCCTCGTGGCAAGGCCCCCGACCCTAGGGGGTCTTGCCACTTTTGTCGTTTTCTGCCTTGCTCATCCCGGTGCCACGCACCGAAAATGAGTGCAACCAGCGCGCTTGTGGTGGCCAGGGCTTAAGGGGCATTCCGCGATCACAAAACCCGCCCGGGCGCCGAGGGCGCGGCCGAGCGGGTGGGGTGTTGTGCCGTGGCTTCTCTAGGTCTTAGAAACGCACGCCCATGCCGACGAGGGCGTTCTTGATGTCGCCAGCGAAGGCCGGGTTGATCTTGGCCAGGATGGTCACCAGCTGGATGAGGCCAGCGATTACGGAGAATGCGACGGTGGCCCAGGACATGACTTCCTGCAGTTCCTTGCTCGGGCGGGCCGAGGTGCCCTCGCCCTCCGGAAGCTTCGGCTCGGAGGTGTCATCGGCCTTCTTCTTGGCGCAATCCGGGGTCTCCGGCAGCCCGGAGGAGCCGTAGCCCTTGAAC
>CAVFKS010000083.1:0-8984 GCA_963623015.1 Clostridia bacterium
GGACTACGTGGTCAACCAGGCTCGCAACTCCCTGGCCGGCTTGAGCTCCGAGGACCTGTCCCGCGTCGTCATCGCCTACGAGCCCGTCTGGGCCATCGGCACCGGCAAGGTAGCCTCCGCCGATGACGCCCAGGAAGTCTGCGCCGCCATCCGCGCACTCGTCCGGGAGCTGGCCGGGGAAGAGGATGCCGCTGGCATCCGCATCCTCTACGGCGGCTCCGTCAAGACCGACTCCGTGGCCGAGATCGTCGGCAAGCCGGACGTTGACGGCGGCCTGGTGGGCGGCGCCTCCCTGCAGGGCGAGGAATTCGCCAAACTCGCCGCCAACGCCTCGCGCTAGAGCGTCTGTCGGCGCCGGCTGCCCCGCGCAGGACCGCGCAGGACACTGCCCTGGGGCGGTGCCGGCGCAGCAGGCCAACTGGTGTAGAGTAGTCCGGAGTAGGTGGCGCCCGGCGGGCCACGAACGATAAGTATTTTTGACAAACCCAACGCAAGGAACGATTAGATGGTTCTAGCACTGCAGATTATCCTCGTGATTGCTGCCCTCCTCATGTCCGTGTTCGTGCTTCTGCACAAGGGCAAGGGCGGCGGCCTGTCTAGCCTCTTCGGCGGCGGCGTGCAGTCCAACCTGTCCGGCTCGACCGTGGTGGAAAAGAACCTCGATCGCTACACCGTCGTGATGGTCATCATCTGGCTGGCCTGCATCGTGGGCCTGAACCTCATCCAGGCTTTCTCCGCGTAACCGAACGCTAGCCTTAACGCGGCAACTGAGGCTCCGCGCCTTTTCTCCCTCGGGGAGGGCGCGGAGCCTTTTGTCATGCCCAGCTAGTCCGTGAAGTCCGTAGCCCAGGCACGGAAGCGACAAAGGGGGACTACGAAAGGGGTATCATCCGACAGCGCTTCACTTGGTTACTCGGTTGATACCCCATTCATGGTCCCCCTCTACGCAGGAGGCCTTCCGGGGCACTAGGCGGCCCGGGTCTTAGACGGTCTAAGGTTCTAGATCTGTGCGGCGGCGTCGTCGTCGACGAAGATGACGGTTTCCTTGGCGCCGCGGGCGCCGGCGGCGGGCCACTCCACGGGGTCGGCGCCGTGGACGACGTGAGCGGCGGCCTCAGCCTTCTGCTCGCCGGAGACCAGCAGCCACACCTTATCCGCGGTATTGATGGCCGGCAGGGTCAGCGTCAAACGCTCAGCCGGGGGCTTCGGCGAGTCCGATACGGCCACGGCCAGCTTGGTGTCCTCGCGCACGGCGTCGGTGTGCGGGAATAGGGAGTTGATGTGGCCCTCGCCGCCCATTCCCAGAAGGTGAAGGTCGAAACCGTTAGGGGCGAACTCTTCGATTTCGGCCTCGTATGCCTGCGCGGCGGTCTCCATGGCCACGGCGCCGAGGTCGAATCCGTGAATGTTGCCCTCCGGCACGCCGGCGGGGCCCAGGAGCGCCTGGCGGGCCTGGCCCTCGTTGGACTCCGGGTCGCTGGTGGGCACGTTGCGCTCGTCGCCGAAGAAGACGTGCACGCGATCCCAGTCCACGCGCAGGGCCGGGAAGTCCGGCTCCTGGGCCTCGGCGGCCGCGTCAAGGCGGGCGAGTTCACGCAGCACCCCGATGCCGGCCCCGCCGCCGGTGAGGACGACGCGGGCGACGCCGTCGCCATGCTTGCCCCCGCCGGGAGCCTGCACGGCGGCCACGGCCTCGATGAAGGCGGAGGCGGCATCATGGATGAGCTGATCAAGATCGTCGACGCGGTGAACACTAACTATGCGGATCATTCTTCCTTATTGTGTCGGCGGCTGCCAGATTAGAAACGCCCCGCCCGTCAATTCCCGGCGCGGGGAGTACAGCTTTAGGCGTAATTGACGCGGTTGAGGGCGCGCAAGGCATTCGCGTAGGTCTTATCGGCGTGCAGGTAGCGCAGCTCCTCCGAGAGGACTTCGGCCTGCGAACGCACGTTGAGTGCCACTAGGGACTCCGGGGCACCGGGGACGGAGACGCGCACAGTAGAGGCGTCGATGACCTCGACGGTGATGTCGGAATTCGCCCGGAAGAACACCAGCTTGCGCACCGGGAAGCAGTCGGCCGAGGTGAGTCCCCGGTCATCGATGGGCACGCGCCGCACGGACACGGCCAGGCGGTCGGCGAGCCAGGCGGCTGCCAGATCCACGGCCGGGCTGCCGGCCGGCCCGGAGATTTCCACGGCCTCCACTGGCTCGTGCGGGTGGCGATCCAGCGCGGAGGCGACGATGCCGCGCCACAGCGTCAGCGAGGCCCAGGTCATGTCTGAATCGCCGGGTGCGTACCCGCGGGAGAGCTGCTGCAGGCGCATGTAGGAGGTCTCGGCGTCGGTGTCGTTGATGCCGATGTTAGTAATCCGGCGCTGCGCCAGAGCGCCCACCGGGTGGCGGGACGGGGCCTCCGGGAACTGGCCCGGCCACCAGGCCACGATGGGCGTATCCGGCAACAACAGGGGAGTGACCACGGCCTCAGCCTGGTCCGCGAGCGCACCGTTGAGGTGCATGACCACCATCTCGGAGGCACCGGCCTCACCGCCCACGCGGACCTCGGCGTCCAGGGACGTCGGCGCGGTGCGGTTGCCGGAGATGACCACGAGCACGCGGGAGGGGTGCTCGTGCGAGGCGTCGCGGACCGCGGCGAGCATGGTGTCTAGATCCTCGTCAGATTCCGCTACCACAATCAACGTGAGCACGCGGCCGGTGGTGAGCGTGTAATGCTCCTGGGCCTCCACCAGCTTGGTGGCGATAGCCGAGGTGCTGGTGGCGGGCAAGGGGATAATCATGTTTTCGGTTGACCTTTCTGGGCGCGGTAGAAGCCGCGCGGTGAGCTTCAGGCAGGGGCGGGACTAGGGGCGGCGCCAGGCGTGCCCGTTGCGGCGCAGCATCTTGGTGGCGGACTCGGGGCCCCACGTGCCGGCGCGATAGTCCTCCGGCTGGCCGGACTCGGCCCAGTATTCGATGATCGGGTCGAGAATCTCCCAGGACAGCTCCACCTCGGCGTTGGTTGGGAACAGGGAGGACTCGTCGAGCAAGGCATCGAGGATGAGGCGCTCATAGGCCTCCGGGGACTCCTCGGTAAACGCCTCCGCATAGGCGAAGTCCATGTTCACGTCGCGGACCTCCATGGTCGAACCCGGCACCTTCGAGCCGAAGCGCATGGTCACGCCCTCGTCCGGCTGGACGCGGATGACCACGGCGTTCTGGCCTAGGGCCTCGGTCTGGCCGTCATCGAAAGGCTGGTAGGGCGCGTGCTTGAACACCAGGGCAATCTCGGTGACGCGGCGGCCCAGGCGCTTGCCGGTGCGCAGGTAGAAAGGCACCCCGCCCCAGCGGCGCGAATTAACCTCGAGGGTGCAGGCCGCATAAGTCTCCGTGGTGGACTCCGGGTCGAAGCCCTCCTCCTCGCGCAGGCCCTTGACGTACTCCGAGCCCTGCCAGCCGGCGGTGTACTGACCGCGAGCGGTGGTCTTATTGAGCGGGTGCACCGGTTTGGTCGCGCGCAGCACCTTGACCTTCTCTGCCTGCAGGGCCTCCGGCTCGAAGGAGGAGGGCTCCTCCATGGCCACCAGGGCGAGTAGCTGCAGCAGGTGGTTCTGGATGACGTCGCGGGCGGCACCGATGCCGTCGTAGTAGCCAGCACGCCCGCCCAGCCCGATGTCCTCGGCCATGGTGATCTGCACGTGATCGATGTAGTGCGCGTTCCACATCGGCTCGAAAATCTGGTTGGCAAAGCGCAGCGCCATGATGTTCTGGACGGTTTCCTTGCCCAGGTAGTGGTCGATGCGGAAGACCGAAGACTCCGGGAAGACCGCGTTGACGACCTCGTTGAGCTGGCGCGCGGACTCCTGGTTGTGGCCGAAGGGCTTTTCGATGATCACGCGGCGCCAGGCGCCCTCGCTGGACTGCGCCATTCCGGTGCGCTGCATCTCTTGGCAGATGGTGGAGAAGAACGTCGGGGGAACGGAAAGGTAGTACGCCCAGTTGCCACCGGTACCGCGCTCCTCATCCAGTTCACTCAAGCGGTGGGCCAAGACGTCGAAGCCGGCGTCGTCAAAGTTGCCGGTGACAAACTCGAAGCCCTCGGCCAGGTGGGTCCACACGTGCTCGTTGAACGGGGTGCGCGAGCCCTTCTCAACCGCGCCGCGCACATAAGCGGCGAACTCCTCCTTGGACCATTCGCGGCGGCCAAAGCCCACGAGGGTAAACCCGGCCGGCAGCAGTCCGCGGTGGGCCAGGTCATAGATGGCTGGCAGCAGCTTCTTATAGGCGAGGTCACCGGTCACGCCGAAGATGACCATGCCGGAAGGCCCGGCGATGCGGGGCAGCCGCTTGTCGTGCGCGTCGCGCAGGGGGTTGACCCAGGGTTGAGTGAGTGTCACGAGCCGATGTCCTTTCGGTGAAACAGGAAACGCCTGCCATTTTAACGCCCAACGCGCCAGCACCGTTCTTCGGGCTGGCGCGTCAAGTATCAATGCGGCCTAATGATTGCGGCGGGGTTAGCCGCCGCAGCTTAAAGCGTGGGGCTCTAGGCCAGGCGCGGGGCTACGGAGTCGAGCAGCTCCTGCCAGGCCACGACGAACTTGTCCACGCCCTCGCGCTCGAGGACGGAGAAGGCGTCCGCGAAGTCGATGCCGACCTCCTCGAGCTGGGCAAAGACCCCGCGGGCGGCCTCGGCCGAGCCGGTGAGGGCATCGCCATGCAGGTTGCCTTGCTCCAGGACGGCGTCGATGGTCTTCTCCGGCATGGTATTGACGGTGTTCGGGCCCGCCAGCTCGGAGACGTAGAGGGTAGCCGGGTAGTCCGGGTTCTTCACGCCGGTAGAAGCCCACAGCGGGCGCTGCAGGTTGGTGCCCTCCGGCAGGTCAGTGGCCTGCTCCAGCTCGGTGACGTAGAGCTCGTAGGCCAGCTGGGCGTTGGCCACTCCAGCCTTGCCGCGCAGCGCCAGGGCCAGCTCGGTGCCAATCCCCTCGAGGCGGGAGTCGATCTCGGTGTCCACGCGGGAGACGAAGAAGGAGGCCACGGAGTGGATCTGGGAGACGTTGAGGCCGGTCTCGGCAGCGCGCTTGATGCCCGCCTTGAAGGCCTCGATGACCTCGCGGTAGCGATCCACGGAGAAGATCAGGGTCACGTTGACGGAGATACCCTCTGCCAGGGCATCGGTGATAGCCGGCAGGGAGCCCGGGGTGGCCGGGATCTTGATCATCGCGTTGGGGCGGTCCACGCGGGCCCACAGGTCGCGGGCCTGAGCGATGGTGGCGGCGGCATCGTCAGAGATGCGCGGGTCAACCTCGATGGACACGCGGCCGTCACGGCCCTCGGAGGCCTCGTAAATGCCGGCGAAGACGTCGCAGGCCTCGCGGACGTCGTCGATGGCCAGGGAGTAGACGGCCTCGTCCACGTTCGCGCCGGCGGCTTTGAGCTTGGCGATGTCCTCGTCGTAGGCGGTGCCCTTAGACATGGCGGCAGCGAAGATGGCCGGGTTGGTGGTCACGCCCACAATCGACTTGGAGTCGATGACTTCCTGCAGGTTGCCGGACTTGAGGCGGTCGCGGGAGAGGTCATCCAGCCAGGTGCTGGTGCCGATCTGGGCGAGGGTATCGATGTTGTTGCTCATATGCATCCAATCCTTGGTGAAAGAAGTAGCTGGCGGATTTGCGGCGGGCGCACTAGCGCTCGACGTGCGCGGAGACCTCAGAGTAGGACTCCTTGGCGGCGGCGACGACGGCGTCGGCGGTAAAGCCGAAGCGCTCGAAGAGCTCGGCGGCCGGGGCAGAGGCGCCGAAGTGCTCCAGGGACACGGTGCGGCCGAAGGAGCCAGTGTACTTGTGCCACGGCTGGGCCACGGCGGCCTCGACGGACACGCGAGCGGCGACGTCGCGCGGCAGAACCTGCTCGCGGTAGTCGGCGTCCTGCTCATCGAACCACTCCAGGCACGGGGCGGAGACGACGCGGGCGGCAATGCCCTCGGACTCCAGCGTGGCGGCGGCCTCGACGGTCAGCTGCACCTCGGAGCCGGTGGCCAACAGGATGACGTCCGGGGTCTCCTTGGAGGACTCGACCAGGATGTAGGCGCCACGGCGCACGCCATCGTGGGCCTTTTCTGCGGTGCCTTCCAGGACCGGCAGATTCTGGCGGGACAGGGCAATGCCCTTCGGGGAGGCCTTGTACTCCAGGGCCGCGCCCCAGGCCTGGGCAGTCTCGTTGGCGTCGGCCGGGCGGATGACGGACAGGCCCGGGATGGCGCGCAGCGCGGCCAGGGTCTCGACCGGCTGGTGGGTGGGGCCATCCTCGCCCAGGCCGATGGAGTCATGCGTCCAGACGTGGTAGGTGTCGGTGCCCATCAACGCGCCCAGGCGCACGGCCGGGTACATGTACTCGGAGAAGATGAGGAAGGTGCCGCCGTAAACGCGGGTGTTGCCGTGCAGGGCGATGCCGTTCATGATGGCGGCCATGCCGTGCTCGCGGATGCCGAAGTGCAGGTTGCGGCCGAAGGGGCGCGCGGTCCAGATATCAGTGGTGATGTCCTCGGGGCCGAAAGAGTCGGCACCCTTGATGACCGTGTTGTTGGAGCCGGCCAGGTCGGCCGAGCCGCCCCACATCTCCGGGATGCGGGCAGCCAGGGCCTGGATGGCGGCCTCGGAGGCCTTGCGGGTGGCCAGGGACTCGCCGGCCTGCCACACGGGCAGATCGGCGTCGAAGCCCTCGGGAAGCTCCCGTGCGGCCATGCGGTCGAAGAGCTCCTTCTCCTGCGGGTTGGCGGCAGCCCAGGCGTCGAAAGACTCCTGCCACTTCGCGTGGGCCGCAGCACCCCGCTCGACCAGCTTGCGGGTGTGGGCCAGGACCTCGTCGTCGATGAAGAAGGACTTCTCCGGATCGAAGCCCAGGACTTCCTTGACGGCCTTGACCTCGTCGTCACCCAGGGCCGCGCCGTGGGCGGCGCCGGTGTTCATCTTGGTCGGGGCGGGGTAGCCAATGACGGTCTTGACGCGGATGAAGGACGGGCGGGAGGTCTCCTGCTGTGCCGCGGCGACGGCGGCCTCGATGGCGGCAACGTCCTCGCCGGCCTCGACAGTCTGGGTGTGCCAGCCGTAGGCCTCGTAGCGGGCCACGACGTCCTCCTGGAAGGCGATGTTGGTGTCGTCTTCGATAGAGATGCGGTTGTCATCCCAGAACACGATGAGGTTGCCCAGCTTCTGAGTACCAGCCAGGGAGGAGGCCTCGGAGGTCACGCCCTCCTGGAGGTCGCCATCGCCAGCGATGACGTACACGTAGTGATCGAAGGGGGACTCGCCGGCCGGGGCCTGCGGATCGAAAAGACCGCGCTCCTTGCGGGCGGCCATGGCCATGCCCACGGCGGAGGCCAGGCCCTGGCCCAGCGGGCCGGTGGTGATCTCCACGCCGTCGGTGTAGTGGACCTCCGGGTGGCCCGGGGTCTTGGAACCCCAGGTGCGCAGGTTCTTGAGATCTTCCATCTCCAGGCCAAAGCCGCCCAGGAAGAGCTGGATGTACTGGGTAAGCGAAGAGTGACCCACGGACAGCACGAAGCGGTCACGGCCGGCCCAGTGGACGTCCGCCGGATCGTGGTTCATCACGCGCTGGTAGAGGGTGTAGGCCAGCGGCGCCAGGGACATCGCGGTGCCGGGGTGGCCGGAGCCGCAGTTCTGGACGGCCTCGGCGGCCAGCACGCGAACGGTATCGACCGCGGCGGTGTCCAGCTCCGACCAGTCTTCAGGGTAGTTGCGGGCAGTCATGGCCTGCAGTTCCGGGGACAGCTTGTTCGTGGTCATAGGTCTAAACAGCCTCACTCACTCTAAATCGACGCTAATTTTGTCTGACCCCGCCTAGTCTAGACGTTTCCGCCCAGCAGGATTTGGCGGTTGCCATAATTTGCATCACGCCCACCGGGCTTAGGCCAACGTTTGGTTCCGCCTGGTTCGCACGAGTTTGGCGTGCCATGGGTGCGTTCCGCATAAGCGGCGTGGGATTGTGACCCCGGCCCAGGCGGCGGGTAGGCTGGGGTGGTTAAATTCTCCCCACCCGGGCACCCCTGGACCGCCCGGGTGGGTGCAGATGGAACTTTCCATAGTGGTTTAGCGACTACTGTCCATGGGCTCTTTCTACTAGGGACCTGTGGGACACGATTTCAAAGATTGCTGGAGGCTGAATTCCTTGGAGACCCTAAAGGCGTATTTCGCGCTGACGAAGCCTAGGATCATCGAGCTACTCCTCGTCGCCGCGATCCCGGCCATGCTCCAAGCCCAGCGGGGTCTCGATGCCGTCTCGGATAACATCTGGCTCATCATCTCCACCATCTTCGGTGGCTGGATGGGCGCGGCAGCAGCGCACACGTTCAACAACGTCTTGGAATACGAGCTGGATCAGAAGATGCAGCGCACCCGCGCCCGGCCCCTGGTTCGCCACTCTATTTCTCGCCGCAACGCCGCCATCTTCGCGTGGGTCATGCTGGCTTTGTCCATCATCTGGTTGGGCGTGTTGGCCAACTCCTGGCTGGCGGCCTTCTTTGTCATCCTCACCAACTTCTTTTATGCCATCGTCTATACGAAGTTTTTGAAGATGCGCAACTCCCAAAATATCGTCTGGGGCGGCCTGGCCGGCTGCATGCCCGCGATGGTGGGCTGGGCCGTCATCCGCGATAACGCCCCGGCGGCCGAGCCGGACCGCTGGTGGCAGGCCGTCGTGCTCTTCCTCGTCATCTTCTTCTGGACTCCGCCGCACACGTGGGCGCTGGCCATGAAGTACAAGGAGGACTACCGCAAGGCGGGCGTGCCGATGCTCCCGGTGGTCGCCAGCGAACTCGAGACCACCCGCCAGATCGTGTGGTACTCGATTGCCACCGTGATAGTGACCTTCCTCATCATCCCGTCCGCGAGCTGGATCTACCTGGTTGCCGCAGTGGGCTCGGGCTTGGTGTTCCTGTGGATGGCCATTCGCCTCTACCAGGGCGTCAAGCG
>CAVFKS010000084.1:0-8682 GCA_963623015.1 Clostridia bacterium
TATCAGTGAAACTCCTTCAGATCAGAGCCTCACACACAAACTTCCTGACACTCTCGCAAGATTGCCGTCACAGCGTCGCCTCGACAGAAAACGCTGCCCGCCTTCTCCGGTCCCCTTCTTCACGTCGGGGTGCGTGGTCACATCGATAAAAAACTGTGGAAAGAACTGCTGCGGATACCGGCCAAATACCAATATCCCAGCGACAGTTGGCTTCCCATCGCGCGCTATGTTGAGCCTGGCCAGCTTCTCTTGCTCGGTAGGCTCGTCATCAAGCAGGCGCGATCCCTGTTCACTAAGCCGACGAACGTAAGCCTCAATGCGATCTTCAGATAGGTCCTTCAAAGAAGCAAAATCTACTACGTCGACGTCCGTGTGATCGTCCTCGAATCGATGACTCAGGCTATAAATCTCATACGGGTTGAGTAACTGGTCCTCGTCCAGCACGCGCTTGAAGCTTCCCTTCGCGATCTGCTTCGCGCTCACAAAGCATGGCATCCGACTGGAAAGGCGACCAGACTGCGCCATCGGTTCTATACGTACCGCAAGAATTTCAGCACCATCAACGCCAACTGACGCAATCCGATATTCCGGTACCGGGGTAACTTTCGCGACCGCTTGATCAATGTCGCGAAGACCGCCTGTCACTTGGCTCTGAACTTTTCTGCATTCAAAGCCTGGCGTTGGCGTAAAAGCTGGCTCATCAAGCCCCAAGAGAATCAAGCCACCGTCGGTATTGGCGAAAGCACTAACACTTTCCCAAAAGCTCTTATCGACCTTTTCCGCGCAGCGCTTGACCTCAATCCGTTCATTATCTTTCCCAGCTTTTCGAAGCTTTGCGATTTCTACGTCC
This sequence comes from Clostridia bacterium, assembly GCA_963623015.1. Classification (GTDB taxonomy): domain Bacteria; phylum Actinomycetota; class Actinomycetes; order Mycobacteriales; family Mycobacteriaceae; genus Corynebacterium. The sequence goes on from CAVFKS010000084.1 coordinate 851, forward strand.
AGATCGTAAATGCCAAAAAGCAGGTCTTGGGAGTTCTCGGTCGCGCCGGCGTTCATGACCCTCATAATAACACTGAGTACCTATCATGATGACTATGACAACGATCATGATACCACCAAAACCTATCATGATGGCAATGACAACGATCATGATCGTAGTGATGACAGACATGATGGCAACCCAGATTGCCTCTTTGGGCTCTACTCAGTCCCTTGTGTCGTACGGGCTTAGCGGGCGAAGAGCACTTCTTGACTATGGCGTTCGCCAAGTTGTGCTCCCGATGCAGCTCCAAGCCACGCACACCTTCTACCCCCGTCAATATCCCGACTCCTTGAGCCACCCCCAGCCCCGTCCCTGACGCTGATCCTGCTTTCGGTGAGGACGGGGCTACACCACTTCCCCGGACTTAACCGAAGCATGCCGCGCCGTCCCGAACGCGGTCGAGCAGCCACCGCAGACGCTCGAGCAGCGGGAAACCTCGATTATCTGTGAGATCCAACGGGGAGCGGACAGCAGTAGCAGGTTCGACGTTGCTTACGAGCAGGAGAAGGATACCTAGAGAAAGGGCTCTAGCCTCTACGCCTCACCAGTAGCGTTAGCGTAGAGGTCAAACAAATGCGCAACGATAGCTGCCTCTCGTTTGCCGTCTTCAAGCCCGCTAAAGTCCACGCCATAAGCAGCCTCAACCGCCGTGTCCAGGCGCTCATGTGCCGCGGTCAGCGCCGGATAAAGCCACGAATCGTCCGGATCGTACAGGTCCGCCAAAGTCGCATCCGGGAACTGCTGACGAGCCTCAAGCACCGCCTGCGCTGCTTGCTCAATCTCCACACGCTGTGCATCCGTGGGTTCCGGGAATACGAAGTTGTTGTAGACGACCGTGTTGGCATATCTGTAATCACTCTTTAGTCTGCCAGCCACGGTTCGCATGAAAGCGTTGTGGAATTGCGACATTACAACACCGAAGATGTAAAGGGAACCCGTCGGAATAAAATACAACATATCCCCGGGAATCATGCCGTTATCAACGAAGCCCATCGGGATATAACGTCGGCGCGCTGAGGAAACCTTGGGAACTCCGATATAAGTCCCTTCGCCCAGGTACCTAATTTCATCAAATAGCCACGGTGTATCCGCCTTTTTCCGTGTAGCGAGCTTGGTGGACTTTAGCCTCATATCTCGAACAGCCTGCACACGCTCCCGCAATAATTGGTTTTGCGCGATCTCTCGCGGAGAGACATCCTTTAGCCAGAGACAGTAACGGGGCTTTCCATTGATAAAGTCGGCTCCCATCGAAAAAGGTCGGATATACGCGACAGTTTCAGGATGCTCTTCGATGCACTTTTCATACTCTTCCTGGGTAAACAGGAAGTTTCCCCCATCGGTTGGTTTAAGACCCTGCGCCATTGCTGGCACGTCGCTGATTGGCTTACGGCGGCGAGTGATGAATACACTAAGCGCATCAGCAAGATAGCCGTTGATGTTGTCTGGGTTGCTCTCCTGGCCGATCTCGCGCGGAGCACCGTCCATGCGCTCTTCCTTCGTCGCCTTACGGTACGTCCAGAGCTGCTTGGTACCGCGTGCAACGTGTGAGAACCCTACGATCACGCAAAACACGTGCGCCTGATCCGTGGCCTCATTCGACCACGTGAAGGTTCGGTGAGCGAAGTTGATGGTGATGCCCATATCGAACAGCGGCTTCCATAGGGGTTCGACCTGCTGGCCCTGACAGATGGAATTTGTAGAAACCAGTGCGGCCTCACATTGTGTGCCCTGCATGAACTCAGCAGCACGGCGGTACCAGCAGGCCACATAATCGAGTACCCCGCCGCCCTTGCCGAAGATATCGAGGCGGTCCTGTTTCTGCTCATCGCTCAAACGCGAGTAGCCAAGGAACGGCGGGTTGCCGATGATGTAATCACACTCCGACGGATCGATAATCTCCTTCCAGTCGGTGCGCAAGGCATTGCCCTGGTGAATGTGCGCGGCATCGCGCAATGGGAGGTCCTCGATGACCTGGGTAACGATAGTCTGGGCTTCGATGTTGGCCTGCAGTTGTGCGATCCACAAGGCTGTGGAGGCGACGGAGACAGCGAAGTCGTTGATCTCGATGCCATAGAACTGGTTCAGGGAAACCTTGAGCGGCGTGACGTCATCGCCAAAGCTCAGCGTGGTCTGGTTGTTGTTGAGCTCAGAGATGACCTTGTTTTCCAAGCGGCGGAGGGAGATATAAGTCTCCGTCAGAAAGTTGCCACTGCCGCAGGCCGGGTCGAAGAAAGTCAGCCCCGCGATCTTGTCGTGGAATGCCGTCAGCTGTTTGTTCTTCTTGCTCGCGGTAACGCCCGCCGTGTGGACGATGCTGTCGAGCTCCGCCGTTAGAGCATCCAGGAAGAGCGGGTCGATGACCTTATGGATGTTCTCCGGGCTGGTGTAGTGCATGCCGCCGGCGGCGCGCGTTTCCGGATTCAGCGTGGACTCGAAGACGCCACCGAAGATGGTGGGGCTAATCTCCGCCCAGTTGGTATCACGCGCGACTTCCTCAATGAGCAGGGTGTAAATCTCCTCAGTGAGGTTAGGAATCTCAATCCGGCCGGTGACGTCCCGGTTAAACAGCCCACCGTTGACATATGGGAAAGCCGCCAACTCGGGACTCAGGTAAGGGTCGCGCTCCCCCAGCGGGGTGTCAAGGACCTCGAAGAGATTGAGCAACGCCTGCCGGGCAAAGTTAACCTGGGCGCCCTGCAAGTACGCGTAGAAGGCATCCTTCGGGAACAGCCCGGCGTCCTCGGCGAAAAGGCAGAACACCAAGCGCACGCACAGCACGTTGAGTGCATGCTGGCTAGCCTCGCTATCCGGGTCAATGTACTGCGTGCGCAGGGCCTGATAGAGCTTGCCGATGAGCTCACCGGCATCGATAGTAACGCGCTCTTCACGCTTGCGGAGCGCCAGCTGCGGGGCAATGAGGAAATCAAGGAGATGGAACTGCTCGGACAGCTCATCCAGCCTAAATGACACGAACTCCGTGTCCCGCTGCGGGGAATCCAGATCATGGATGCGGAATTCACGGAAGTTGGAGACGATGATGTAATCCGGCCGCTGGCTATTAGGCAGCGAGTTCGCGTACCTAAAAGCCTGTTCAAACGGGGTGACCATCTGGCCCTGCCGCAGCTCCGGCTTATCCAGATCAATCTCCTGCGACTTCTGCTCGATCATGGTCTTCGCGTCCGGGATGACGACGTCGATAAACCCACGGTCCTTCGTGCGCTCCTCGTAGCGAACGGCCGTGACGATGTCCTCCATACCGACGACCTCGCCCAGAAGCTGATTCCAGAAGTGGGCGGTGTCCCCCTTCTCATACCCGCGGCCCTTCCAGGTCTCCGCAAATTTCTCAGCAGCCTGGCGGCGTTGGGACTCAGTCAAGACGCGATGATCGTCGTTTCGTGTCAGCATGCAGATAATCGTAACTTAAGGGCTGGACATCTAAGTCCCAGTTGCGCAGCGGGCCGCTGCACTCGACCGAGTCTCACACGGGCCGGCCCGCCGGTGCCTGCCGGTTTTAGACCGACACGTAGGTGGAGACGAGGTACCGGTTGATGTCAGAGCGGTTGATGACGCCAACCACATTGCCGTCATCGTCAACCACCGGGGCCTTCTTCAGGTGCTTATCGGAGAGCACCGCCGAGATGGACCCCAGGTCGTCGTTAACGTTGACTGTGATGACCGAGCGCGTGGCCACCGCAGAAACGGGGCTATCCAGCACGGCCGCCACGTCAGTTTCAAACTCGCTGGAGCTTTCATTGATGAGCAACGCATAGGGCGTGGTAAACGCCGGAACCTGGTCGCCAATAGCCTGGAGCACGTCACCGTCGGAGACGAAGCCGGCCAGCTTATTGCCGCGCAGAAGCGGGGCGCCCGAAATCTTCTTCTTCACGAATAGGTGCAGCGCCTGGCGGATAGTCGTATCCGGCGTCAGGGCGTAGATGTCCGTGCGCATCAGGCGGGCAACCAGGGAATCTGCCGCAATCGGCTCCGCAGAAACTGCGGGCGTGGCCTGCGCCCGGGTGCCGGTGTAGCCCAGTACCACGCCAACGGCAGCTAGCACGAACAGGACAATGCCCACCCACAGGAAGCCGGCGTTGGCATCGCCAGCCGAGCTAGCGGTCACCGCGCCATAGATGCCGGTGGACAATGCCGTGCCGACACAGCCGGCCGCCTGGAACGAGGTAGAAAAGATGGTCACGCCATGGCCGTTGAGGTGGCGCGGCAAGGATCCCAACGCGAAAGACTGAACCGGGCCGATGGCCAAGGCGGAGCCCAAAATCGCTGGGATGTACACCAGCGTGATGAGCCACAAGGTATCAACCCGCATCATGTACGAGGTGACCAGGGCAAAGACAGCCATGAGCCCCATACCGATGGGCAGCAGCCACTTCGGGCCCTTGGCATCGAAGATCATGCCCGAAATCGGTCCGAACACGGCGGCTAACATGATGGCCGGGAATAACACCAGGGAGGCGGTCAGCCCGGAGACTCCCTGCACGGACTGTAGGTGCGTGGGCACCAGGATATTCATCGCGAAGACGATGACGAGGGCGATGACGTTGATGGACACGCCCGCGGCGAACGGGAATACGCTCAGCGGGGCCAAGTTGATGAGCGGGTTGGTAATCCGGTTCTGGCGGAGTACGAATGCTGCCAGCGCGGCGGCGCCAATAACGAAAGCGATAACGGCCACCACCTTGGCCGGGCCGAAGATGGTGGAGACGCCATACATCACCCCGATGAGGGCAACGGCAATGAGCACCACGGAGGTCACATCGATTTTGGCCTTGACCTGCTCGGAGATGTTGTAAACGGTGGCCGCCCCGACGCAGAACACGATCGCAGCAAGCGCCGTGAACACCATGCACAGGGCGCGCCAGTTATTGTCGCTGACCTCCAAGATGACGCCGGAGGCCAAGATAGCGATGGAGGGCCCCAGCGTGGTCATTGACCCCATGATGCCCATGTACTTGCCAATCTTTGGCTTCGGCGCAGTAGTCAGCGTAATCATCATGCCGATGGGCACCAGCAGGCCGGTGCCCAAGGACTGGATGACCCTACCCAGGAGCAGCACAGTGATATTCGGGGCAAACACCGTAACGACGCCGCCGATGACTAGGAATGAGGCCGTCGCAAGGAACAGCGACTTGGTATTGAAGCGGGCGATGAAAAAGCCCGAGGTTGGCGTCATGACGGCCGCGCCCAGCATATAGGCGGTGGCCAGCCATTGCACCGTGGAAACGCCGATACCGAAATCGGCCATGATGGGGGTAAAACCAACGTTGAGGAAGGTCTCGTTAAAAGTTGCTAGGAAGGCTGCGAGTGCCGCAGCAATCATGATGGTCTGAGATCGATTCCTCTCAGAACCTTGGACCGAGGAAGCCATAATACCTCTCATACTCGGGGAAAATAAGAACGAAGGCTCACGGTGGCGTCATCAGATTTACGCGCTGCTTCAGTCAGGCAGCGCCACATGTCTCGTTGTCCAAGCCTCGAATATTGTCCCCGCGCCGACCCAAATTTGCGAATCGATTAACCCGAAAGGGGTAAATGGCTGCCGCTGGCAATGAAGGGCTAGATGGCTAACGGGCAATTTCTCTGTTGATGGAAATAGTCAGCATTTACGTCATCGACGTAGGCGACGAGCGTGTCAAACTGCTTGTGTGCGGGGGCTGATTTCTACAGGTATTTGTCGAAGCGGTCGGGATAGGCCACAGCCTGGCAGGCGGCTTGCATCGACATGCTTTCTGCCACAATGCGAACTTCAACAAGACGGACCACTCGATCCTTCGCATCCTGGTCAAATTATCTTGGCATATTCCACATTTTCCCATCTACTCAAACGGAACAAGACCTGGGGCACTTCACCTAGCGCCGGTGGCTACCCAACCCGTAGCAGGAATTGCCAGTTTGACGATGTCCCTTTCTAAAGTCCCCACTCCAGCCTTGCAAAGCCAGCACTACTTGGATAGTGTTGTTCATATCAAGGGTGATGACGCCCAGTCGAGTAAAGAAGGATAGGTCACGTCACATGGGCGCGGCATCGGCAAGCTGGACGAGGTGGACTTGGTGCGCATCCTCTACAAAAATGACGAGCTTAGAAAAGCAGCTGAGGATGCCTCCTACACCCCGAAACGGTGGGGCCCGGACATCGTCAAGGCCTACCACAAGAAAATCCAGATCTTGACCGCAGCGGCGGATGAACGTGACTTGCGCGCCATGCGGTCACTACGCCTCGAACAACTTAAAGGGGACCGCGCCGGAACCTCTTCGATCCGCCTAAACAAGCAGTTCCGGCTCATCCTCAAATTCGCAACCGACAGCGATGGCCGTCTGGTCATCGTTATTGAACTGGTGGACTACCACTGAGAGAAGGTGAACCCATGACTACATCCTTAGCGGCGGAGCTATTCCCAGCCGGAGAGATCCTCGCCGACGAGCTGGAAGCTCGCGGCTGGACTCAGGCCGATTTCGCTGAAGTTCTCGGGCGCCCAGCACAGTTTGTCTCAGAGATTATTTCTGGAAAGAAGGAGATCACGCGCGAGTCTGCCGCTCAGATCGGTGCAGCCTTAGGGACTTCCGCGGAGTTCTGGCTAAACCTCCAGGACTCGTACCTACTGTGGAAGCAGTCTCAGGACCCCCACATCCAGGAGAGCCTCCACGCAGTAAAGACCCGTGCCCAGTTACAAGAACTAGCACCGGTCTCCCTGCTCACCAAGCGAGGATACATCAAGTCCACCGACCCGGAAGGCCAGACCCAGGAAGTGCTGAAGCTCTTCGGCAAAGACTCTTTTGAAGGCCCTTCGGCGTTAAACTTCGCAGCTCGACGGAGCAACGACGAGGAGAATGTCACCTCTTTGCAAGCAGCATGGGCAGCCTGCGTTAGAGCAAGCGCCGCCTCCTTGGACGCTGCCCCCTACTCCCCCTCCGCCCTAGAAGAGCTTGCCGGGACGCTTTCCCGTAGGGCACGCGATCCACAGGCTTTTAGCGACTTTCAGGCGCTGTTTGCCGAGGCAGGAGTGAAACTGGTTTACGTGGAGTCCTTCCCAAGCGGAAAGCTCGATGGCTGCGCCATGATGGTCAGCGGTCACCCGGTGATTGGATTATCAGGACGGGGGCGGCGACTCGACAAGGTACTTTTCACCCTGTTGCACGAAGTCGCCCATATCCTTTTGGGCCATCTTACCGATGACGGCGGGGTCATCCTCGATGACCTATCAGGCGACGGCACCAACAAGGAAGCTCAGGCAGACCAGTTAGCGAGCAAACTCGCCATATCCCGACCCCTGCCGGCTGTTCCTGGTCGAGTGCATTTTAGCTGGATCGAAGAGAAGGCCGGCCACCTAGGGGTCCACCCTATCGTTCTCATCGGGAGGCTCCAGAAGGACGGCAGCGTTCCCTGGAAAACTACTCTCGTCCGCAACGCCCCCACTGTGATTCAGCAGCTTGAGACATGGGACCTTCCGCTGCCGGAGTGACATCCGGTTGGCCCGCGAATGCACCCGCGGGCCAAGGGTAAAGGGTCAAAAAGTGTGTCTAGATTCGCTGATTTTTAGGTGTTGACCTGCAGCCTTCTGGGATATATATGCTCCAAGAGCATATATGCGGTCCTGAAGCAGTAGATCCACGATGTGGCGCCCATTATGTGCTAGGCGATGGTGCCGGTCTTGTTGCCTAATCCCCAAGAATCACCCTCGCTGCCACTGCGTCGGCACCATGAAACGCAACGGTACGACCAGCAAAGGCACCAGCCGATGGCGTTGCAAAAGCTGCGGCGCCTCCACAGCCAAACG
>CAVFKS010000085.1:0-8669 GCA_963623015.1 Clostridia bacterium
ATGCCCGCCGTGGCCGCCACCGATAGCGCGAAGCCAAAGCTTTCCGCCAGCCACGGCTGGACAAGTAGCAGCCCCACCACGCCGAGCGCGAGGGCGTGCGCCGGCTGCATGCGGGAGGAGTTGACCACGGCCAAAAGCCCTACCACGCCGGTGACGGTGGCGCGCAGGACCGACGGCTCGGGGCCGACCAGGCCGACGAAGGCGGCCATCGCCAGCAGGGAGCCTAGAACCTGCACGCGCGGGCTAACACCAATCAGCCGCAGCACCACCGCCGCGGTGGTGGTCACCAGGGCGATATTGGCGCCTGACACCGCACTTAGATGACTCAGGCCGGTGTCGATGTAGACCTGCTTTTCGGCCTCGGACTGCAGGGAGGTATCCCCCAGCACCACGCCCGGGATGAGCCCATGGGCCGCCGGGCCGGTGCGGGCCTGCACCTCGGCCTGGAAGCGCTGCGTGACCCGCGCCGCGAATGCCGCCCACCCCTGCGGCGGCGCGAGGACCTCCAGGGTGTCCGGGTCCAGGCACGTGCCCGGTGGCAGTCCCGCAAAGCCTTCTACTTCGGGAAGTTCGCTGGCAAAGTAGACGTCCTGGCCCAGCCGGATGGTCCACCCGTGCTCGCCCAGCGACGGCCGCGCGGAGACCTTGCACGTGGGCGCGGGCTCCCCCAGCCCGGCGATGCCCGCCGCCAGGCCGACTCCTGCCAGCAGCACCGCCTGCCCGGGCTGGCGCAGGTGCACGGCGGCCAGTGCCGCAGCGGCGGTCAACGCCAGTCCCAGCCACGGCCACGGGCTCAGCAACACCGCCCAGGCGACGGCGGCCGCGGGCGCCCAGCGCAGCTCGCTCATAGGGTGACCTGCGGGGATATCTGCGCGAACTTCGACGGCCCGATGCCGCTGACCTCCTGCAGCTGCTCGATGGCGCTAAACCCGCCGCGGGACTCGCGAAACTCCACGATGGCCTGCGCCGTAACCTGGCCTACCCCCTTGAGCTCGACCAGCTCGGCGACGGACGCGGTGTTGAGGTTGATAAGCCCCGCCTCGGTGGGCTCCCCGACTGCCGCGCCCCCTGCGCCGCCCGAGCTACCTGAGCCGCCGGCGATGAGCCCGCCCGCCGGCAGCGGCTGGCCCTGGGCGGGGACGTGGATCTGCTGGCCATCGGCAAGCTTCTGCGCCTGGTTTAAATCCGTGATGTTGGCGTGCGGCCGCGGGCGCGCCAGCTCCAGGGCCTGCGCCACCCGCGCGCCCGGGGCGAGTGTGATCAGGCCGGGGTTGTCGACCTCCCCGACCACGGAGACCACGATGTCCTGCGGCGGCTGCGTGCTATCGACCACCGGGCTGTGGTCGCCGGGGCCGGCGGAGGGGAAGGCGGCATCGGCAGGCCAGGGCTCGGCGGGCGCGGCACGCAACCCCATCCACACCAACACCCCGGCCACCAGGATCACCGCGGCGAGCGCGGCCTGCCACACCGGCACGCGCAGGCGCGGGCGCGGGTACTCCACGTGGAGCAAATCCTCTTCCCCGGTAGGGCGCACGAGCTCCCGCAGGCGGCCGGCGCCAGTGGTTTGTCCTGGCGAAAATTTCATGTCCCCGACGCTAAAAGACTTCCGCGCAAACCTCTAGGGCAAGCCCCCGCGCGGGCCGTGATCCTGTGGATAACGAAAAGCGTTTAAACCCGAACAGGCAAAACCCGGCGCGCCGGGGCCTAGTTATCCACAGGGAGAATCGATTTGCCCCGATTCTAAATACGAATTCAGGCCCAAATAGTTTTAAATATCCGCGTCCGCATCCCCGCGGCGCGCGCCGAAGGCCGGGAAATGCGGCTTGGGCGCTGACACCTCCGGGCGGCTAAAGACCGCCGACACACCAATGGCCCCGGCCCCGGTGTGCACCGCGGTCACCACGTTCAACGGCAGCACCATAATCGAGCTCTCCGCGGGCAGGACGGCCTCGAGGAGCCCTTGGAGGGCATCGGCGGCATCGGGGGCATCGTTGTGCTGGATGGCCACGAAGCAGGCCTCACCCCCGGCGCGCTCCTGGACTAACTCCACCAGCTTGGTAAAGGCCTTGGTCTGCGTGCGCGTCTTGCCCACCAGCTCGAGCTTGCCGCCCTGGATGGCCAGGATGGGCTTAGTAGCCAATAGTGCTGCGGAAATCATCATCGCGGTGGTAGAAATGCGCCCCGACTTGCGCAGATCCTCGGTGGATTGGACGTAGACCCACGTCGCCCCGCGTGTGAGCACGTCCTGGGCGGCGGCGTAGCACTCATCTAGATCCGCGCCGTCCTGGGCCAGCTTGGCCGCCGTCATCGCGGCCGCGCCCTGCACCATGCCTGCCGATGCCGAGTCCAGCACCCGCACCGTATCCGGGAACACGCCCGAGGCGGTCACCGCCGCCGACCACGTCGACGACAGCTCCCTGGACAGGTGCACCGCCAGCACGCCGTCCTCCCGGGGCGCGCCGTCCGGGCCGGGCCGGCGGGACTGTTCGGCGGCACGCCCGTAGGCGGCGGCCAGCTCAAGGGCAGACAGGCCGGAGGTGGACAGCTCAACGGCGCCCTCCTTGCCCTCGGTGTCCATCACATGGAGGTCGAGGACAGTGATGCCGAGCTCGTCGATGATTTCCGCCGGCAGCCCCGCCGCGGAATCCGTTACTACGCGAACGGCCACTAGACGTCCGCCCCCGCGCCACCTGCGACCTGGCCGCCCATGTTCCAGCCGTCGCAGTACCACGTGGCCGAATCCACGTTGGCGGCGTTGAAGCCTACGGGATTATTCGGGCAGGCGGCATCGAAACGCGGGCGGGCCGTAAGCTGCGACCAGTGCGTGTTGCGCAGGCCGGAGAGCAGGCCGTACTGCTCCGCGCCAAATCCCAGCAGCGCGCTGGTCAACGCACCGATGGCGCCGCCGTGTCCGACCACCAGGACGGGACCTGAGTCCCAGCCGGTGTGGGTGCGCATGAGCTCGTCGATGACCGGACGGGCACGGCGCGCCACATCGATGCGCGACTCCCCGCCGGGCGGGGCCCAGGTGGGGTCGTGGCGCCAGATGGCGCGCGCGCCGGGATAAGATTCGTCGACCTCCGCCGAGGTCGAGCCCTGCCACTGGCCGAGGTTGGTCTCGCGCAGGCGGGCATCGACATGTACCTCTAGGCCCAGGCACTCGGCGATAACCCGGGCGGTCTCGCGGGCGCGCCGCAGGTCGGAGGCGACGATGTAGGAGATGTTTTTTTCGCGCAAAAGCGCCGCCGCAGCCTCCGCTTGCGCATAGCCGAGCTCGGAGAGCTCGGTATCCAGGTGGCCTTGCATGCGCCCGGTGGCGTTATACATGGTCTGCCCGTGGCGGATGAGAATCAGACTGCGGCTCATGCGGGCTAGACTTCCTCGTCGTCTAGCGGGTCCGGCCCGGCGAGCTGGATCTGGTCGATGTCGTCGACCTCGCGGGGGTTGACTTCGGAGCCCCAGTCGCCCGGGCGCTCCGGGGCGGGCAGGCCGGGGACCTCGACTAGCGGGCAGTCGTGGTAGAGGCGGTCGAGCCCGTAGTACTCGCGTTCCTGCACGCGCTGGACGTGGACGACGATGTTGCCGTAGTCGAGCAGCACCCAGCGGTATTCGCGGTTGCCCTCGCGGCGCTTGGGCTCCCAGCCCTGCTTGGTCATCTCGTCTTCGACTTCTTCGACGATGGCGGCGACTTGGCGCTCGGTGTCGGCGGAGGCGATGACGAAGACTTCCGTGATCGCGAGGACGTCAGAGACGTCGACGGCGGCGATGTTGCCGCCCAGCTTCTCCGCCGCGGCCAGGGCCGCGGTCTCGGCCATGCGGCGGGCAAGGTCAGTAATAGACAATGGAGGTATTCCTTTCACGTTAAACTCTAGTTTCGCACGCCCGCCGCGATTTTACCTAGCCAGCCGGCCCGGGCGTGGCTAGTTGAGATCGAGCACCCGGTTCTCGTCCGGGGTATAGAGCCGGTTCTTGGACATGTACTGCACCACCCCGTCGGGCACCAGGTACCACACGGGGGCGCCGCTGAGTGCGCGCTCGCGGCAGTCGGTGGAAGAAATCGCCATGGCCGGGATGTCAATCAAGGTAATCGAGTCGCGGGCGTCTTCCGGCAGCATCTGCGTGGTCAGCTCGTAGCCGGGGCGGGTCACGCCGACAAAGTGGGCCATCTCCAGCATGGTCTCCCAGTCGCGCCAGCTGGTAATCCCGGCCAAGGAGTCGGCGCCGGTGATGAAGTACAGCTCGGCGTCAGGAAAGAGCTGGTTGATGTCGCGCAGCGTGTCGATGGTATAGGTTGCCCCGGCGCGGTCGATGTCCACGCGCGAGACGCGGAACCGCGGGTTGGGAGCGGTGGCGATGACCGTCATGATGTAGCGGTGCTCGGCGTCGGAGACGCGGCGGGCCGCCTTCTGCCAGGGCTGGCCGGTGGGCACAAAGACCACCTGGTCTAAGGCGAAGCGGTGCGCCACCTCGCTGGCGGCGACGAGGTGTCCGTTGTGGATGGGATCAAAAGTTCCGCCCATGATGCCAATTCGCTGCGTCATGGACGGAAAGTATATCCCCTTCTGCGCGCCCGCCGGGCCGGCGGGGCCTAGCGGAAGCGCGCCTGGTCTACCCAGCGGCCCAGGGCGTCGAAGACCTGGTCGTCCCAGGCGAAGCCGCGGGCGAAGTACATGCCGTGGTCGGTGCCGCGGGTAGCGGCCTCGCGGAGGTTGTCCGGGGAGATGTCGCACACGGTGTCCGTGGGCAGGCAGTAGTTGATGCGGTTGGGCGTGGCGGCGGCGTGGCGGGTGTTAATCAGCGGCGCCCAGCCGAGCATGCCGCCCATGGGCGAGGCGCTGCCCACGGTGGCCGGGTCGCCCGCGGCAACCATGGGGCTGCCCACGTAGAGGGCGCCGGCGAGCTGGCCGCGGTGGGCCAGCTCGCGCTCGTGCTCGGTGAGGATCATCCCGCCCTGGCTAAAGCCGGTGAGGATGTACTGCGGGCGGCAGCCGCTGGCGCGCTCATAGCCGTCGATGGCGTTCATCACGCCGCGGCGGCCGGTCTGCACCGAGTAGTTAAACTGCGTGGCCGCATTGAGCCCCATGCTCAGCACCGGCTGCGCCCAGGCGGCGACGATGCTCACCACGTCATCGAAGGTGGTCGGCTGCGCCACGTTGGGCACGAAGTAGTCCGGGAAGGTGGCCGGGTAGTCGTTGGGGCTAAGTCCCATGACGTAGACGTCCTTCATCATGGAGTTGCCGCCATGGGTGGCGGCGTAGCGGCCCTCGGCGCGCTGCAGCATGGCGCGGACGGTATCGCCTTCCCAGCCATTGGAGGCGAACCCGCCCTGGTTGGAGTACCAGGCCGGGGCAGGGTTGGCGCTCTGCCCGGAGCCGCGGGCGGCCACGACGACAACGGCGGGGCACACGGCGGCATCGGCAGCCGGGGCGTTGAGAGCAGACGGGACAAGTACCAGGCCGGCCACGGCCGCGGCGGCCGCCACGGTGGAAGCGGCCTTGGCGCGGGCGGCACCGAAGAGACGAGAAAACACTTTTGAGTAGACCTTCCGGTTTTTCAGCGCGAGAACACGCCAGCTAGAGATACCGAATTAAGACCCTACCACCGGGAGGTCCCCACCCAGGCGGCAAACGTGTCCGCCGGGGTGGAATCGCCGGCGGTGGGCCGGCCTTGGGCGGCATCGAGGAAGTAGGAGGCGTGCCGCCGAGCCTTGGTTTGCAGGGCCTCCACCGCGCTGCCGACAGTGAGGTCGCAGGCGAAATCCCCACTCAGGCAGTAATCGATCCGGGCAATGTCCGCGGCCGGCTGGATACCAGCGGCCTGCGGCAACCACGCGGCCATCCCGGTGCCAGCCCGCAGCGGGTTGCCGAAGTACATCGCCCCGCGCAGCCGACCGGTAGCCGCCAGCTCCCGTTCGATGGCGGTGCCCACGATGGCGCCTTGGGAATAGCCCGCGACCACCACGTCCGGGCGGCAGCCGGTACCCTCTTCCCAGGCGCGCAATACCCCCGGTGCGCGGTCGATCCCGGTGCGCACCGACCCCACCACGGCCTGCGGGGTCTGCGCTAACAACCCCGGGATCTGCGGGGCGATCTCTGCCAGCCGGGCAATAACGCCCCACGGGGTGAGGGTCTGGCCCTCCTGCGCCAGCGCTGGCAGGCCCATAGCCGCGGGGTAGGCGTCCTCGTCGAGCCCTAAGACCTGCACGCGGGACATGGTGCCCGGGTGCCGCGCCTCCACGTAGTTGAAGAAGGCAGTAAAGTTCGGCCCCTCCCAGCCCGCGGAGGCCCGTCCGCCGTAGGAGGTGGGCCCGTGGTACTCGCCCTGGTCGGTGTTTTGATCCGAGCCCCGGGCTGCCAGGACTACTAGTTCAGGGCATGAGCTTGCCGATGCCCCCGGGGCCGCCGCTGCTTCCGGCCCGGCGCCCGCGAGGCCGGCGCCCATGACCGCGGCGATAAGAAAACTTGCAACCTTGCGCATAATCTACAACCTAGTCTGTCCGGTGCCCTGCAGGATCCATTTCGTCGACGTCAGCTCCGGCAGGGCCATCGGCCCGCGGGCGTGGAGCTTCTGCGTGGAGATGCCGATTTCGGCGCCCATGCCGTAGACCTCGCCGTCGGTAAACGCGGTGGAGGCGTTGAGCATCACCGCGGCGGCGTCGACCTCGTTGGCAAACTCCAGCAGCACCCCCGCGTCCTGGGCGGCGATCGCCTCGGTGTGGCCGGTGGTGTGCTCCGCGATGTGCGCGATGGCACCCGCCACGCCGTCGACGACCTTGGCGCGGATGTCGAGGGTGAGGAATTCCTCGTCCCACTGCTCCACCGGGGCCACGGCGTCAAACCCGGCGATCGGGGCGTCGGCGTGGACGGTGACCCCGGCGGCGGCGAGGGCGTCGAGGACGGCGCGCTGGGAGGCATCGTCAAGCGCGGCATCGAGCAGGACGGTCTCGGTGGCGTTGCAGACCGAAGGCCGGCGGGTCTTGCCGTTGATGACCAGCGCGATGGCCTGGTCCAGGTCCGCCGAGGCGTCGACGTAGAAGTGGCAGTTGCCCGTGCCGGTCTCGATGGTGGGCACGGTGGCGTGCTCGACCACGGCGTTGATGAGGCGCGCCGAGCCCCGGGGGATGACCACGTCGACCAGCCCGCGGGCGGTGATGAGATCCTGGACGGAGTCGTGGGTCTCGCACGGCAACAGTTGCACCACCTCGCGCGGCAGGCCGAAGCGCTCGCAGACGTCCTGGAGGACGGCAACGAGTGCCGCGTTGGAGGCCTTGGCGGACTTCGACCCGCGCAGCAGCGCCACGTTGCCGGACTTGAGTGCCAGGCCGAAGGCGTCGACGGTGACGTTCGGGCGGGCCTCAAAGACCATACCCATCACGCCCAGCGGCACGCGGACCTGCTTCATCTGGATGCCGTTGTCCATCGTGCGGCCGGCCACGACCTCACCCACCGGGTCGGCCAGGGAGGCGACCTGGCGCAGACCGCCGGCAATGCCCTCAATCCGGGCTGCATCCAGCGCCAGCCGGTCCAGCAGCGAATCCGTCATCCCGGCGGCGCGGCCGGCCTCCAGATCTTGGGCGTTGGCGGCGAGGATCTCCCCTGCTCGCGCGGAAAGTTCTGCGGCGGCCGCGCGCAGGACCTCGTTTTTGCGCGGGGTAGACAGCCGCGCGGTCACCGGGGCCACGGCCTTGGCGGCGCGGGCAAGGCTTAGGACTTCGTCTCTCTGCGTGCTCATAGGTCTAAATCCTAGCCGCCCCCGCTAGTAGCCGGCCGTGGCGTCGATGCGCGTGGCGATCTCCTCGCCTGCCGCTAAGGCCTGGGCCACCCGGGCGGCATGCCCGCCGATGCGCCGGCGCACCGAGTACGGCGGGTTGGCCACGTGCGGGGTGATCACCACGTTGGGCATCGCCCACAGCGCGTGATCGTCCGGCAGGGGCTCCGGGTCGGTGACATCGAGCGCCGCGCCGGCGATGCTGCCCTCCCGCAGCGCGGCCACCAGGGCGTCAGTGTCTACCAGGGGCCCGCGCCCGGCGTTGACTACCACGGCATGCCGCGGCAGGGCCGCCAGGGCCTCCGCGTCGAGGAGGTGGTGGGTCTCATCGGTAAGCGGGGCCAGCAGCACCACATAATCCGCGCGCGGCCACACCTTAGCCAACTCAGTCTGGGGGTAGGTCTCGTGCGCGCCCGGCACCGGCCTTCCCGAGCGGTTGACCGCGATGACCCGCGGGGCAAAGGGCGCCAGCAGCTCAATGAGCTTTCTGCCGATGCCCCCGGCACCCACGATGGCCACCGTCGCGCCATCGCTGAGGAAGCTGGTGTGCGCCTCCACCTCGTCGCGGTTGTCCCAGCTGCGGCCGACCCGCTTGTGGGCGTGCAGCTGGGCCAGCAGGAGCCCTAGGCAGGACTCGGCCACGGTGGCATCGTAGAGCCCCGCGGCATTGGACCAGACCACATCCGGGCGCAGCCGCTGGGCCTCGCGCACGAGATCCAGGATGTGGTCGACGCCGGCGAAGGGCACCTGGACTACCCGCAGGCTCTCCGGCAGGGCGGGGCCGGCGGCTTGCGCGGGAAACTCCCCCGGCTGGCCGTTGAAGATCCACATCTCGGCGCTTCCCGGCTCCACCTCCGTGTGGCCGGCCTGGGTCAGCGCCTCTACGGTTTCTTCCCACCGGG
>CAVFKS010000086.1:0-8659 GCA_963623015.1 Clostridia bacterium
GGGTCATCTGCATCGACGGCCATCGGATCGCCGCCGACGGCCGCCCCGACGAGGTGCTAGATTTCTATACCCAGCTCATGGCCTCGCGCCCGCTCTAGAGAAAGCACCCCATGGCGTTGAAAAGAGACAACCTACCCTTATCGGTCTACGTGCCCGGCGATAGCTTCCTGCACCGCATGCGGCCCAGCCTCAAGATCGCTTTCCTTCTACTCTTCCTGATCGTGACCACCATCGCGGTTCGCACGGTGCCCGTGGCACTGGGAGTGACGGCCTTCGCGCTTGCCCTCTACCCGCTTGCCCGAATACCGGCCAAGGTGGCCTGGGGCCAGATCTGGCCGCCGCTCATTCTGCTCATCCCCTTGGCGGGCTTCCAGTGGTGGGCCAAGGACTTCACGTTCGCCGCGGTCATGGCGCTAACGCTTCTATCCGCGATGCTGCTGGCATTCCTGTTGACGCTGACCTCCACCGTCGATGCCATCCTGGAATCCCTCGAGCAGGCGCTATCTCCCCTGGCCCGCTTCGGGCTGCCCGTCGAGACCATCTCCTTGACAATGGCCTTGACTCTCCGGCTCATCCCCCTGATGTTTGACACCGTCTATCAGGTTCTCGATGCCCGCAAAGCCCGCGGGGCAGGTCTATCGATGATGGCCGTTGCGACCCCCGTCATCATCCGTGCCCTGCGCCGGGCCCGCGCCATGGGCGAGGCCCTCCAGGCCCGCGGCGTCGGCGACTAGCCGCCGGTACAGCTCAAAACGACGAAACCCGAGCCCTGCGGCCCGGGTTTGTATCAGTTTTAGCGGCTCAATGAGGCCATTACTGCTCGCCGCGCAGTTCGCGCAGGCGGCGCTGGACGGCATCGTCAGCCGCGGCCGGGTTGGACTCATTCTTGGGAGCCGAGATGGCCTCGCGGTTCGAGCCGGTCACAGCGTTGTTGCCGGACTCGGAGTTCATCTCCGCACGGATCTGCTCCAGGCGGGAGTGGCCAGCCATCTGGATGCCGGACTGCTGGACCTCGCGCATGCGGTTTTCCACGGTGTTCTCCGCGAGCTCAGCCTGGCCCAGGGCCTTGGAGTAGCGGCGCTCAATCTTGTCGCGCACCGCGTCCAGGGAAGGAGCCGAGGAATTGGAGGTCAGCTGGTTCATGGAGTTCAGCGAGTCAGCAACCTTCTCCTGCATCTTGGCCTGCTCCAGCTGGGACAGCAGCTTGGAACGCTCGTTGACCTTCTCGCGCAGGCTAGCGGCGTTACGCTCGACGGCCTGGCGAGCCTGCGTGGCCGACTGCAGGGCCTGGTCGTGCATCTTCTTGGTATCCTCCACGCCCTGCTCGGCGGTAACCAGCTGTGCGGCGAAGGCCTCGGCAGCATTTTCGTACTCGACCGCCTTGGATTCGTTGCCGTTGGCGCGTTCGCGGTCCGCCAGCTGCAGAGCCTGGCGGGTATTGGCCTGAAGCTTTTCGATGTCGCCCAGGCGGCGGTTGAGCTGCATCTCCAGCTGGCGCTGGTTGCCGATGACGGCGGCGGCCTGCTGCGAGAGCTCCTGGTGCTGGCGCTGGGCCTCCTCGATGGCCTGCTCGATCTGCACCTTCGGGTCCGCGTTTTCTTCGATCTTGGAATCGAACAACGCCATCAGGTACTTCCACGCCTTCACAAATGGGTTAGCCACGTCGCGGCCTTTCTATGATCTATTAAGAGGATTTTTCCTTCCCCATGGTAGCCACACCGACGGCCTCACGCCGCCTGCAAGGGCCGAAAAAGGGGAAAGGAGTCTTGGAAAAAATTTTACCCGGCGCACACAGCGCCGAGCAGTTAAGGTCAATGCCAGCCCTAGGCCTCAGCCGCGGCGGGCGCGGTGCTGGCCAGCTCCTCGTCCACGCTGGGCATCACCATATTGCCGGCAGCCTCAAGCAGGACCTCAGCCACCGTGGCGCCCAGGCCGTGGCAGACCGCTGCGAGCATCTCCGAAGAGACCTCCTTGCGGCCGCGCTCCAGCTCGGAGAGGTAGCCAGGCGAGACGTGGGCGACGGCCGCGAGCTCCCGCAAGGTCACTCCCTTGTCGGCGCGGAAGGCGCGCAGCGTGAGCCCCAAGGCCTCACGCAGGAGCGGCTCCGGGGTGCGGGTGGCACCGGTGGTGGACTGTCCAGAGATAGAGCTGTGTGCCTTATCAAGCTGTGGCTTATCAAGCAGTGCAGTAGTCGTGTTCATCACTAAGTCAAACGGGCAAAGCCCCGAAATTGTTCCCTAAAGCGATCGAGAGGGCAGAAAAATTTTTCCAGCCGCTGTTTATTTCAGGGCACGAATTACAGCTACCGCCTGCTCGAAGGCATAAGCCACGGCGCCGGCGCGAATCGCTTCGCGCCCACCGCCAAGGCCCGGGACCACATACTCCTGCGAATACCCCGGCCCCTGGAGCCCGACGAAGACCGTGCCGGCGGGCTTTCCCTCCTGCAGGTCCGGCCCGGCCACGCCGGTAAAAGACATCCCCCAGTCCGAGCCGCATTCCCGGCGGGCGGCGGCGGCCATTTGGGCGGCCGTGGCAGCCGAGACCACCCCTTGGGCCTCCAGCTGGGCTACGGGCGCGCCCAGGAAATGGGACTTAACCTCGGTGGCATAGGTGATAAGCCCCCCGCGCAGCGCGCCCGAGGCTCCGGGGACCGATGCCAAAGTAGCCGCGGCTAAGCCTGCGGTCAAAGACTCGCACGTGGCGATGGTCTGGCCCCGCTCCATCAGCGCGGCCAGCAGCTGCTGGGCCTCAAGGTGCGCAGGTTCGCTAACTGGAGCCGGCATCGCGCCCTACGCCCCCGCCGTCGGGCGGCCGGCGGCGTCTTCACGCTGGCCGTCGCGCAGGTATTGAATGCCGGTGACCACCGTGACCACCACGGCGGCGAGCATGACGATAAAGCTAACGGCGTCCGTCCACTCCGGCAGCGGGCACAGGTAGAGGGCTACAGCCAGCGACTGCAGAACCGTCTTGAGCTTGCCGCCCTTGGAGGCCGGCACCACCTTGCCCTGGCGAAGCATGCCCATGCGCCAGAAGGTAATACCAAACTCCCGAACGAGGATGACGGCGGTTACCCACCAGCCCAGCCCATAGGTCAGGTTCAGGCACACCAGGGCGGTGGCCATCAGGGCCTTGTCCGCGATGGGGTCGGCAATCTTGCCGAAATCGGTGACCAGTTTGTACTTGCGGGCGATGTCGCCGTCCAGCTTGTCGGTTACCATCAGCGCCACGAAGGCGGCGAAGGCCCACCACTCCTGGCCGCTTAGAGCCAGCCAGGCGAACACCGGGATGAAAAGGATGCGCAGGCTGGTGAGCACGTTCGGCACATTCCAATTCGATGGCCGCGGCGCAGGGGCGGACGAGGAAGAGGCAGAGCTGGGTGAAGTCACAACAGTCATAGTACCCCGGCCCGTCCGGCCCACGGTGCTCGCCCGCGCGGGCACGAGGGAAGATAAGCTAAGCCCCATGAAATACTTCGCTATAAGCTACGACTACGACCCCCAAGATCCCCGCCTGGAGGAGGTGCGCCCGCGCCACCGCGAGTTCACCTCCCAGCTCTTCGATGCCGGCCAGATCCTAGGCTCCGGCCCGCACCCGGACTCCAGGGGTGGCGCTCTCATCATCGTCCAGAGCGACAACGAGGAGACCACGGTCGCCGACATCGAAAAGCTCATGGACGCCGACCCCTACCGCCTCGAGGGCGTGCTCAACGGCCGCGACGTGCGCGAGTGGACTCCGGTCCGGGCACTCTTCGGCTAAGCCACAAATGCCGGCCCCGCGGGGCCGGCAACAAAAAATGTTTGGATTTTAGGGCAGCTGCGACTTAGGCAGCTCGGAGGCAAAGCCCACGAGTTCGCCGTGGCGGTCGCGGACAATCTTGTTGCCCTCCTCGTCCCAGTCGTAATGGTTGTGCGAGATGTGCACCCCGCCCTGGGTCTCGTCGCGCTTGTTCTTCCAGATGGAAGCCAGCACCGTGATAACCAGGGTGCCCACGATAACCAAGAGCGAGCCCACCGTACTGATTTCCGGCGCGGCGTTGATATTCTCGCCGCCATTGATAAACGGCAGGTTGTTCTCGTGCAAGGCGTGCAGAAAGAGCTTGACGCCGATGAAGCCCAGGATGATACCCAGGCCATAGGGCAGGTAGACCAGGCGGTCGAGCAGCCCATCGAGCAGGAAGTACATCTGACGCAGGCCCATCAGGGAGAAGGCGTTGGTGGTAAAGACCAAGAAGGCCTCGGAGGTAATGCCGTAGATGGCCGGGATGGAGTCGAACGCGAACATCACGTCGACCAGGCCAATGGAGACCAGCGCGATAAACAGCGGGGTAAAGCCACGCTTGCCCTTGTGCGGGCCGGACTCCTCGCGGTGCATCAGCTTGTCGCCGTGGTAGCGCGGAGTGACGTGGACTACCTTGCGCAGCCACTTGATAACCCGCATGTCATTCGGGTCGGTCTCCTCGGCATCGCGGATCTCGTCGACGATGAGCTTGATGGCCGTGTACAGCAGGAAGATGGCAAAGATGTAGAAGATATCCGACCAGGCGGCGATGACGGCCGCGCCGAGGAGGATGAATACCAGGCGGCAGGCAAGTGCCAGGACGATGCCGATGAGCAGCACCTTCTGCTGGTACTTGCGGGGGATCTTAAACGCGCCCATGATCAGCGCGAAGACGAAGAGGTTATCGACCGATAGCGCCTTTTCCGTCACATAACCGGTGTAGTACTGCATGGCGTGTTCGTGGTCCCACAAGACCCAGACGAATCCGCCGAATAACAAGGCAATGACCACGTAAACCGCGGTCCAGAAGCCAGACTCCTTGAGGGAAGGCTCGTGCGGGGTACGCACGTGCGAATAGAAATCGAAGACGAAAAAGCCCAAAATCACCACGATGGTGATGGCCCAGACCCAGACTGGGACACCCATATAAAACCTCCGGTCTTAACTGACGAATAAGTAAACCGGAGGTCTCCCCCACCTGCGTGCAGCAGGCCGCCGCGACCGGGCGCGCTAGGCAATCCGTGTTGACGATCGGCGACGAAAGGCTCGGGGTACTCCCCTCCAATACCTCACACACCCTACACGACCCCCGCGCCCAGGGGCCACACGCTCGCCGCCGCAAGCACAAAGGGGCATCGCCAAGCATTAGCTGGCGATGCCCCACTATCCGGCGGGTTGTGCCCTAGAAGGCGCTCGAGGACGGGTTATAGGTTGCCTGGACGATGGTGGTCTCATCGTCGCGGCCGCCGGAGCCTTCGGGGCCCTCGGTGCCGGCGGAATTATCGGTAACGACCTCGCCGTCGATGACCCCGGAGTCAGCGTCCCCAGCGTCCTCGGCGGCCATCTGCTCCTGGACCTCCTTGGGGGCATCGGCAGGATCCGCGCCCTTGAGGTACCACAGCATGGTCTCGAGCTCCTCGGGCTTGGTGAGGACCTCGCGGGCCTTCGAGCCCTCGGAGGGACCCACGATGCCGCGCGATTCCATGAGGTCCATCAGGCGGCCAGCCTTGGCGAAACCAATGCGCAGCTTGCGCTGCAGCATCGACGTCGAGCCCAGCTGCGAGGTGACGACCAGCTCCACGGCCTCGAGCAGATCGTCGAGATCCTTTCCAATGTCGTCGTCGATGTCCTTCTTGGCATCGGCCTGCTTGTCCTCGGTGACCCCTTCGGTGTAGTTCGGGGCGCCCTGGGCCTTGGCGGCATCGACAACCGCCTGAATCTCGTCGTCACCAACGAAAGCGCCCTGCATGCGGATGGGGCGCCCGCCCTGCGGGATGAACAGGCCGTCGCCCATGCCGATGAGCTTTTCGGCGCCGGCCTGGTCGAGGATGACGCGCGAGTCGGTCATCGACGAGGTGGCGAACGCCAGGCGGGACGGCACGTTGGTCTTAATCAGGCCGGTGACGACATCGACGGACGGGCGCTGGGTGGCCAGCACCAGGTGGATGCCGGCCGCGCGGGCCTTCTGGGTGATGCGCACGATGGAGTCCTCGATCTCCTTCGGCGCGGTCATCATCAGGTCCGCCAGCTCGTCGACCACGCAGACGATGTACGGGTACGGGCGCATCTCCCGCTGCGAGCCGGCCGGGGCCTGAATCTCGCCGGAGCGCACCTTCTCATTGAAGTCGCGGACATGGCGCACGCGCGCGGACTTCATGTCCATGTAGCGCTGCTCCATCTCCTCGACCAGCCACTGCAGGGCGGCCGCGGCCTTCTTCGGCTGCGTGATGATAGGCGTAATCAGGTGCGGAATGCCCTCGTAGGGGGTCAGCTCCACCATCTTCGGATCGACCAGGATGAGGCGCACCTCCTCCGGGGTGGCGCGCGTGAGCAGCGAGACCAGCAGGGAGTTGACGAAGGCGGACTTACCGGAGCCGGTAGAGCCGGCCACCAACAGGTGCGGCATCTTCTGGATGGACGAGGAGATGAACTCGCCCTCGATGTCCTTGCCCAGGCCGATGAGCATCGGATCGTCCGAGGCCACCATGGAAGGCGCGTCGAGGACCTCGCGCAGGCGGACCATCTCGCGGTCCGGGTTGGGCACCTCGATGCCGACCGCGGACTTGCCCGGAATGGGCGTGAGCAGGCGGACGTTCTCGGTGGCCACGGCGTAGGCCAGGTTGGACTGCAGGTTGGTGATCTTGGAGACCTTCACACCGGGGCCCAGCTCAATCTCGTAGCGGGTGACGGTGGGCCCGCGGCTAAAGCCGGTGACCTGGGCGTCGACCTTGAACTCCTGGAAGACCTCAGTGATCGCCTCGATGATACGGTCGTTGACCTCGGTGCGCGCCTGCATCGGCGCACCCGGGGTGAGCAGGGAGGTTTCCGGCAGGTGGTATTCCTGCTGCGGGCGCCCGGCCGGAGCCGGGGTCGCAGAATCCTGCCCCTCCTGCGCAGAGCCTGCCGATGCCGTCCGCGCGGCCTTCACCGCAGCTCCACCGGCGGCGCCCACCGCGGCCCCCGCGGCCGCGGCGGCGGCCTCGACGTTCTTGCCGGTCAGCGGATCCATGCCGGAGCGGGCGATGATCGCCTCGCGCACGGCCCGCTGCGACGCCGAGATGGCATCGCCGGCCGCGCCAACACTAGCCTCTGCCGCCTTTGCGGTGGCGCCGGCGGCATTCGCCGCGCTCGTGGCGCCCGCGGCCCCCTGGCTGACGATGTCTGCCACAGACTGATGGCGCTTTCCTGCGCGAGCCGGCTGCGATCCCTGGGTCGGGCCGAGGGCGCGCGTGGGCTCTGCGGCATCGTCGGCCACGGCGGGGAACTCATCGGTATCGCCTACGCTTGCGGGGCGCGGCCTGGGCGCGGACTGGCGCGGCATCTGCTGAGTGGGCTGCGGGGCCGGTTCGGCCTCGACCTCCGCGGCAGGCTCCGGGGTGGACCAGCTCAGCGCGGGGCTCTCGCCGCCGGCTGCAGCATCGTCGGCCGGATAGTTCTCATAGGGATCCGCGCTGCGCACGCGGCGCGAGGGGCGCGGCGTAAAGGTTCGCCGCGGCGTTGCCGGGCGAGTCGTACGCGGGCTGCGCTCGCGACCGTTGGCGATATCCTCGATGTCGTCGTCGACGTGCCCATACTGGTCGTCGGCGTCCTCGTCGAAATCCTCGTCTGCGGCGCGGTCCTCCCACAGGCTTGCAAAGAAGTCGCGGGCCAAGTCCCAGGCCTGCCGGGTGGTGATCCCGGTGACCATGAGCGCGCCGTAGATGACGACGAGGATGAGCAGCGGCACGGCCACGTAGCTAGAAAAGCCCGCGGCGAGGATGCCGCCGGTCCAGGCGCCGACGGCGCCGCCGGCATACATGCGATCCCCCCAGGCGCTCGGGTCACCCGCGAAGAGGTGAATAAGCCCCAGCATGGAGACTACGAGCAGGGCGATGCCACCCACGACCCGGCCCTGCATCAGGCCCGCCGGACCGTGCAAGTCAAGCATGAGGACTAGAGCAACGGCCACGAGTGCGACCGGGAGCACCACCGCGCCAGCGCCGATGACCAGGTGGACACCGGTGGCGATGGCCGCGCCGATGGGCCCAGCAATATCCAGCCACACCGAAGCGCCCAGGACCGCCGCAAGCCCCAGCAGCACTAGGCCCCAGGCGTCCGGGTTGGACACCTCGAAACCCTCGGACTGCTCCGCGTACTCCGCGCTCTCCGCACGCTTGGCGCGGCCTGACCGCCGAGCCCGCTCGGGCGCAGACTCCTCGGGCAGATCGCCGTCGTCGTCGTGCCCCTTGGCCCTGCGTGTTCTCGATGCCACTGGCTTGAAGTCCTCTTCTTTCTCTGATCGTTTCCCTGATCGACTCGTGCGTCCACGGCCACCGCGACGGCCCTCGCCGTCATCGTCGTAGTACTCGTCGTCATAAAGATCGGCGTCGCCAGCGGCGTCGCGGGGGCCAAAGATGCGAGCCACGCCGTGGCCTAACCCACGCGTTACCCCGCCCACCCCGCGGGCGGTGGCGCCAAACGCGGTGGCCAATCCCCTGCCGACGGCTCGGTACGCGCTGCCGGTGCGCTCATCAGCAGTCTCGGCCGCGCGGAACGACGACGTTACCGCGAGCTGCTCCGGGGTGGCGCCGCGCGTGCGGCCGGCCGGGCGAGACGAGCCACGGCCACCGGACCCGCCGGACTGGCGGCCTGCGAGAGAGCAGGCATTTTTGACAGACATGCC
>CAVFKS010000087.1:0-8539 GCA_963623015.1 Clostridia bacterium
CTGCCATACCTTGATTTGAAACTGTGCTCGTCACGCCTATTAGTATGGCCGTTTCGGGCAGATAAGTCATGTAAATCCCCCCCCGCTACTTTGCGGGTTCCCGCACCCCCGCCACAGGTTGCCCCCAGCCCTACCCCACTGGTTTCCCAAGCAATTTTTACGGGAACTCTTTCACGCCGATTCCGACGCCTCAAAGGTGCAGGTAGACCGCCCGCTCGGCCCCCTCCTGGCCCCAAACCGCCCCCCGGCCGTGTGCAAAGGTTGAAAAATTGCCCGCGCGGTAAGTTCCCAACCACCGCGCAAATGAGACATAAATCACCGGGGCGGCAGTCGGCGTTTTCCCAGCGTTCAAACTTTGGATTGACCCCCGCGAAAATATGGCTCTCATTAGGCCTTTTGCACCTTTCGATGGAGCCGCAACAGTCCCCTGAGCCGTGACTCAGCGCCCCCGCGCGCTAAAGATTTCCGGCCGTGCCCCAAGAATTTTTCAGCCACCGGGAACTATTTGCAACCGTCGAGCGACGGGAAGAAAACGGCCAACGCCCCGAAGCCGGTTGAGGCTTCGGGGCGGGAGAAGTTTTTTAACGGTGGGCGCCGGCGGGATGTGCCGGCGCGGCGCCGCGAGTTTCCTTAGTGCTTTTCCTTCGGAATGCCGTACTGCAGGGAAAGGCCGCCAACGGAGATGACGAGCAGGACAGCACCGGCCACGATCATCCAGTAGTACAGGAAGATGACGCCCAGACCCAGGACGGCAATGGAGCCGGTCATGGCCAGCGGCCAGATAGAGCTCGGGGAGAAGAAGCCCAGGATGCCAGCGCCATCCTCGGTTTCTGCCTCTTCCCAGTCCTCGGGGGCCAGGTCGGTCTTGGAGTCGGTCAGCTGCAGGTAGACAGCGAGGAAGATGCAGAACAGGGTGGCCAGGGTCATGGAGACAATGCCAACCCACTCAGCAATGTAGAGGTAGCCGTCGTCACGGACGAAGTTCACGCCGAAGACGTAGACCAGCAGCGAAACGAACAGATAGGTTGCGATGGAATAGAAGACGTTAGAGCCTGCACGCATGTTATTTCTCCTCGATCCTTTAAGCGTCTTCGTTTACGAAGTTCTCTCCGTCGCGGGTGTCGCGAAGGGAGCTAAACGGCTGGGTGGTAACTGCGTACGGATCTTCACCGATGGCAGCGAGTGCCTCAGAGTTCGGAGCGTCCGGGTTGTCGATGCGGAACTGCATGTAGCGCTGGAAGTTCTCCGGGCTCACGGCACGCAGCTCGAAGTTCATCATGGCGTGGTAGGTACCGCACATCTCGGCACAGCGGCCAACGAAGGCGCCTTCCTTGTTGATCTCCTCAACCTGGAAGCGACGCTCCTGCTGGTTGGCCTCCGGGTGCGCGTAGACGTCGCGCTTGAAGAGGAACTCCGGAATCCAGAAACCGTGGGAGACGTCGCCGGAGGCGAGACGGAACTCGATAGCGGTGTTGGTCGGGAGGACCAGAACCGGGATTTCCTCGGTGGAGCCGACGGTCTCAATCTTGTCGAAGTTGAGGTACGACAGGTCACCCTTGGAGCGGCCGTGGATCGGGTTCGCGTTCGGGGTACCCTCCGGGTCGATGGAGGACTTCTCAGCCAGGGCGTTGCGCTCGACGTCGGTGCCGTCGTAGTCCTGGCCGCCCATCAGCTCGCCATCAACGTTGGCGTAGCCGAACTTCCAGTTCCACTGGTAAGCGGTGACGTCGACGGTGACCTTCGGGTCCTTGTCCAGGGCGACGACCTTCTGCTGTGCCTGCACGGTGAAGAAGAACAGGCCCATGATGATGAGGATCGGAACGATGGTAAGCACCATCTCCAGCGGCACGTTGTACTGCAGCTGCTTCGGGAACTCGCCGAGCCCCTTCTTCTCTGCCCGCTTGTGATTCCAGCGGAAGATAGCGGTGAGGAAGAGGCCCCACATGATGAAGCCAATAATCCAGGCCACCACCCAGGTCCAGATCCAGAAGTTGTACATGCCTTCTGCCTCAGGGGTAATGCCCTTCGGCCAACCAAAGCCCAGGATGTTTTCCATAGCCTCAGGCGCATGCACGTCGCACGCCGCCAAGGCCACACCACCGAGGGCGAGTACGCCAGCGAGGCCCGTCTTACGGGCTAGGCTGCGCTTATTACGCTGTCCCACGTGTGTTCTGCCTTTCTGTCCACACAAAAACTTCTCGAAAGCTCACAGAGCATTCCTATCAACTCAGGATAGTGCATCCAGTTACCCCTTTATAGCCGTCTGGGTTTTGCCTCCGCTCGCACTCCCCGCCATTGACCTCGATTCGAGGGCGATATCGGGGGCCGCCCTGCGATTAGCCCGCTTGCGCGGCCTTCTGCCCTTCTCCCTTCCCTCAGTAGCTGTGCCCTAATTCACATTGCGCACCCCTTCAGACCATCCGAAAGTTTGCACCCTAACGCGGGAACCCCGGTCCGCCTATGCACACCGCAGTACCTAAGGCATGAGCCCCACGATGCCGCCCCTCCCCCTCGCTTCCGGCGAGCGGTCTCCCCACTTGCCGCTTGGCCGTCGCGAGTCGGTGCCGCGCGCCGCGTTCCACACGCCAGGCCCAAGGGCCGTAAAGTATTAAGGCACTAAGCGCCAGCGGCTCATCGGCGGGCTTTTCCCGCCCTAGCCCTCGGATGCTGCGCGCTATTCGCACAACAATATTTAAGGAGCGAACCCATATGTGTGGTCTTTTAGGAATGCTTGCCGCCCAGGGCAAGGCCGCTGACTACGTTGAGGCTCTCGAAAAGGCGCTGCCTTGCATGCGCCACCGCGGCCCCGATGCCGCCGGCACCTGGCATGACAGCGACGCCGTGTTCGGGTTCAACCGCCTGTCCATCATCGACCTCGAGCACTCCCACCAGCCGCTACGCTGGGGCCCGGAGGACAACCCGGAGCGCTACGCGCTGACCTTCAACGGCGAGATCTACAACTACGTGGAGCTGCGCGAAGAGCTGTCCCAGCTGGGATACACCTTCAATACCGAGGGCGACGGCGAGCCCATCGTGGTGGGCTACCACCACTGGGGCGCCGACGTGGTCGAGCACCTGCGCGGCATGTTCGGGTTCGTCATCTGGGACACTGAGACCCGCACCATGTTTGCCGCCCGCGACCAGTTCGGCATCAAGCCGCTGTTTTATGCCACCACCCCGGCCGGCACCGTGTTCGCCTCCGAGATGAAGTGCATCCTGGAGATGGCCGATGCCATTGGTCTAGACCTCAGCCTTGATAAGCGCGCCATCGAGCACTACATGGACCTGCAGTACGTTCCGGAGCCGGAGTCCCTGCACGCCAACATCCGGCGCGTGGAGTCCGGCTCCACGGTGACCCTTCGCCCCGGCGAGGACGTGGTCAATGAGCGCTACTTCAATCCGCGCTTCCCCGTCGAGCCCGTGCCCGAGGGCAAGGAGCAGGACCTCTTCGACCGCATCGCCCGCGCGCTGGAGGACTCCGTGGAAAAGCACATGCGCGCCGATGTCACGGTGGGCTCCTTCCTCTCCGGCGGCATCGACAGTACCGCCATTGCCACCCTGGCCAAGCGGCACAACCCTGATCTATTGACCTTCACCACGGGTTTTGAGCGCGAGGGCTACTCCGAGGTGGACGTGGCCGCGGAGTCGGCGGCGGCGATTGGCGTGGAGCACATCGTCAAGATCGTCTCGCCTGAGGAGTACGCCGACGCCATCCCGAAGATCATGTGGTACCTGGACAACCCGGTGGCCGATCCCTCGCTGGTGCCCCTGTTCTTCGTGGCCCAGGAGGCCCGCAAGCACGTCAAGGTGGTGCTCTCCGGCGAGGGTGCCGACGAGCTCTTTGGCGGCTACACCATCTATAAGGAGCCGCTGTCGCTAGCACCGTTTGAGAAGATCCCCTCCCCGCTGCGCCGGGGTTTGGGCCGCCTGTCCCAGGTGCTCCCGGAGGGCATGAAGGGCAAGTCGCTGCTCAACCGCGGTTCGATGACCATGGAGGAGCGCTATTACGGCAACGCCCGTAACTTTAACTTCGAGCAGCTGCAGCGGGTCATCCCGTGGGCCAAGCCGGAGTGGGACCACCGCGAGGTCACCGCGCCCATCTATGAGCGCTCCCGCGGCTTTGATCCGGTCGCGCGCATGCAGCACCTGGATCTCTTCACCTGGATGCGCGGCGACATCCTGGTCAAGGCCGACAAGATCAACATGGCCAACTCGCTGGAGCTGCGCGTGCCCTTCCTCGACAAGGAAGTCTTCAAGGTTGCGGAGACCATCCCGCACGAGCTGAAGATCTCTCACGGCACCACCAAGTACGCGTTGCGCAAGGCGATGGAGCAGATCGTCCCCGCCCACGTGCTGCACCGCAAGAAGCTGGGCTTCCCGGTGCCCATGCGCCACTGGCTGGCCGGCGATGAGCTCTACGGCTGGGCGCAGGAGACCATCAAGGACTCCCAGACCGATGGCATCTTCAACAAGCCCGAGGTCCTAGAGATGCTCAAGGAGCACCGCGATGGCGTCAGCGATCATTCGCGCCGCCTGTGGACAGTCTTGGCCTTTATGATCTGGCACGGCATCTTCGTCGAGCACCGCATCGACCCCCAGATCGAGGAAAAGGACTACCCAGTCCGCCTCTAGCAAAACCGCCAAAAGGGGCGGGCAACCTGAAACTGGTTGCCCGCCCCTTTTTCCTATCCCCTCCTTGGGGTCCGAATCATCGGGACCCAAGGCCGGGAGAGTTACTTCATTTAGTTGAAAGAGTCACCGCACGCGCAGGAGGAGCCGGCGTTCGGGTTGTCAATGGTAAAGCCCTGGGACTCGATGGTGTCAGCGAAGTCGATGGTGGCGCCGGCCAGGTAGGGCACGGACATCTTGTCCACGACGAGGTTGACGCCGCCGACGGTGTCGACCTTGTCGCCGTCCAGACTGCGGTCATCGAAGTAGAGCTGGTAGCGCAGGCCCGCGCAGCCGCCGGGCTGCACAGCGATGCGCAGGGAGAGGTCGGTACGACCTTCCTGGTCAAGCAGGGCCTTGGCCTTGGCGGCGGCGGCTTCGGTCAGAATGACGCCAGTAGCGGAAGCTGGAGCGGTCATGTCATCTCCTTTAATTACGGAATAAGTCGAAATATAGTTCACCACCCTACCCGCATGCCGGGGCAGTTTAAAGGTGGTGACCCGTCCACTTGGCTGCAACGGTAAACCGGCCTGCCTTATTCCACATTCGACCGCCTGCCTTGTAACCTTGAGGATTGTGAATAACTCGAGCGAGAACCCCCAGCAGCACCCGAAGGGCTACACCCCGCCCAAGGGGCGCCCCACTCCCAAGCGCGCGGACCAGGAGATCGCCCGCGGCGTGCGCCGCGATCCGCACGGCGCCTCCGATGCCCAGCGCTACCAGCACCGCAAGGAGCTGAAGAAGTCCATGTCCAAGGAGGAGTGGAAGGAGTACAAGCGCAAGGAGCGCGAGGAGCGCGTCGCCCACAACCGGGAGGTCCAAAAGCGCATGGCCGCTGGCGACGAGCGCTACCTCCTCCCCCGCGATAAGGGCGAGGTTCGCCGCTACGTGCGCGACTGGGTGGACTCGCGCGCGTTCTTAAACGAGTTTGTCATGCCGCTGGCGCTGATCTTGATGGTGGTGCTCTTCGTGGGCACGTCCAACCCGGCGTTTGCCAATATCTCTTCCATTGTGTCGATGGCCGTCATCGTGGTCTTCGCCGTGGAGGGCTTCTGGTTGGCCCGCAAGTGCAACAACGCGGTGCGCGTGAAGTTCCCCGGCACCACCGAGGCCGGCTGGGGCTTGGGTTTTTATGCCTATTCCCGCGCTTCCCAGTTCCGCAAGTGGCGCACCCCGAAGCCGCGGGTGGAGCGCGGCTCCAAGATCGACTAGCCCCGCCTCTGCCCGGGCGCAGGGTTTGCCTGCGCTGCCTTGGGCGGCACGGCTTATTTAGGCAACTCATGCGGCGCGGTTCTACCGCGCCCCAGTCTTTTCCCCAGTCTTTTCTAAGGACGCACCATGACCGAGTTTCTTCCCGTTCCCGCCCCGGATTCCCAGGTGGCGGCCCAGGTGGCGGCCGTGTTGGGTTCCCACCCGCGCGGGGCGTCGTTTGGCCGCTTGGGCGAGGCCGCCGCGTGGCTGGCCGGCTGCCAGGGCCAGGCCCCGGCTCGCGCCCTGGAGCGGCCGCGGGCGGTCATCTTCGTGGGCACGCACGGCATCGCCCAGCGCGGCTGGGAGGGCGAGTCTGGCGATGCCGCAGGCCTCACCGACCCGCAGTACCTGACGGGGCTGTCGGCCTTCGCGCCGGAGGCCACTGCCCAGCAGGCTCAACAGCTGCGGGATGGCGTCGCCCCAGCGCACACGCTGGCCCGGCGGGCAGGCGCCGGCATCGCGCTGGTTAACGCGCCCGCCAACGGCGCCATCGACCGCGAGGATGCTGCCTCGGCTGAGGCTATAGACGCCGCGCTGGCCGCCGGCCAAGCGAAGGCGGACGAGGAGATCGACGCCGGGGCGGACCTGTTGCTGCCGGGCGATCTGGGAGTGGGGGCGACCACGGTGGCCGCGGCAATTATGGGGCGGCTGACCCGCACTGAGCCGGTGGCCATCGTGGGCCCGGGCTCCGGGATTACGGATGAGATGTGGAAGACGAAGGTCTCCGTCATCCGTGACGCGATGTTCCGCACCCGCAGCATGGGCGCGTCCGTGCGCCCGCACAAGCTACTGCAGGCCCTAGGCGGCAACGATTTAGCGGCCATGGTGGGCTTTATGGCCCAGGCCGCGGCGCGGCGGACCCCGATGCTCATCGATTCCCCGCTCACGGCCGTCGCTGCCGTTCTCGCCGAGCGCCTGGCCCGCGGCACGCAGGCCTGGATCTTTGCCGCGAGCCTGACCCCGGAGCCAGCCCATGCGCTGGCCCTAGAGGAATTAGGCCTCAAGCCACTGCTCGACCTGCGGCTGACCACCGGCCAGGCCACCGGCTCGCTGACCGCCCTGCAGCTCATCTCCTCCGGGCTCGAGCTCGTCGCCGACGAGTGGGACTCGCAGGCTGCCCGCGGCGTCATACCCGAGGCGGGCCACGACCAGTCCCCCGAACAGAATTAATCCCCGCCGGCCTAGGATTGGAGATCTCAAGCCGAGCGGGGATTTAGGCTGCGCCTTAGACCAGCGGGTAGCGCCACTGGTGGGTGTCTTCGACCTCACCCTTCTGGATGCCGGTCAGGCGCTCGCGCAGCGCCAGGGTCGTAGCGCCGGCCTCGCCGCCGTTGACCTGGAAATCGATGCCCTCGCCCAGGACGTGCCCCACAGGGGTAATCACCGCGGCGGTGCCGCAGGCAAAGGCCTCGGTCATCGCTCCGGAGACGGCATCGTCGCGCCACTGCTCGTAGCTGATGCGGCGCTCCTCGGTACGCAGGCCCATGTCGCGGGCTACCTGCAGCAGCGAGTCCCTAGTAATGCCCGGCAGCAGGGAGCCCGACAGCGCCGGGGTGACCAGGGTCTGCTCCTCGCCTTCCTTGCCATAGATGAAGGCCAGGTTCATCCCGCCCATCTCCTCGATGTAAGTGCGGTCGATGGCGTCGAGCCACACGACCTGGTCGCAGCCCTTCTCCTCGGCCTGGGCCTGCGCCAGCAGCGAGGCGGCGTAGTTGCCCGCGAACTTCGCGGCACCCGTACCACCCGGGGCGGCGCGGACGTATTCGGTAGACAGCCACACCGACACCGGCTTGATACCGCCTTCGAAGTAGGCGCCCGCCGGGGAGGCGATGACGACGTAGCGGTAGGCGTTAGCCGGGTGAACGCCGAGGGAGACCTCGGTGGAGATCATGAAGGGACGCAGGTAGAGCGCGGCCTCGCCGCCGGCGGCGGGCACCCAACGCTTGTCGATGCTCACCAGCTGGCGCAGCGACTCGGAAAACACTCCATCGGGCAGCGGGGGCATCGCCATGCGACGCGCCGAGTTAGCAAAGCGCTCCTCGTTGGCCTCCGGGCGGAAGGTGACCACGGAGTCATCCGGCTGGCGGTAGGCCTTGATGCCCTCGAAGATGGCCTGGCCGTAGTGGAAGACGTTGGAGGCCGGGTCCATCTCGAAGGGGCCGTATGGCACGACGCGGGCATCGTGCCAGCCGGCGTCCTCGGTCCAGTCGATAACCACCATGTGATCCGTAAACTGCTTGCCAAACCCGGGGTTGGCAAGGATGGCAGCGACCTCTTCGTCGCTGGCGGCATGAGGATTGGGCGTGATCTCAAAGTGCAGTTCGGTCATGTGGGTGAGTGTACTCCCCCACGCCCCAAAATTTCCCATAGCTTGGGATAATTTTCCCGCTTTATAGGAAATTGCCGGGTAGGCGGCCTGCCATATCCGGCACACCGCCCCCGATCGCGGTTGGCCCGCACAGTACCCGCCCAAGATCCACCCACGGCCGTACAATGTGGCTCATCTGAATACTAGTTACTGAATATTGCTTTCAAGGACTAGTCGTCTCTAGCTAAGGAGGATTCATGACCCACCCCACCCCCGCCGCACCGCTAACCGGCACCACCCCCACGGTTAAGC
>CAVFKS010000088.1:0-4832 GCA_963623015.1 Clostridia bacterium
ACCTTGCGCAGGGAGCGCTCCATCTTGGCCAGGGCGGTCTCCAGCGCGGCGTAGAAGGAGTCTTCCTTGGCCTCGGCGCGCGCGAGGTGGCCCTTGCCGGTGGCCGTGATCTGGATGCGCTCTGCGTGCGCGTCACGGCGGGGGTTCGGCTCGTGCTGCAACTCCACATGGAAGAAGTTCAGGGTGGGATCGAGGCGCTCAATCTTGGAGAGCTTGCCCTTGACCCGCTCTGCGAAGTGCTCAGGCACCTCGACGTTGCGGCCCGTGATGGTCACCTGTGCATTGGATTCGACCTGGTTGGTCATTGCTTCCTCCCGTAAATCGTGGGGACAATCGGCTTCCAGGAAAATCCCCTTAACCAGCCATTACGTCCTCCCCGGCGGGACGCCGGCGAGCGTGGACTGAAGCTTGAGGAGGTGATGAAACCCGCCTCGGGGAACTTCCTGTGATACCCATCATTGTACCAGTGGTAATAACAACGCCCACCCTTAGTTTTCCCTACCGCCCACTCACAGTTCTCGCACCCCCGTTACCTTGACAAACCAGCCACAGGCCCCGGCGCGAGGCCCCACCCATTGAGGGGTGATTGCCGCCTGCGCGGGCCTGCGGGAGGCTGCCCTATCGGACATCCGGGCTCTAGCGGGCATCGGCAAGCACCAGCCCGGCGCGCGGGCGGGCCCCGGCCGCGCGGAGCACGCCGAAGGAGGCAGCCAGGGTCGCCCCCGTCGTGGCCACATCATCGACGAGCACGACGTCGCGCCCGCACACCGCGCCCGCCGGCCCGCGCAGCTGCACCGCGCCGCGCATGTTATGCCAGCGGGCCTCGGCGTCGAGCAGGGACTGGTCGGCTACCTGCGGGCGCAGGCGCAGGCAGGCGGCGACATCGACGTCTATGCCGGGGCGCGAGCTAAGCGTGCGGGCGGCTGCCTGACACAGGTGGAGGATGGGATCGCCGCCGCGCAGCCGCGCCGAACGGGCCCGGGTGGGCGCGGGCACCAGGATAAGCTCCGCGGGCAGCTCCCCGCGGGCCTGCAGGTACTCCACCCCGGCGGCGACCACCGCGCCCACCCAGGGGCGCACCGCGAGGTTGTTGTACTCCTTCATCTGGATGATCAGGTTGCGGCGCACCCGCGTATACCCGCCGAGCGCCCACACCGGCGCGCCCAAGGCCCGGCGGCGGGCGATGGGGTGGGGCACCTCCCGCAGGTGCTGCTGGCACACCCCGCACAACACCACGCCCGCCGCCCCGCAGCCCGCGCACGCCCGCGGGATGAAAAGCTCCCCCAGCCCCACGTGTTCCCCCTCGCGCCTTAAAAAATAGCCCTCACGCTTGACCTGTGCCCGCCGCGGCAGGCACTGGCTCTAGTTGGCCACGATAGGCGCTGAGCGCACGCCCTGCAGCCCGGGAACCTCGCGCCAGAACTCGGAGTCGGGGTCCTGGAGGGCCAGCTGGACGGTGGCGTGGGCATCGGTGGCATAGACGGTGTCCTGGCTGGCGGTCACGGCGACCACCGGGGCGGTGATGTTGCCGGCCGAAAGCGTGGCCACCGACGAGCCGTCCTGCTCCAGGCGCCACACGGGGGTCTCCGGCCTGGAGGTGCCCACCACCAGGGAGCCGTCCGGCTGCCAGTCGAGACTCAGCGCCGTGCCGCCCAACTCCGCGCCGATCTCGCGGACGTTGACAATGCGCGGCGCCCCGGCCTCGCCCTCGGCCACCACGCCGACGAAGATGCGCCCGCCGACGATCATAGCCACCCGCGCGCCGTTGGCGGACAGGCGCAGCACCGAGATCTCCCCGTCCAAGCGGTCTAGGGCGGACGTGCTGACCTCGGACTCGACCAGGCGGCCCGTGGCCGAGGAGCGCACCACGCGCACCACGCGCTCGCCGTCGACGACGACCCAGGCCGCCCCGCCCGCGCGCTCGATGGTCGGCCGCGACAGCGTCTTGGCCTGGACCGAGGCCTCCAGCGGCCCGTCCGCGCGCCCCAGCTGGAGCTGGTACTCCCCGGTGTTGGTCTGCCGCACCGCGGCCACCTGGCCTTCGGCGGTGATATCCGCGGACTGGACCTTGCCGCCGGTGCCCAAAGCATTGGCCAGGGGCTGGGCATCGTTAGCGCTGACGCGGACGATGTTGCCGTTGGCCACCGAGTACAGCTCCGGCACGCGGTCGGTGACCATGCGCGGGTTGAATTCCGCGAAGTCGTCCGGCTCCAGGAACTTCAGCCCTTCTTGCAGCGGCGCGCCGTCGGCGGTGGCCTGGTAGGGCCCGGGCACCCCGGCGTTGGCCAGCGTCCACACCAGCTGGGCGGCAAAGCGCGTGCGATCCTCCTCGTTCATCTCGCTCATGCCCGTAAACCGGTAGACGCCATCTTGGACGCCGGCGAACATCGCCCCGTGCGGAATGACTTCCTCCACCGCCGGGTCGAGCTGGGAGTCAGGGCCCTGCATCAGGAGAGTAATCAGCTCCGCGTCGAGGGACTCCTGGCCGGCAAAGACCCACCTCCTATCGGAGATGAGCGTGGTCCCGGAGGTCCCAAAGAAGTAGAGGTTCTCCGGCCGGTAATGGTTGCGCAGCTCGGTGCGCTCGATGACGATCCCGGCCGGCAGATCGTCGATGCGCCACTGCCCGTCGACTAGGCGCAGGGTGATTTCAGCCTCGTAGGCGCCGTTTTCCGGCACGTAGGACCCACCCTCTTGCAGCTTGCCGATGACCGTCCCGCGCACCGCGAAAGAGCGCTCGTCCGCGGACTTGGTGCCGCTGACCGTGTTGATGTCGATGGCATCGACCAGCAGGAGATCGCCTTCCGGGTCCCAGGACTCGGCGGCGGCGGGCGTCAAAAAGGCCCGCGCGGCGGCGTAGTCCCCGCCCGGGATAGCCGAGGCGGTGTAAAAATCGCGCAGTAATAGGTCGGCCTCGCGCCCGTCGATAGGGCCTTCCACGGGCTCGTCTTCGGCGTTGGGCTGGTAGGTCTGCAGAATCTGCGGGTTGGTATCGTGCGGCAACGTCGAGCAGCCCGCCAGGAGTGCCACCGAGGTCACCGACGCCACGACGGTCACGCCCGCGGCACGCAGCGGATACCGGAGCCGGGAATTAGTCATCTTTTCCCTCCTTGGCAGAACTTTCCGATGCCGTCTCCTCCCGCGCCGCGGCCGGCAGGGCGGGCGCTTGCGCAGCGTCGGCATCGTCAGCGTCGGCTGCTGCGGCGGCATCGGCAGGCACTGCCGGGGCCTCGGTCTCGGCGTCGACAACGAAGGGCAGTTCCAGGCTCAGGGGCTCTTCTTCGATGAGGCCATTGGGCACGCGCGGCAGGATGAGGCGGAAGCGCGAGCCCTGCCCGAAGATACCGGCGGCGTCCAAGGTGCCGCCGTGGAGCACGGCGTCCTCGCGGGCAATCGCCAGGCCCAGGCCGGTGCCGCCGGAATGGCGTTTGCGGGAGGCATCCGCGCGCCAGAAGCGGTTGAATACCAACTCCTCCTGGCCCGCCTTCAGGCCCACGCCGCGGTCGGTCACGGCGATGCCGACCGCCTGCTCGTTGCCGGCGACCTCGACCGTGACGGGGTTCGACTCCGAGTGGTCGATGGCGTTGGCCAGCAGGTTGCGCAAGATGCGCTCGAGCCGGCGGCTATCGCCTTCGACTTGGACGGGCTCGTCCGGCATGCGGAACTCGACCGGCACGTCGAGCTCGCGGGCCAAGTGCTCGACCTGGCGCCACGCGGACTCCACCACCGAGCGCACGTCTAGGGTAGCCGCCGACAGATCGGCCACGCCGGCGTCGTGCCGGGAGATCTCCAGCAGGTCCCCCAGCAGCTCCTCGAAGCGGTCAAGCTCGCGGATCATCAGACCCGAGGCGCGCTGCAGGTAAGGGTCGAGGTCCTCGCTCTGGGAATCGATCATGTCCGCGGCCATGCGCACCGTGGTCAGCGGCGTGCGCAGCTCGTGGGAGACGTCCGAGGTGAACTGGCGTTGCAGGTCGCCGTACTCCTCCAGCTGGGTGATCTGGCGGGAGAGCTTTTCGGCCATGTCGTTGAAGGAGGCGGCCAGGCGGCCCATCTCGTCTTCGCCTTCGACCACCATGCGCTCCTTGAGGTGGCCGGCGGCCAGGCGCTGCGCGATGCGCGAGGCCGAGCGGATGGGCGCGATGACCTGTTGAGTTGCCAGCCAGGCGATGCCCACCAGCAGGACGACCACGACCACTCCGG
The DNA here is from genome assembly GCA_963623015.1 of Clostridia bacterium. Classification (GTDB taxonomy): domain Bacteria; phylum Actinomycetota; class Actinomycetes; order Mycobacteriales; family Mycobacteriaceae; genus Corynebacterium. Next base: position 4,201 of record CAVFKS010000088.1, read on the forward strand.
CGGCCGAGAGCAGGCCGCGCATCAGCGCCATCGTGGACTCTTCGGCCTCCATCGACAGCACGAGGTAGACCTGCGTATCCGGGATGTCCGCCGAGGTGGGCGTGCCCATCACCAGGGCGTGGTAGGTGCCGCCGGTGGCCTGGTTAATCGTGGTGAACTGGTAGGACACCGTGCCCTGGCTGACCAGCGCCCGCAGGTTTTCGGGGATCCGGTAGCCCTCCGGGGAGGTGGTTACGCTGCCGTCGGCGTTTTCGACCACGATGACGGGCTCGAAGGCCGCCTGGGCCTCGGTGGCAGTGGGGCTCAGCTGCGTCAGGGAGGCCCGCGCGGAGTTGATGCGCACCTGCACCGAATTGGCCGAGCCAGTGGCCCCGATCTGCTGCTCCACCGTGAGGGCAGCGCGCTCGATTTCCTGCTGGGCGGCGTCGATCTTCTGATCGACTAGCTGCTGGGTCAGCACCGTGACCAAGGCGTAGGCCAAAAGAATCATCACCACCGACGAGGCGGCCAAGATCATGCCAATGAAGCGCACCTGCAGGGAGGTGCGCCAGGCGTCAACGAACTGCCCGCGGGCGCGTTTAAACCAGGTGAAAATGGTGGCTACTCCCCCGCGCGGCCGGGCGCGCCGGCCT
>CAVFKS010000088.1:4910-8285 GCA_963623015.1 Clostridia bacterium
GGCCTTGCCCGTCTTATAACCCACGCCGCGGACCGTCAGCACGATCTGGGGGTCTTCCGGGTCGTGCTCAATCTTGGCGCGCAGGCGCTGGACGTGCACATTGACCAGGCGGGTGTCGGAGGCGTGCCGGTAGCCCCACACGGACTCCAGTAGGGACTCGCGGCTGTGGACCTGGCCGGGCTTGCGGGCCATTTCCACCAGCAGATCAAACTCGAGCGGGGTAAGGGAAATCTCCTCGCCGCTGGTGCGGCGGACGATGTGCTGGGGCACGTCGATGACGAGATCGCCGACCTCCAGCAGCTCCTCGTCCGCCGAGTCCGAGCGCCTCAGGCGGGCGCGGATGCGGGCGATAAGCTCCTTCGGCTTGAAGGGCTTGGTGATGTAGTCATCGGCGCCCGACTCCAGGCCAAGCACCACGTCGACGGTGTCGGTCTTGGCCGTGAGCATGACAATCGGCACCGACGAGGTGGTGCGGATGGCACGACAGATGTCGATGCCGTTCATGCCCGGCAGCATCAGGTCCAGCAGGATGAGGTCGGGCTGGTGTTCCTCGAAGGCCGGCACCGCCTGGGCGCCGTCGGTGACCGGGATGGGGGCGAGCCCCTCGGCCTCCAGCACGATGGTCAGCATCTCCGAGATGGCCGGGTCGTCATCGACGACCAAAATCTTCGGAACCATATTCCCTCTCTTCTCCTGTCTGGCTCGCCGCCGCGCGCAGCTAGAGTGCGGCGCGCACAGCTTCCGTAATCTTATCGACATCGGCGGACACTAGCCAGCGCCCACCCCAGTTAGCCGCCGCCAGCCGGCGGTAGGCCGCCGCGGTCTCCTCCTGCAGGCGAGAGTCCTTTTCGTACTCGTCTTTATCGCGGGTGGCATCCGCGGCCGCCCGCGCGGCGGCCCGCCGGCCAGCCTCCTGCACCGGGGTGTCGAGGAATACCTGAAGGTCCGGTCGGGGCAGACCCAGGCGGCCGAACTCGAGCTCGAAGACCCAGTCCATCACCGCGTCATCGCCCAGCCGCGCCGCCGAGTAGGCCGCGTTGGAAGCCACGTAGCGGTCCAGAATGAGGACCTCGCCCGAATGGTCTTCCAACAGCGGCAGAGCCGCGTGCCGGTCGAGGGCAAAAAGCGTAGCCATGGCGTAGGCCGAGCTGGTGAGATCCCCCATGCGCCCGTAGAGGGCCTCGCGGGCGAGCTGGGCGTGGACGGAGGTCTCATAGCGGGGAAAAGCCACGGTGCGCACCGGGACGTCGAGTGCCTTCGTGAGCGCGCCGACCGCCGTGTTCTTGCCCGAGCCGTCAATCCCTTCGATGGCGACAATCATTTAGGACAAGGCCTCGATAAAAGCCTCCAAGTCGAAGTCCTCCTCCACGCCCTCGAGCAGGCCGGCGGCCTTCTCGTTGAGCGCCGCGCTGCCGGATCCGGCCAAGCCGCGGATGAAGGGGTAAGCCTCGACAACTTCGCCGGCGCTAAACGGGGCGCCAGCCCAAATGGCGGCGATGGTCGCGGCGGCGAGGGCGTTTTCTTCCTCATCCGCCGAGGCATCGCCACCGGCCCCCAGAGCTACGGCGTCCTCGACGGATTCCACGATGTCCTCTTCCTCGAGGCTGGCCAACTCATCGAGGAAGTCCACGTTTGTCTCGCTGCTGAAAATGTAGTCATCCCAGGTCTGCATCGACATCTCCTTTTATGCAGGTCCGCAACCTCATGAGCCAGAATGGTTCATGAGCCAAATGATTTACGCCACTTGGTTCAGCCAAATGGTATTGTCGTTACCAACTTGTTACCACGCTTCCGCATGGAGAGGATAATCGCACGTGAAGGCCGATACCCGCCGCGTCCTAGCGTTCATCGCCGTTGGCCTCATGCTGGCCGCCGGCGTTGGGGTCGCGGTGTGGCGCGCGGGGGCGCCTTCTACCTCTAGCTCCGATACTGCCATGACTCAGGCTGCAAATACAGCAGACCCCGGCGATTCTTCTGAAGATTCCACCGGCCGCCAGCACAACGCGCCGAATGCCGCCGACGAGTCGGATTCAAGCAAGTCCGGCCGCCACGCCGCCAGCCTATCCGCGGATCCTTATCTTGCGCCCAACGCGGCCTATCGCACCGAAAAGCTCTCGGCTACACCTACCACCGTCTACCGGCCGGGCAATATCTCCCGCGGCACGCAGGCCACCCCCACCGGCCAGGGGCAGGCGGTTGTGCCTGGCGATGCCACCGGGACCTTGAAGCCTGGAAGCTCCCCGTCGGCCGGGCCCGCGGGCTCCACTGCCGCGGAGTCCCCGGTACCTGGCACCCGGCCCGGTTCCGACGGGCCTGCCACCCCGCAGCAGCCGGATAACCCGGGCACGCGCCCGCCGCGCCCCACGCGCGGCGATGACCCCGACACTACCGCTCAGGATCCCACCGGGACTGTTGGCCCGACGCGCCCGACCCGGCCCACTGAGCCGACGGAACCGACCGAGCCCACTGATCCCACTGATCCCACTGAGCCCACCAACCCGACGGAGCCCACTGAACCCACCGAGCCGACGGAACCGACCGAGCCGACTGGGACGGCGGAATCCACGGAGCCCAGGGAGCCCACTGTGCCCACCGAGCCGGGGCAGTCTGACGGGGACCGCACGGACGCCACCGACAACACCGAGAACACAGCCGGTGGCGACATTAAGACCACCCCGCAGCCGCGCCCGCAGGAGCCCGTAGAAGCAGGCTTCTAGGCGCGGGCGATAAACAGCTGGCCGCCGCGATCGGCACCAGCATAGGTCAGGCCGGCGGTTCCGGCCGGCAGCCAGGCGGCCTGACCCGGGGCCAGCGACAGGGTCTGCGGTTGCGGCTCGCGGCACGCAAGCTCCACCTCGCCGGCGGTGCACAGCGCGATGGCCGGGCCCGGCAGGGGCCCGGTGCCCCACTCGCCCAGGCGCAGCTCGGCCGGCTGCCCGGCGGGGGTCTCCGCCCCGGCCGGCGCGATGTCTAGGCGGTCGACGGTGAACTCCTCCACCGGGGTCGGGTACTCCACCGCCGGGCCCACGGCTTCCGGCGCCACCCGCGGATCAGCCAGGGCCTCGAACTCCAAAACCTTGACCAACTCCGGCACGTCGACGTACTTCGGGGTCAGGCCGCCGCGCAGAACGTTATCGGAATTAGCCATGACCTCCACGCCCAGGCCGTGCACGTAGGCGTGCAACTGCCCGGCCGCCAAGAAGACGGCCTCACCCGGGGCCAGCTCAATGTGGTTGAGCAACAGCGCGCCCAGCACGCCGATGTCGCCCGGGTACTGAGAATTGATCTGTACCACCGTGTCCATCACGCGCTGCATCCACGTGCCAGCCGGCACGCGCGGGGCGGCGGCCACGACGGCATCGATAAGCTCCCGGC
>CAVFKS010000089.1:0-8235 GCA_963623015.1 Clostridia bacterium
GGGCGGTGAGCAAGACAAATCCGGCAAACGAGACGAACTGGGTATTGGCCAGGGCGCCAGTGACGCTATCGATGAGATAGCCGGAGTCAGCACCTTCGCCTACCTGGCGGGCGCGCAGCTGCGGGCGCAGCAGCCCCCATACCGCGCCGGCCAGGGAAAATGCCACGAGGCACGACGCCAATAACCCCGCTCCGAAGCCTACGGGGCGGGGTATGGAAAGTGCAGGTTTAGCCATAAGAATGACCATCCTACGCCCTAGCGCGGTAAACCTCCGGCGCCGGGGCTGGGACGCTTAGGCGTTGCAGAAGGTCCACTGGCCGTTTTCCTTCTGGAAACGCATGACGGAGGAGTCCTGTCCCTCCGGGGTGTTGACCACGACGTTGGCGGAGGCGGAGTCGCCGTTGACCTGAACGTCAGACAGGGACTGCAGGCCGGTCTGGTTCCAGGCCTCGCCGAAGAACTGGGTCATCGGGGCGTTCGGGATCTGGTTGTAGTCAATGGCGCGCAGATCCTCCTGCTGGGAATCGAGCAGCGCCTTGCAGGCGTGATCCGGCACGTAGCGGGTAAAGCTGCGGACGTCCTGCTGCTCGTAGAGGCCGCCGACCAGCTGGGTCAGCTGTTCGGTGACAGCCTGGTCACCAGGCTGGCCACCCTCGACCGGGGAAAGCGGTGCGGCCTGCAGCGGGTTAGCGCCCTCGGCGAACGGGTTAGCCAAGGTCTCCGGCGCAGCCTGGTCCTCGCTTTCCGCGGGCTTTTCCTCGGTGGTGGGCTCTTCCGGCTTCTCCTCGGAAGTCGGGGCCTCGGAGGTGGGCTCCTGGCTGGTAGAAGTAGCAGAGGTCTTAACCGAGCTCGACGTCGAGGTAGCCTCCTCGTCATCGCCCGAACCGCAGGCCGCGAGGGTCAGCGGGAGCACGAGGGCAAGGGCGGCGATCGTCTTCTTGGCAGGGGTGCGAAGGGACAAGGTTTCTCCAGACTTTCTCAGTATTTCTATCTTCTCTACGCCAGCGCCCACCAGAAATCCGCGGCGGTTTCGCTGTGGATTCTTTATCGGCGGGCGCCCCGCCACGAGGTCGCGGCAGGACGTGACGTAAGAGTTCGTAGCCCTAATATTAACAATGCCCAAGTTGGGACTGAATGAATACTCCCTCAAAGTATCCTGTGAACGTCCCCCGTCCGCCTGCCGGTCTACACTGACAGAATGCACTTGAGCCGCGAAATCATCGTCGACGCCGCCTTGTCCTTGCTCTCCGAGTACGGGCTGGCAGATACCACCATGCGGCGCGTGGCCGGCCAGCTCGAGGTTGCCCCCGGGGCCTTGTACTGGCACGTGTCCAATAAACAGGAGCTCATCGCCGCTCTCGCACACCGCATCCTAGAGCCCCTCGCCGGCACTGATGCCGCAGCACTGGCGTTGAACCTGCGCGACTGCGTTCTGGCTTACCGCGACGGCGCCGAGGTGGTCCTAGCCGGCCTCTCCCAGCCTGGCGATGACGCCTGGGCCGGCCTCATCGAGCGCTTCAGCGCCACCCTTAACAACTACTGCGCCGACCCGGCTGTGCCCGCCGCCGGCGCCCAGGCCCTGGTCCACCTTGTTCTTGGCAGCGCCGCCATGGAGCAGTCCCGCCGGCAGCTCGACCAGGCCGCGGGCGGGGCCCGGCCCGAGCCCGGCGCGGCACCGGCAGACAAAGCCGCCACCACCGCCGACGCAGCGGCGGTGCGCCACGGGGTCGACATCATCCTGCGCGGCCTGGGCCACCACCCGCCACAGGCCCAGAGCTAGCGGCGCGCTAGAGCGCGGTCGCGGTGGCGTGCAAGCGTTAGGTCCAGGCTGTCGGATACTCTTTAACACTATGAGTGAACATTTCGAGGTCTGGCCCGGCCGGGCTGCGCCCCTCGGGGCATCTTTCGACGGCGCGGGCACGAACTTTGCCATCTTTTCCGAAGCGGCCGAGGCTATCGATCTCTGCCTGATCGATAAGGAGGGCGCGGAGACCCGCATCCCGCTCACCGAGGTCCACGCCCACGTCTGGCATGCCTACCTGCCCAACGTGGGCCCGGGCCAGCGCTACGGCTACCGCGTCCACGGGCCTTATGACCCGGACCGTGGTCTGCGCTGCGACCCCTCCAAGCTCCTGGTGGACCCGTACGCGCGGGCCTTTGCCGGGGAGTTCGATGACCACCCCTCGCTGTATTCCTATGACATCTACGCCGAGGAGCCGGGCACCGGCCGCAATGAGGAAGACTCGCTGGGGCACACGATGCTCTCCACCGTCATCAACCCCTACTACGACTGGCGCGGGGACCATCACCCCAATATCCCGGACAACGAGATGGTCATCTATGAGACCCACGTCAAGGGCATGACCATGCAGCACCCGGACGTGCCGGAGCACCTGCGCGGCACGTATGCAGGCATGGGGCACCCTGCGGTCATTGACTACTTCCGCGAGCTGGGAGTGACCACGGTGGAGCTCATGCCGGTCCACCAGTTCCTCCAGGACTCCCGCCTGCAGGATCTGGGCCTGCGCAACTACTGGGGCTATAACACCTTCGGGTTCTTTGCCCCGCAGGCCGATTATGCCTACGCCCAGGACCCCAACAAAAAGGTCGCCGAGTTCAAGACCATGATCCGCGCCTATCACGCCGCTGGCCTCGAGGTCATCCTCGACGTGGTCTATAACCACACGGCAGAGGGCAACCACATGGGCCCCACCATCGCGTTCCGCGGCATCGATAACCTTGCCTACTACCGCGTGGTCGACGGCGAGGAGTCCAAGTACATGGACTACACCGGCACGGGCAACTCCCTCAACGTGCGCCACCCGCATTCCCTGCAGATGATCATGGACTCCCTGCGCTACTGGGTCACGGAAATGCACGTCGACGGCTTCCGCTTCGACCTAGCCTCTACCCTGGCGCGTGAGCTTGACGATGTCGACAAGAAGGCCACCTTCTTCGACCTGGTCCAGCAGGACCCGGTCATCAGCCAGGTCAAGATCATCGCCGAGCCTTGGGACGTGGGCTGGGGCGGCTACCAGGTGGGTAACTTCCCGCCAATCTGGAACGAGTGGAACGGCAAGTACCGCGACACCGTGCGTGACTTCTGGCGCGGCGAGCCCGCCACGCTGGGCGAGTTTGCCTCCCGCATCACCGGTTCTTCGGATCTCTACGGCAACAACGGCCGCCGGCCCACCGCCTCCATCAACTTCATCACCGCCCACGACGGCTTCACGCTCAAGGATCTGGTCTCCTATAACGAGAAGCACAACGAGGCCAACGGGGAGGACAACCGCGACGGCGAGTCCCATAACCGTTCCTGGAACTGCGGCGCGGAGGGCCCCACGGAGGACGAAGAGATCCGCAAGCTGCGGCGCCGCCAGATGCGTAACTTCCTGACCACCTTGCTGCTGAGCCAGGGCACCCCGATGCTCTCGCACGGCGACGAAATTGGGCGCACGCAGGACGGCAACAACAACGCCTACTGCCAGGACTCCGAGATCGCTTGGATGGACTGGTCCCTGCTTGAGCAGGAGAAGAACGCCGAGTTCTTCCACTTCGTCCAGCGCCTCATCAAGATCCGCCGCGACCACCCGGTCTTCCGCCGCCAGCGCTTTTTGGCCGGAGGCCCCCTGGGCATGGACGCCGAGGACCGCGACGTGGCCTGGATGGTGCCCTCGGGCAAACTGATGACCGCCGAGGACTGGGATCATGACTTCGGGCGCTCGCTGATGGTCTACCTCAATGGCCGCGCCATCACGGAGACCACGCAGAAGGGCATGCCGATTGTGGATGATTCCTTCATCCTCATCTTCAATGCCCACGACGGCGACATCGAGTTCACCCTGCCCCCGGCTAACTTCGGCGCCAAGTGGGAGCTCATGGTCGATACCGCCGATGCCGGCGGGTACCCCGCGGAAGACACCTTCATTCCGGCCGGCGGTACCATCGTGTGCCAGGCCCGCACGACGATGGTCCTCCAGCAGGTCGAGGCCCCGGAGTTCTCCACCCCGGAATCTAACTCCGAGTCCAACTAGTTGCCCGCAGCAGTACGGCGCCTCATCCGCGCACCATTTTGTAGAGAAAGGCCAATGCAGTGATTATTTCGGCCCACGGCGCCACCCTGGACATCACGGCGGGGCAGGTGAGCATAGCCCGCTCCGTCCTGGCCCAGTCGCTGGGAGCGCCGGCTAAGGAGACCATCGCCACCGCCGATATCGAGCAGGTGCGCTGCGACGAGCCCACGGCCGCCTCTTTTGGCCGGCTAGTCATCTGCGCCGGCAGCCGGGAGTACGTCGTGCGCTTTGCCCCGGGCACCGGCGCGCAGCCGGCCGCGGCCCAGGTGCGCGCCGCTCTCGACGGCAACCTCACCGACTCAGGTGGGCGCGTGGCCGGGCTGGATTTTGCTGCCGTGCATGCGGCGGCCCCCGGGTCGGACTGGGCGAATATCACCGAGATGAGCGCCGTGCGCTTCCGGGATGGCCAGGAGGAAGCCAGCCAGACCTGGGAGCTTGCGGGCCCCTCCTCCTTCGCGGACATCGCGGCCGAGCTGCGTGACTTCCTGGGCGCGGACGTCATCGTTGCCTATAACGCTGTGTTCCACACCTGGGCGATGTGGTCTGCCGCCCGCGCGGCGGGCGCCGACTCGCCTGCTGCCCCGGTGGCCTGCGCCTTGGCCTTGGCCCGGGAAGCCTCCCGCGCCGGCCTCATCGAGGTCGCCGATCACCGGCTGGGCACGCTCGCGCAACAGCTGGGCCTGCCTGAAGCCGCCGATGCCACCGCCGCCCTGAACGCGGCGGGCACGCCCGGCACAGCTGACGACGCCGCCGCGGGGACGCTTACCGCCGCGCGTGCGGCAGGCGCTCTTGTCGCCGCCCTCGCGCGCCTGCACGGTTTCACCGGCGGCGTCGACGAGCTCTTCGCCCAGTGCGGCTTCGTCCTCGGTGCCATCTCTGCGGCCGAGGTCATGCCCATTCTGCGCGCAGCTACCGCCCCGCGTGGGACCCAAGACCGCGGCGCCGGCACCGATTTCCGGGACTCCCGCCCCGGCGCCGCAGGGCCTGCCACCGCCAGCGCTACCGGGACGGACGGCACTGCCGCCGCCAGCGGCCGCGAGGCTACGGCCAACCCCGGGGCCAACGCCGGGGCCAGCGCTGACCCCAGCACGAACGAAGTTAAGGCCGCCGGCGCGGCCGGTCGCTCGCGCGGGCCGGCACCTTGGGCGGCGGTCGCCACGCCGAATACCATCCCGGAGCCGAACCCTGACGCGGATCCCGCTGGTGCGCTCTATGGTCAGCACGTCACCTTGACCGGTGATTTTGAACCTTTCGACAAGGGCACGCTGTGGGCCGGGATCGCCGAGCGCGGCGGCCAGGTGGGCAAATCGGTGACCAAGAAGACCACCATCGTGGTCCTGGGCACCTGGGCTACGACCACCTCGAAGGAAAAGCGCGCCGACGAGCTCATCGCCAAGGGCCAGGACATCGCCAAGTGGCCGCAGGAGCGGCTCCTTACTGAACTCGGTTTAAACGAGCAGCCGCCCTTCTAAGCCAGGTTGGGGCATCGTCTTGCGTTGGCTTTTCTGCGGCCGGCCTTGGCTTGCTTCGGCCTTGCGTAGGCCTCTTGGTCGGGGCGGGAACCTTTCTTATTCAGCAGCAGTCCAAAGGGACAGTGCATTTGCCTGATTGCTGCTAGAAGAAAGGACCCCGCCCGCCATGACCGTCGCCCTTGCTACCACCGCGCCGTCGGGGCCCGTGCGCTCCCAGCCCGCTCTATCTGAGGCAGCCGGCCCCAGCGTGCGCCCGGTCCACCACCCAGCGGCGCTGCGCCCGCGCCTTATTACCCGCCAGGCTTTAGCCACCCCGCGGCTGAGCGATGACGGCTTCTTCGACTCCGTGGTGAGCCTAGGCCTGTGCCAGGGCCACGATGTCGTATTAGGTGCCGAGACTTCCGGCCGGGTCAAAGACTTGAGCTACCGGGCACTCGCAGATATGGGGCTGAGCGTGCGCGCGGCCTGGGACAGGGCGGCACATAACCTCTTGGAGGCGGCGCTTCACGGGCCGGGCTATCGTTTCGAGACCCGGGCGGCGTTCGGCGGGCTGCAGGTGCGCTGCCCCGGCACGGACATCACCTCGTGGATTGCGCACCCGCTGTCGTTTACGGTGCTCCACGAGCACCTTCAGCAGTTGCTGGGCAAGCCGGACGCCGTCTACTACTCCCCTGCGCCGGATCACCTCTTTGTCTTCTCCGGGCAAAGCGCCGATGCCCGGTTGATGGAGCAGACTCACCAGATGGCGGGCACCCGCGCTGACTTAAATGGCTGCGGGCCGCTAATATGGTCTAACGGATTTCCGCGCGTGCTCTAGCCGGCTGCCTCAACTCTTTGGCCGCGCACAGTTCACACCCGTACATGGCTAAGTCATACTCGTACATGGCTAAAGCTGTACGGGGCAGCTTCGTCTACATGGCAGCGCCAGTTCCAGAGTCAATTTCGTCAAAAGGCAGGTGGTCTAAGTGCCGGAACATTCGATGTCGCAGCTGGGCAACCGCTATCACACGTGGGTGCGCCAGCACCCGCAGGCGGCGTCCGACTTCGTGGAATTCATCGAGGATCTCCTAGATGACTCCGGCGTGGTCTACGACCGGGTCAACGCACGAGTGAAGGGCTGGCCCTCCCTCAAGGCCAAGGCCAAGAAGAAGCGCCCCTCCGGCGGTCTGGTCTACCCCGATCCGTGGAATGACATCCACGATCTCGTCGGCGCCCGCATCACCGTCTACCACTCCACGGTCATCCCCCAGGTGGCCGAGGTTCTAGGCAAGTCCTTTACTGTGCTGCGCTCCGTGGACAAGGCAGCTGAGACCCGCATTTCCGGCGGTTTTGGCTACGGCTCCCACCATCTCGTGGTTCAGGTGGGCCCGCAGGCAGAAGACCTGCAGGCCTACGCCGGGCTGACTTTTGAGATTCAGATTCGCACGGTCCTGCAGCACGCATGGGCGGAGTTCGAGCACGACATCCGCTACAAGCAGGGCTCCCAGAAGCCCTCCCCCCAGGTCAACCGGCTGTTTACCCTGGCGGCCGGCCTCATCGAGCTGGCGGACCAGCAGTTCGATGACATCGCCTCGCTCATGCACACCGGACCCGAGGATGATTCCTCCGTGGAAATCACCGCTGAGACCCTCCCGGGCGTGCTCGCCATGCTGTTGGGCGATAAGTACCCGCGCTCGCGCTCAGATCGTTATCGCTTCTTAGAGGAGCTACTCGATGCCCACGGCATCAACTCCCTGCCGCAGCTTAAGGAACTGCTCGATGAGAAGGCCATCGCCCGGCTGCACGAGGCCATCCGCTACAACATTCACCCGGGCCAGATCCGCCTCATCGACGATCTGCTGCTGGCCCGCTTTGGCAAGGAACACGTGGAAAAGACCGCGGACTTAGGCGACCGCGCCGACCGCCGCAAGCGTCTAGGCCAGCGTCTCAAGCGGCTGCGCTCCGCCTAAGCTCCCTGGCCGGGCAGCCAGCGAGCATCCGACGAGCATCCGACGAGGTAAATCCCGGCGCGCTAGAAGCCGCGCGCGCTGCGAAACTTGTCCATCTCTCGGCGGTCCTTCTTGGTGGGCCTACCTGCGCCCTTGTCCCGCTGCGGCACGGCCGGCTGGAACTTCCGGGGCAGCGGCGGCGAGGCATGATCGATGTAGCAGGTGCGCGCCACCGCGGCACCGACGCGCTTGCGCACCGTCTGCAGGACCTCGAGGTCGTATTCGTGATGGTTGCGCCACACGCGCACGCGATCCCCGGGGACTACCTGCTGGGAGGGCTTGGTGGCAGCGCCGTTGAGCTTGACGTGGCCGGCCTTGACGGCATCGGCAGCCTCGGAGCGGGTCTTGGCCATGCGCACCGACCACACCCAGGCGTCGATGCGGACGGGACCCCCACCCACTGTGGCCCCGGCCTGGGCCGCGGGCATCTAGTACTGGTCCTTGTGGTTGACGATCTTTTGGACCTTGTTCCAGTTGTAGTAGCCGCCGGCCACGGCCACGATGAGTCCGATGGCCATGGGCAGAAAACCGAGAGCGAGCGCCCACCAGGCCACCAGGCCGCCGACGAGGCCACCGGCGACGCAGAGGACCGTATTGCGGGAGTATTTGCGCACATCTTGCTTGCGCTTTTCGATGGGATTGTTGCCGTAGGGCTGCATAGTCATGGCAACTAGCATACCGATGCCGCCTTGGCCCGTGGCT
>CAVFKS010000090.1:0-8224 GCA_963623015.1 Clostridia bacterium
GAATAGTCATAGGGACATCCTAGCAAGATACCCTAGCCGGGTACTTCACCAGTGAGTTCGTCGTAGAGGGCCGCCGCGGTAAAGATGAGCTTGATGCTCTTGGGCGAAGACAGGGTGTAGATGACTTCGCGGCCGGAGCGCTCTGCGGTAACTAGGCCGGCCTTCTTGAGCAGGCGCAGGTGCTGGCTAATCAGCGGCTGGGACTTGTCCAGCTTGGCCACCAGCTCATGGACGAAGTGGCCGCGGTCGGCCAAAAGCGTCAGGATGCTCAGGCGCAGCGGGGAATCGAGGGCGGAGAATATCGCTTGCGCAGAATTTCGCTCCGCCGGGGACGGAAAGGGATGTGCCACTTAAAATGCTCCTAGGCTACCGCGAGAATTATGGTTTGGAATTTATCCATTGGGTCGGTTTTGAGAACTGCGCCGGGCCGACGCCGCTGGCGTGGGTGGGCGCGCCCCGGACAGTTTCCATATACGAAGGGCCAGTATAAGTTTGAAGTCCTCAAGGAACCTCCACAATTGCCTGAATGTTAGCTGTCAAAGCCGCCACAGCTTTGCCCCCTGGTGGGGGCCGGGCGCAAGCGGGCAGGCTAGGATATGGGGGACATGCGGCTTGATGAATGTCCGGGTCGCGTGGCTGTGCCAGAGCGCAGCGTGCCAAAGTGCTGCGGGCCAAAAGTGGCCCGGGGCCTGAGATCAACTAAATCCCTACCAGAGGAGTTTCCCATTATGGCATCTGTCATCGATACCGTCGTTAGCCTATGTAAGCGCCGCGGCCTCGTCTACCAGGCAGGTGAGATTTATGGCGGCTCCCGCTCCGCGTGGGACTACGGCCCGCTGGGCGTGGAACTGAAGGAAAACATCAAGCGCCAGTGGTGGCGCCACATGGTCCAGTCGCGCGACGACGTCGTGGGCGTGGACACCTCCGTCATCCAGCCGCGCCAGGTGTGGGTCTCTTCCGGCCACGTCGAAGTCTTTACCGACCCCCTGGTGGAATCCAAGCACACCGGCAAGCGCTACCGCGCCGACCACCTGATCGAGGCCTACGAGGAAAAGCACGGCCACGAGCCGGCCAACGGCCTGGCAGACATCAACGATCCGGAGACCGGCCAGCCGGGTGACTGGACTGAGCCGAAGGCCTTCTCCGGCCTGCTCAAGACCTTCCTGGGCCCGGTGGACGACGAGGTGGGCCTGCACTACCTGCGCCCGGAGACCGCCCAGGGCATCTTCGTTAACTTCAAAAACGTCATGACCTCTGCGCGCCTGAAGCCGCCGTTCGGCATCGCCAACATTGGCAAGTCCTTCCGCAACGAGATCACGCCGGGCAACTTCATCTTCCGCACCCGCGAGTTCGAGCAGATGGAGATGGAGTTCTTCGTTAAGCCGGGCGAGGATGAGCAGTGGCACCAGTACTGGATCGATGACCGCTACAACTGGTACGTCGACCTGGGCATCAAGGAAGAGAACCTGCGCCTCTACGAGCACCCGAAGGAGAAGCTGTCCCACTACTCCAAGCGCACCGTGGACGTGGAATACGCCTTCGGTTTCAAGGGCTCCAAGTGGGGCGAGCTCGAGGGCGTGGCCAACCGCACCGACTACGACCTGCGCGTCCACTCGGAGGGCTCCGGCGAGGACCTGTCCTACTACGACCAGGCCACCGAGGAGCGCTGGATCCCCTACGTCATCGAGCCGGCCGCCGGCCTGGGCCGTTCCATGATGGCCTTCTTGGTTGACGCCTACGACGAGGAAGAGGTTCCCAACGCCAAGGGCGGCACCGATAAGCGCGTGGTGCTGCGCCTGGACCGCCGCCTGGCGCCGGTCAAGGTGGCGGTGCTGCCGCTGTCCAAGAAGGAAGAGCTGGCCACCCCGGCCCGCGAGCTGGCCAATAAGCTGCGTGGCCTGTGGAACGTGGAGTTCGACGTCTCCGGCGCCATTGGCCGCCGCTACCGCCGCCAGGACGAGATCGGCACGCCGTTCTGCGTGACCTTCGACTTCGACTCCCTGGAGGACAACGCGGTCACCGTCCGCGAGCGTGACTCCATGGAGCAGGAGCGCGTCTCCCTCGACGAGCTCGAGGGCTACCTGGCCGCACGCCTGGCAGGCTGCTAGTCATGCATTTCACCAGCTGGGATCGCAGCGACCGCCACCACCCGCGCCTTCTGGCAGAAGACGGCCCGCAGGAGCTGGCAACCTTCGGCGAGGACTCGGCGCAGGTGGCCGGGGAGACCTGGACTTTGAGCGTGGAGCCCAAGGAGGGCGCGCGGGCGGAGTCTTCCGCCGGTGACGCCTACGCCCTGCGCGGGCGTCTGGGCCGGGACAAGAAGGTGGCCGCCAACCTGGCCGGCCGCGAGTTCGCCTTCATCAACGAGGCCGGCGGCGACTGGGTTATCGAGGACGCCGCCGGCGCCAAGGTGGCGCAGTTCTCCTCCCGCAACTCGGGCGTGCGCCGCGCCATCGTGGAGTTCGATAACGCCACCCAGGACGCCTCGGGCCTCAAAGACGCCGAGGTCGTGGCGTTGAGCTGGTTCGCCCGCCTGCTGCTGGAGGCCAAGACCGCCGGTTCGGGCACGGCGATTATCGCCACGCTCGTGCTCGCATCCCTTGCGGCCATCGCGGCGTTGTTGACCTAAAGTCGCCCCCCGCGCCCCTGAACGAGCCTGCCGGCCCTGGGCCGGCAAGGGATCGTTCGCCGAGAAATTGTCCCGGCCCACAGTAGGCTAGGGAAGGTGCCCCGCACGCTGCGGGACACCTGAATTTTTTGCAAGGTTTGATTAATCAAGGATTGATGATGCAGCACTGGACGTGGAGCCAAGGCCACCTGCGGGATCCGCAGGGGCAGGCGGTGGCGCAGGTGCGCGACCGCGTCATCCACGTCGGCCCCCAGCACCTGCTCACCGAGGTGCTCACCCGCTCCGGCCGGCTGGTGGTCAAGGCCACTACCTCGCGGGGCGAGGTGTTCACGCTGACCCAGGCCGGCTTTTCCGTCTCCCACCTGGAGGCCAACTGCGCCGGGCGCCGCTACATGGCTGACCGCGTGCGCCCTTTGGGCCGGGAGCGGGAGCTTGTCGATGCCGCCGGGGCCACCATCGCCCGCACCCGCCCACGTAGCGCGGACCTGGCAGTCGACGTCCCAGACGACGCCCCGGCGACCCCGGTGCTGGACTTTGTGTTCATGACCTGGGCTTGCCTCAACATCGATAACTCGCGGCGTCTGCGCCGCATGTAGCCCGCCGCCCCCGCCGCAGCGCGCTAGAAGGCGCCGCCCCGGGTGCCGCCGCCAAAGCCGCCCCCGCCGCCGAAGCTGCCGCCTCCGAAGCCGCCTCCAAAACCGCCGCGGTTGCCGCCGCCGAGCATGGAGCCAATCACCATGCCGGTGATGATGTTGCCGGCCGAGTCCGCCGCTTGCTGGCGCTGCATGCGCCGGCGGTAGTTATCGATGTCGTCTTCGGCGCGTTCCTGGGCGGCCCGCGCCGCGGCGGCGGCCTGCCGGGCGGCCTCGAGCGCGGCGCGGATGTCGCGGTCGCG
The DNA here is from genome assembly GCA_963623015.1 of Clostridia bacterium. Lineage (GTDB taxonomy): Bacteria > Actinomycetota > Actinomycetes > Mycobacteriales > Mycobacteriaceae > Corynebacterium. Next base: position 3,525 of record CAVFKS010000090.1, read on the forward strand.
CAGGTGGAGGGCCTGGGCGTGGAGGCGGGAGGCATCGGCCAGCGCCGTGCGCGCCCCGGCGCCGATGAGCTGCCCGCGCGAGGAGATGAGGTCCTCGGCGGCCTGGATGGCCGAGGCGGCCACGGAAATCTGCTGGGCAAAAAGGCGCAGCTGCTCCGCGTGGGTCTGGGTGACCTCACGCACGGAGTCCAGCGCCGCGTCGAGCTCGGTGTCGATGGCCATCAGCGCCGTGTACTCGCCCAGGGGATCTTCGCCGCCATTGGCGCGGGCCGACTCGGTGGCCTGGCCTGCGCGGGTGAGGAGTTCTTCGAGGGCATCCCAGTCGGCCTGGGTGCCTTGGGCGGTGCCCTGGGCCTCGATCTGGCGGGCCTCGGTTATCTCGCCGTCCACCTCGGCGATGAGGTCGTCCAGCCCCGCCCGTGCGGTGGCGATGTTGGCGGCGGCGTTTTCCACCCCGCCCACCAGGCGGTCGGCCACCTCGAGGGCGTGCTCGGTGGCGCGGATGGCATCGACCAGCCCGCCCTGCTGGCCCGCCGGGCGGGCCTCGGCCGCGCGCGCCTGGGTCAGGGACTTATCGGCCTCTGCCACGGCGGCCTCGGCCAACTCGACGTTATCGGCAATCGAGCGCAGCGTCGGCGCCGGGTAGTCGGCGCGCAGCTGCTCTAGGGTAACGCCCGCGCGCGGCAGGCGGGCGCGCAGGTCCACGACCTTCTGGGTCAGCTCATCGAGGCGCTCAGGCGCCTGGACTAGCAGGTTGCGCAGCTGGGCGAACTCCTGGGCCTGGGCATCGAGGGCGTCATCGGCCTGCCCGCAGGAGGAGACGATGTCCACCAGCATCTGCCGGCGCTGTGCCTCGGGGAGGGAGGCGCCCTGGGCGTGCAGCTGCTGCTGCAGCGCGAAGGCCTTCTGCAAGGTGGTGGTGGAGTGGTTCATGGCCGCGGTGAACTTGCGGGTGCGCTCCGGCCCAAATTCCGCAACGGCTAGCTCGAGCTCTTCCTTGCCGCGGCGGATGGACTCATCGGTAGACACCAGCTCTTCGGCGGCCAGTGCCGCCAAGGTCTCCAGCGACTGCCGGGCCAGGGCCGGACGGTCGGCCGGGTCGATGCCGCGGGCGGAGTCGACCTGCGCGGCCTGGTCCTTCTTGTTGCGGCGCCGGCTAGCCCAGGCGATGCCGCCGCCGGCGGCGACGACGGCCGCCCCGCCCGCGCCTAGCCACAGCCCGCCGCCGTCGCCGGAGCCAGAACCGGATCCCGAACCGGAGCCGTCGGCCTCGGCCGCCACGGCGCCGGCCGCACCGGCCCAGTCATCTGCGGCCAGGTACTGGTAGGCGGCCTCATACAGGGAGTCCTCATCGGAGCCGGACCATTCCGCGCCCACGGACACGGCCGCCTGACGGCCGGCCACGTCCACCACGAAGGCGGCGGTATTGGCCCCGCGGGTGGCGACAATCTGCTGCGCATAGGAGGAGTTGGCCTGCCCGTCGCCGTTGTAGAGGACGATGTAGAGCAGCTGCTGGCGCTCGGCCTGCAGCGCCTGGATCTGCTCCTCTAATTGGGAAATTTCCGCGGAGCTTAACACCCCGGCGGTGTCTGTGACACGGTCGGTGATGGACCCCGGCCCCGGCTGGGCCAGCACCATCACGTCACCGGGGGCGTCAACTGGCACTGCGGCCGCCGCAGCAGAAGCGCCCGCGATACTCGCGGTGCCTGCCACACCGAGGCTGCCAAAACCGACTACGAGGGCGGCTATGGCCGCCCGTCCGACGCGCGCGCTAGAAATCATGCCCCCTAGAATACCCATTCATGGAGACCCCGATTGTTGTCCTCGGCGCCGCCCACTACAACGGGCGGCCCTCCCGCGTCCTGCGCGGCCGGCTCAACCGGGCCGCCCGCGCGCACGCTGCCGCCCCCGACTCCCGGATCTACACGGTGGGCGGGGCCATGCCGGGCGATGAACTCAGCGAGGCCGCCGCCGGCGCGCGCTTCCTGGCCCAGCGCGGCATTGCGGCCACCGCCTTAGAAGTTGGCCACGACACGGAGGCCTCCCTGCAGGCCGTCTACTCGGAAATTGGCCCGGTGGCCTGCCGGATTGTCACCGACTCCTGGCACTGCCCGCGCACCTGGCTCATCGCGCGCGGCCTGGGGCTCAAGCCCCGGATGCTGCCCACGTGGGTGGCGCTGCGCCCGGCCTCGCTGGTCCGCTCGCTGGCACACGAGGCCGGCGGGCTGATGGTCTGGGCCATCAAGGCTCTACTCGGGCCCGGCGCCGCGGAGGCGGCCCGGTCGGGGCTTTATCGCATCGAGGGCATAATTCGCCCTGCCTACCGGGAGCGCCACCGCTTCATGGCAGGTCAGAAGCGTTAGGATAAACGGGATGTACCAGTATGAAGCCGCAGACCTCGAGCGCCGCGTAGAAGAGGCCCCCAAGGGCAGCGGCTTTAACCCCGCCGCAACGTCGGGTGCTGCACAGTCCGCTGCCGATGCCACCGATGCCACCGATGCCGCCGACGCTACGCCACCGACCCCGGCGGGCCAGGCCACGCCGGCCGATCACCGCGGTGCCTTCTCGCGCGACCGCGCCCGCGTGCTGCACTCCGCGGCCCTGCGCCGGCTAGCGGACAAGACGCAGGTGGTCGGCCCCCGCGACGGGGACACCCCGCGCACCCGCCTGACCCACTCGCTGGAGGTCGGCCAGATCGCGCGCGGCATCGGCTCCGGCCTGGGCCTAGACCCGGATCTCTGCGACCTGGCGGGCCTTACCCACGACATCGGCCACTCGCCCTACGGGCACAACGGCGAGCGCGCCCTCAACGAGGTCGCCGCCGGCGGCTTTGAGGGCAACGCCCAGACCCTGCGCATCCTTACCCGCCTGGAGCCCAAGGTCGTCCGTCAGGTTTCCGTCGCAGGCGACGGAAACGAGGGCCACAAGGACGGGCACGGGGGCCGTGAGGATGGAAACGAGGGCCACCACGAGCCTTTCCTCAAGTCCTTTGGCCTGAACCTGACCCGCGCGGCACTCGACGCGTCGTGCAAGTACCCGTGGACCGCCAGCGAGGCCGCCGCCCGGGGCACGGGCAAATACGGGGCCTACGACGAGGACGCAGACGTGCTCGAATGGGTGCGCCGCGGCCATAGCGATGACCGCAAGTCCATGGAAGCCCAGGTCATGGACTGGTCGGATGACGTGGCCTACTCCGTCCACGACGTCGAGGACGGCATCATCACCCGGCGCATCTCCCTCAACGTGCTCTGGGACTTAGTGGAGCTAGCCCAGCTCGCCCAGCGCGGCGCCGAGGCCTTCGGCGGCAGCGCCGATGAGCTCCTCGATGCCGCCGACCGCCTGCGCGCCCTGCCGATCATCAACGCCCCCTTCGGCGGGGGCGGGACCTTCGACTACTCGCTGCGCAGCTACGCGACCTTAAAGAAGATGACCTCCGAGCTCGTCGGCCGCTACGTCGGCGCCACGGTGGCCGCCACCCGCGAGCACAACGCGGACCTCCTTGCCGCCGGCACCCTGGGGCGCACCCAGGGCCAGCTGTGCGTGCCCGCCCAAGCCACCGCCGAGGTCAAGCTGCTCAAGACGATCGCGGTGCTCTACGTCATGGACGAGCCGGCGCACCTGGCCCGCCAGGACCGGCAGCGCGAGCGCATCTTCCGCGTCTACGACTACCTGCACGCCGGCGCGCCGGGCTCGCTCGATGCCATGTTCGCCGGCTGGTGGTGCGAGGCCAACACCGACCTGGAGCGCGACCGCGTCATCGTGGACCAGATTGCCACGATGACCGAGTCCCGCCTCGAGCGCCTAGCCCGGCGCTCCGCGGAGCTCTACGGCTTCATGGACTAGCGCCCGCCGCTAGGAGACCAGCGGCTGACATTAACGGACGGGCGCCTGCCACTAACGGACCAGGTTGATGCCTAAGTCCTGGAGGACCTGGCCGATGGCGGCGAAGTCGGAGAGCTCCATGTGCATGTCCGCGGCGATGATGACCCCGATGCGCCCCTCGCGCAAAAAGTCCGCCAGGTCGTCTAAGTTGCGGGGTGCGGGCCGCGCGCAGGCCCGGGTGCGCCCCAGGGCATCGAAGAACTGCTGGCGCGTCTGGATGGATTCGGTGATGAGAATGCGGTTCATGTGGTGGACTACTTCCATCCGGTGATGTCGGTCTGCGGGATCTCGCAGAAGCTCTCATAGTGGTCCGCGGTGTAGTACCAGACCTCCGGGTCGGTGGTGCTGCCACCGCCGGTGACAATCCGGCGGGCACCGCGGTGGTCAATCCCGGGGGTCTCGACGGTGTATTCGCGGTAGTAGCCGGAAGGCTCCTTAGGCAAGATGCCCTCGTAGTTGCCGAAGCGGGCGTTGTCGTTGTCCGGGTAGTCAAACGGCCCGCCGGCCAGGATGTCCTCGGCGGTATCTTCGGCCTGCCGCGGCAGGCTGCCGGGCTCGCACTCGGCGATGCCGCGATCCTGGCTCACACTGCTGGTGCTCGCGGCGCCTCCATCATCTGTGGGGCTGCTGGAGCCGCCTTGTAGGTCGAGCCCGAAGTAGCCGGCCACGAGGGCGAGCATCACGGCCGCAAGGGCGGCGGGGAGGGACTTGCGCGATCTGGGATGAGACGCCATAGCCCTTATTTTGGCAGGCCGGGGGCAATTTTAATAATTTATAAACATGTGCATATTTTTCACAGATCATGCACTCGCGGGCTG
>CAVFKS010000091.1:0-8192 GCA_963623015.1 Clostridia bacterium
CAGTACCGGTGGCCATACCCATCGCGTGGGCGCGGGTGGGCTTGTCCAAGGACTTGAGCTTGGCGGCCAGCTCCTGCGGGGTCAAGTTATTAGAGCCCGAGGCGAGGATGAGCTCGTTGCGGAAGCGGGAGACGATAAACAGTGCGTAGTCGATGCCGACGGCCAGGCCGATCATGGAGGCGAGCATGGGGGTCATATCGGAGACGGAATCGGTAAAAATCGTGGCCAGCTGCACGCCCAGAATGCCGATACCTACGCCGACGACGGCGGAAATCAGCGGCATCCCGGCCGCGACGAAGGATCCGAAGGTCACCAGGAGGACCACGGCGGCTACGGCGATGCCGATGGCCTCGGAGGTCATGTTCATCTCGTCGGTCCCATTGAAGGCGTTGCCGCCGTATTTCACGGTCAGTCCGGCGCTTCCGCCGTCGGCCTCGGCAAGCACGGCGGTGACGGTGTCCATGTCTTCTGCCGGGATGTCGGTCACGGTCGGGGCGTCGAAGGTTACCTGCACGATGCCGGTGGTCTCATCCTCGCTGAGTGGGGACAAGGCCGCGACGTTCGCGGCGATGGCTTCCTCAGGCACCCCTTGGGAAGACAGCTGCTGCGTGAGCTGCTGGCTTAGCCCCTTGGCGGCGAGCACCGGGTTCACGATGGAATCCGGTTCGGCCAGTGCGGAGGTGTCCTTGAGCTGGGCCAGCAGATCGTCGACGTCTGCCATGACCTGGGGCTCGGTGAGGGTATGGCCGGCCGGAGCCTGGATGACGATATTCGCGCTGGGGGCTTGCATAGCGTCACCGTCGGTGTCGAAACGCTCCATCATCTTTTCTTGGGTGATGGTCGAGTCCATGTCGGGCATGGCAAAGGTCGACGAGGGGGCCTTGGCAAACGCCCCGGCCAAGCCGGCGAAAGCGACGAGGAGGATGAGCCAGAACGCGAGGAAAGGCCATATCTTGCGGTATGACCAGGAGCCCAGGCGGTAAAGCAACGAGGACATGTGAGTCTTCTTTCGGGGATCGTGGGGACAAGGCCAGGGGAGTCCCGGCCAAAAACATATTTGCACACTATACGCAAACTTGCGCAATATGTGCAACATTGCGTCGGGATTCCGCGCTTACCGGCTCGGGAAGTAGGATGGCTCGCATGCTCCATGCCGTCAGCTACGCCTTCGCCGATTCCTTCAACGCCTTGTTGATCGGCATCCTGGTGGCGATTGGCATCATGCTCCCGCGCGGGCAGTACCGCCGGATCGCGCCGCTGGTCGTGGTGGGGGACTGGCTGGGCGTGCTCGCCGCCGCAGCGGCGGTGCTCTACATCTTCTTAGGCTTCCAGGACAGTATCAAGGCCCTGCTCGAAGGTCCGATTATGGGCATCGTGCTCATCGTCGTGGGCCTAGCCGTGGGCGTGGGCGCGTGGCGCTCTGGTGGTAAATCCAACGATCTCGTCGGGCGCCTGCTGGGGCCGCTGCGCGAGCCCACGCCCAAGACCGCGCTGCTGGGCTTTGCGATGGGGGTCATCCAGTCGCTGACCTCGGTGCCCTTCTACGGCGGACTCATCTACATGGCCGCCGGGGACTACTCCCGCCTGGCGCAGTGGGGCGGGCTGTTGTGGTACGCCACCCTCGCTTTGTCCCTGCCCACCGCCTGCGGGTTATTTATCGCCGTGGTGCGCGCCCGCCCGCAGTCGGCGGCCGGCCGGCTCTTCGCCCGGGCCCGCGCCAACTCAGAGAAGGTCGCGCTCATCGGCGGCTACGTGGTGGCCGCCTTCCTCGTCATCATGGGCGCGGTGGCCCTCTAAAGCTCCCCGTTTCAAGCAGCGCTACTCGAACCAGACGTCTTCGAGGGCCAAGGCCTCGTCGATGCCCGCCTGGGCGGCGGCGTAGTCGACGTAGCGCCGCGCGTGCGGGATGAACCGGGCGGATTCTTCGGCGGTGAGTTCGCGGCGCACCTTCGCCGGCACTCCCGCGGCCAGCGAACGCGGCGGGATGACCTGGCCCTCGAGCACCACCGCGCCGCCGCCGATGATGCTGCCCGCGCCCACCCGCGAGCGGGAGAGCACCGTGGCCTGCATGCCCACCAAGGTGCCGGCCTCGATGTGAGTGCCGTGCAGCATGGCCATGTGTCCCACGGTCACATCGTCTTCCAGGACGCACGGGGCGTCGCGCTCGACGTGGAGCACGCAGTTGTCCTGGATGTTCGTGCGCGCCCCTAAGCGGATGGGGCCCACGTCGCCGCGCAGCACACTTCCATAGAACACGGAGGAATCGGGGCCGATTTCGACGTCGCCGATGATAGTCGCGGTCGGCGCAATCCACGCGGAACGGTGGATCCGCGGCCGGGCGCCCTGGAAGGGAAGGATGAGCATTACTCCACCATAAACGCTAGCTGCTCGGAGATCTCGTAGCCGCCAGCCATCGGGCGCAACTGACTGGCAATCGCGGCGCGCGCCGGAGCTGCCACCGGGATTACCCAGCCGGCGTGCGGATCCTTGACCGGCACGTCGTGCTCGCCGCCCGGGACCAGGTGGACCCGGTGCGTGCCGTCGGTGAGCACCACCGCCTGCCCCGCCGCGGCGGCCGCGCGGATCGCCTCGACCGCGCCTGCACCCACCGTGACGATGATGAGGGACTCGGCGGGGTGCACGCGCAGGAAGTCCAGCTCGAGCACGGCGGCATCGGCAGTCGGTTTAGCCAGCCGGGGGCGCGAGCGGCGGGAGAGAAAATCAAAGAATCCCATGGGGCAATCTTAAGCCACATTCGTTCCGTGTTAATTGTCCGTTTCCCCTTGAGTAGGATTGCCACTTAAACTGGATCGACGTGTTAGAAATACTTAACGGCAACGAGTTGTTGTCAATTTTCCTGATTATCGTGCTGGGCACCCTATTCGGCATGATCCCGTTTGGGCCGCTCCGCTTCGGCGCGGCCGGCGCCCTGTTTGTGGGCCTCGCCTTTGGTTCCTTTATCGACTTAGATGGCACCATCCTGAGCAATCTGCAGGAAATGGGCCTGGGCCTGTTCATCTACATGCAGGGCCTATCCGCCGGCGAGCGCTTCTTCAAGGGCTTGAGTAAGCAGCTGAGCACCATGTTGGCGGCCGTTATCGCCAGCATCTTGGCCGCGGTGGCGGCCGTGGTGGTGGGCAAGCTCATGGGCGTAGACCTGCTCGCCGCCATCGGCGTATTCGCAGGCGCGACCACGTCCACCGCCTCGCTGGCGGTTGCCCAGCAGCAGACCGGCTCCGACGTGGCAGCCGTCGGCTACTCCCTGGGCTACCCCGTCGGCGTGGCCGTGGCGATCATCCTGGTCGCCATCGTGCTGAAGCAGAACTGGCCCGCCAAGCGCGACCAGGAAGACACCGGGGCGAAGGTCTTCCGCACCATCAACGTGCTGGTCATGCGCGACATCGACCAGGACCAGCTGACCGAGGAATTCGAGGGCCAGTACGTCATCGCCACCGTCCGCCGCAAGGGCAACCTGCACGTGGCTGACGATGCCCGCGACCTCCACCGTGGCGACCGCATCCGCGTCATGGTCACCAGGTCCATCGAGAAGGACTTCGTCAAGCGCGTCGGCAAGAAGCAGACCCAGACCCCGTTCATCGACAAGCAGCTGGTCATCGAGACCGTCACCGTCTCCAACGAGGACATCGCCGGCCGCTCCGTGGAAGAGCTCAACGTCTACCGCCGCTTTGGTGGCAAGATCGTCCGCGTGCGCCGCGGCGACGAGGTCGTGCTGGCCAAGGCTGATACCCACCTGGCCTACGGCGACGTCGTCGAGGTCATCATCAAGTTCGACCACCTCGAGGCCCTGCGGGAGTACTTCGGTGACTCGGTCGCCTCCTACGCGCAGCTCAACTGGGTGTCTGTGGCCGGCGGCCTGTTCATCGGCTACCTGGTGGCCTTGATTACCATCCCGCTGCCCGGCGGCTCCTCCTTCGAGCTGGGCTTCGCGCTCGGCCCGCTGCTCGCCGGCCTCGTGCTCGGCGCCCTGCACCGCACCCGCCGCATCCCGTGGCAGGTTCCGGCCTCCATCAACACTGCCTTCCAGCAGTGGGGCCTGATGATCTTCCTGGCCGCCGTGGGCCTGGCCTCCGGCGAGGCCTTCTTGTCCACCGCGTTCTCCTGGAACGGCGTCAAGGCCATGGGCCTGGCCGCGGTCGTGACCTCCGTGCTGGTGCTGTCGTTCTGCCTGATGTCCTTCCTGCTGGGCAAGTCCGAGACCCGCGCCGTCGGCGGCGTGTCCGGTATCTTCGGCCAGCCGGCCATCGTCAATTACGCCACCGGCGTCAACTCCGACAACCGCATCATGACCGGTTATGCCTCCACCATCGTGGCGGGCACGGTCATCAAGATCGTCGTCGTGCCGTTTATGTTGATGTTCTAAACACTCGCATAAAAAAGAACCGGATCCCCGCGCGGGGATCCGGTTCTTCTTTTGTCTGGCGATGCCGCCCAGCCAAGCCTGAGCCTAGTCGGCCACCAGCGGCTCGATGGTCAGCTCCGGGTGTTCCTTTTCCACGAAGGCCAGCTTCCACTTATCGCCGAAGAGCGCGATGAGCTCGCCGTCGGTGCGCGTGAAGATCTCCACGCCGCGCTGGCGGCCCAGCTCCGGGGCGGAGGCGGCGTCGGTGCGCCGGGCCACGGAGTAGGGGACCGGCTCGGTAATCGTCTCCACGTTGTACTCGACCTGCATGCGGCCCTGCATGACCTCGAACTGCATGGGGCCCACCGCGGCCATCACCGGGGCGGCATCGCCGCGGGTGTCGTTGCGCAGAATCTGCACCACGCCCTCAGCTGCAAGCTGCTCCAGGCCCTTGCGGAAGGCCTTGTAGTCGCCCAGGGACTTCGCGCGCAGGATGCGGAAGGCCGTCGGCGCGAACTGCGGCATCGGCGGGAACTGCACGGGTTTGCCGGCGTAGATGGTATCGCCCGGGGCAAGGGACCCGGCGTTGACCAGGCCCACGATGTCGCCCGGGAACGCGGCCTCGACCGTATCGCGCGTGCGGCCGAAGACGGTCAGCGCATACTTGGTGGAAAAAGTCCGGCCCGTCTGGGCGTGGTGGACCTGCATGCCGCGCTCGAACTCACCGCTGACCACGCGCATAAACGCCAGGTTGTCGCGGTGCTTGCGGTCCATTCCGGCCTGGACCTTGAAGACCACGCCGGAGAAATCATCATCGACGGCGCGGCTTTCGTCCATGGCCACCGAGGAGGCCTCCACCGCGGCCGGGTCGGCTTCGCGGCTGCGCGGGGCCGGGGCAATCGCGCACAGGGTGTCGAGAATCTGGTGCACGCCGAAGTTGAGCATGGCCGAGGCGAAGATGAGCGGCGAGGTCACGCACTGCTCGAACATCTCCTGATCGTGGACCGCGCCGTCGGCGGCCAACAACTCGGCCTCCTCGACGGCGGTGACCCAAGCGTCTTCCTCCTTGGACTCCGCGGCGGCCGGGTCGAAGTGCTCCTCCGGGGCGATGGTGGACCCGCCGGCGGTGCGGATGAAGTGGATGTACTCATCCACCTCGCCGTCGGGGTCCACGTGGGCCAGCCCGCGGAAATCGCCGGCGATGCCCACCGGCCAGTACAGGGGCGTGGGCTGCAGCTGGATCTCGTTGACGATCTCATCGACGAGCTCCAGCGGCTCGCGGCCCACGCGGTCCCACTTGTTGATCACCGTGATGATCGGCAGCCCGCGGGCCTTGCAGACGCGGAAGAGCTGCAGCGTCTGGGGCTCGAGGCCCTTGGCGGCATCGATGAGCATGACGGCGGCATCGACAGCCGTGAGCACGCGGTAGGTGTCCTCGGAGAAGTCCGCGTGGCCCGGGGTGTCCACCAGGTTGATCATGTACGGCTCCGTGCGGCCGGCCTGCCGCTCGGAGTCCGGCAGGTACTCGAACTGGAGAGCCGAGGAGGCGACGGAGATGCCGCGCTCCTTTTCCATCTCCATCCAGTCGGAGACGGTGGACTTGCGGCCGGCCTTGCCGTGGACCGCGCCGGCCTCGTTGATCATGTGGGCGTGCAGTGCCAGGGCCTCCGTGAGCGTGGATTTACCCGCGTCCGGGTGGGCGATGACGGCAAATGTGCGGCGGCGGGAGGCTTCGGAGGCAATACTCATGCGGGCTAGTTTAGCCGCTACCACTCCACCTTGAGCTCACGGGCCAAGTCATCGAAGATCCGGCGCGCGACGGGCACTTGCTTGGCGATGCGCCGCTGCAGCCCCGGCTGCCGCTTATCGTTGTAGTACTCGCCGGGGCGGAAGTGGATGCCGGGCGTGCCGTCGAGGAAATACGCCAGGTTGTCGCCGCCTTGGCCGGACCCGCCGAAGAAGCGGGCGATGGGGGAGGCGTAGATGCGGCTGAGCAGCCCGTGGCTGGACTTGCTAAACCCGGTCGAGAGCACGCCGGGGTGGAAGGAGACCGAGTTGAGGCCATGGGCGTGGAAGTAGCGGGTGAGCAAGATATCTCCCAGCTTGGCGTTGCCATAGGCGCGCTCGGCGGAAAAGCCCTGGAAGGTATTCGGATCCGAGGGGTCGAACTTGGACATCAACAAGTTGGCAAGTGAAGCCGTCTGCACCACGTTGGCGCCCTCCAGCTGGCCGCGCAGCAGGGAGGTGAGCAGGAAGGGGGCGACGACGTTGACCTGCCAGGTGCGCTCAAAGCCGTCGGCGGTGCGCAGCGGGCCGTCGAAGATGCCTCCGGCGTTATTGGCCAGGCCGGCAATGGCCCCTAGGTCCTCCAGCTCGGCGGCCAGGCGGCGGACCTGGCCCAGGGACTCGAAGTCGGCGACGTGGAAGCGTGCGCCCAGCTCATCTGCCACCGCGGCGGTCTTGTCCGGGTTGCGGCCTACCAGGACCAGCTGGTCGTCGGGGTGGTGTGCGTGGAGGGTGCGGGCGGCGGCGGCGCCGATGCCGTCGGAGGCGCCGGTGATGACGAATGTGCGGGGACTCATGGGCTCTAGCTTAGGGGATTTTAGGGCCGACTCCGCGCGCTTTAAGATGACGGGAAGAAAAGCCATCTGTGCTTTCTTTCCCCAACTTCAAGGAGATTGCTTTGTCCAAGATCGCCATCATCATCGGTTCGCTGCGCGAGGGCCGCCTGGGCGAGCCCGTGGCCCAGTGGGTTGCCGCCCAGGCCGTGGGCCGCGGCGCCGAGTATGACCTGGTGGACCTGCGGGATTTCCCGCTGCCGCTGCTCGATGCCGCGGTCGTGCCCAACCAGGCCAATAAGAACTACGCTGACCCGCAGGTCCAGAAGTGGGCCGATAAGGTAGACGAGTTCGACGGCTTCGTCTTCGTCACGCCGGAGTATAACCACAACGTGCCCGGCCCGTTCAAGAACGCCTTCGACTCGATTGCCGGCGAGTGGATGGGCAAGCCCGTGGCCGTCGTGGCCTACAGCTTTGGCGGCGGCGTCGATGCCGTGGCCGGCTGGCGCAAGACCGTCACCGGCGCGTTGCAGATGCCTTTCGTCGAGGAGACCACGATTGCCATCCCGGAGAACTTCGGGGAAGCCGGCTTTGCCCCCACCGAGGCCGTGGCCGCCCAGCTTGGCCGCAGCCTCGATGCCCTCGAACAGGCGATCACCGAGTAAATGTGTAGCCGCCACGCGGCTTAGCGCGGTTGCTAGGCGGCGTGGATCGCGTTCTGGGCGCGGTCGAGCCCGTCGGTGATGATGCGTCGGGCGGCATCGGCAGCCCGGGCAATCGCGGCATCGAAATCACGGCCGGAATCCACCGGCCCCAACACGTAGTCGGGGATAGAAGCACCCTTGGGCGGGCGGCCAATCCCGATCCGCACGCGCAGGTAGTCGCGCGTTCCCAGGTGCTCGGTGAGCGACTTGAGCCCGTTGTGGCCGTTTTCGTTGCCGCCCTTTTTCAGCCGGACCTTATTCGGCGGCAGATCCAGCTCGTCGTGGAGGCAGATGACGTGGTCTGCGGCAATCCCCAGCTTCTGTGCCAGGGGACCGGTGGCCTCGCCGCTTAAGTTCATGAAAGTCTGCGGGGCTACCACCGCCACCTTCTGCCCGGCGATGTCGATCACCGCCCCGCGCGCGGCCACCCCGGCCAGCGGGCGCAGAAACTCGCCGTCGGCGGCCAAGAGATCATCGACGGCCATAAAGCCCACGTTGTGGCGCGTGGCCGCATATTCGGCCCCGGGGTTGCCCAGCCCCACCACCAGCCAGTCGGCGTTATCAATGCTC
>CAVFKS010000092.1:0-7894 GCA_963623015.1 Clostridia bacterium
GCGCCTCGCACCCGCTGGCCAAGAAGATCGGCTCCTGGCCCGCCGTCCTGGCCGTAACCGCCGCCACCGCCGGCGCCGCCTACGCGCTCTCCGACTCCAAGTAGCCGCAGCATGTGTCCGCGGCGGGCCTTTCCCGCCGCTTAGCTTGCTCAACGCTCAAGGCCGGCTCCCCATCTGGGGTGCCGGCCTTAGTCCTGCATAAACCCTGAATAAATCCTGCCGTGACTTGTAGCGCCGCGACTAGTCGCGGCGGGCGGCGGCTTCTTCCTCGCCTTCCATCTCCGCGACGAAGTTGAGCTTGGTGGCCTGCCACTGGTCCTCGGTCATCTTCAGGCGCCAGTAGCCGGAGATGGATACGTCTCGCTTGGACACGCCTCTCTCTACGAAGAGCAGGCGGCGGATGTCCTTGACCATCTCGGCCACCCCGTGGACGAACCAGCCCACGTAGCCGGCCGGCGGGGCGTAGGAACGCACGGCCTCGACCAGCTTGCGGCCCGGCATGGCCCCCTCGCGGTAGACCCACCGGATGTCCAGGCCCTCGCCCTCGGGCATGGGCAGCTCGCGGCCCGGGGCCTCGATCTCGATGAAGGCCACCGCCGTGGAGCCGGCCGGGACCTTTTCCAGGCCCGCCGCAATGGCCGGGGCGGCGGTCTCATCGCCGGCGAAGACGAAGTGGTCATAGCTGGGCGAGGGCGCCCACTTGCCGCCGGGGCCCATGAAGCCGAACTCGGTGCCGACTTCGACGTCGCGGGCCCACGGGGCGGCCAGGCCGGCATCGCCATGCACGGCGAAATCCACCACGATGTCGCCCGTGGCAGTGTCCACTGAGCGCAGCGTATACGTGCGGGTCACCGGGCGCCACTGCTTCGGGTAGACGTCCTTGACCTGCGCCATGTCGAAGGGCCAGCTATAGGGGGCGCCCGCGGGCACGAGGAGGATCTTGATGTAGTGGTCGGTCTTATCCAACGCCGCCCCGATGAGGCCGGGGGCCGTGGCGTGCAGGCGCACCATGTCCGGCGAAATCCATTCTTTGGCCGTAATGGTTGCGCCCTGGGCCTTGCGGCCCCGCTTCTTGGGCGGGTACTCCGGCGCAGGGGCGGCCTGCGGGGTGGAACCTGCGCCCTCGCCCGTGCGGGGCTGGCCGGCGGCGAGGAAGGCCGCGCGCGCTGCTTCCTTCTCCCGGTAGCGCTGGGCCTTGGACTCCTGCTTGGCACGCTTGCGCTCACATTTGCTCTCCACTCGCTGCTCGCGCCGGCCGGTGGCCAGGCCTTCCTCGAAGCCCCGGGAAAAGCCCTGGCTAAAGGCATCGCGGTAGGCCGCAGTAAAGCCTTCCTGCCAGGCCTGCACCCAGGCGGCGGTGTCAGCGTTGGGGAAATTGCGTCCATCCATGTTCATAAAGCGTAGGCTACTCTATGCCCGGCACCGGGATGTGAATTTCGCCCCAGGACATGCGAAATCGCCCCGCCGGCTCACGAGAGCGGACGGGGCGCTAGGCCAAGCCTTGCAGTTAAGCCTTGCGGCCGGCCTCGAAGGCGGCGCCAACCTTGTAAAGGCGGTCATCCGCGAAGGCGGGGGCCATGATCTGCAGACCAGTGGGCAGGCCGGTGTCGGAGGCCATGCCAGACGGCACGGACATGCCGCACACGCCAGCCAGATTCAGCGGCAGGGTGCACAGGTCGAAGTTGTACATGGCCATCGGGTCCTCGACCTTCTCCCCCAGCTTGAAGGCCGTGGTGGGAGTCGTGGGCGAGACCAGGACGTCAACCTGCTCAAAGGCGGCGTTGAAGTCCTGGGCAATCAGGGTGCGCACGCGCTGGGCCTGCAGGTAGTAGGCGTCGTAGTAGCCCACGGACAACGCGTAGGTGCCCAGCATGATGCGGCGCTTGACCTCCGGGCCAAAGCCGGCGGCGCGCGAGAGGCTCATGACCTCCTCGGCCGAGTGGGTGCCGTCGTCGCCGACGCGCAGGCCGTAGCGCATGCCATCGAAGCGAGCCAGGTTGGAAGAGACCTCGCAGGGCATGATGAGGTAGTACGCAGCCAGGGCGTCGTCGAAGTGCGGGCAGTCGACCTCGACGGTCTCGACGCCCTGGGCAACCAGCTGCTCGACGGCCTGGTGGTAGGCCTCCATGACGCCCGGCTGCCAGCCGTCGCGCTCAAACTGCTTGATGAGGCCGACCTTGACGCCCTTGAGGTCGCCGCTGGCGCCCTCGCGCGCGGCGGCAACGACATCGGCCACCGGCTTGTCCACCGAGGTGGCGTCGAAGGAGTCGTGGCCGGCGATGACCTCGTGCAGCAGCGCGGTGTCTAGCACGGTGCGCGCGGTCGGGCCCGCCTGGTCCAGGGAGGACGCCGCGGCGATCAGCCCGTAGCGGGACACGGTGCCATAGGTGGGCTTTACACCCACGGTGTTGGTCAGCGCGGCCGGCTGGCGGATAGAACCGCCGGTATCGGTGCCAATGCCCAGCGGGGCCTGGCCCGAGGCCAGGGCCGCGGCGGTGCCGCCGCCGGAGCCGCCCGGGGTGCGGGTGGTGTCATAAGGGTTGTGGGCCGGGCCGAAGGCGGAGTTCTCGTTGGAAGACCCCATAGCGAACTCGTCCAGGTTGGTCTTGCCCAGAATGGGGATGCCGGCCTCGCGCAGCTTGGTCACCAGCGTGGCGTCGTACGGGGACATCCAGCCTTCCAGCATCTTCGATGCGGCAGTGGTGGGCATGTCCGTGGTAGTCAGCAGGTCCTTGAGTGCCAGCGGCACGCCCGCCAGGGCGGAGGCGGGGGCCTCGCCGGCGTCGAGGGCGGCGTCGACGGCGTCAGCGGTGGCCAGGGCCTGGTCCGCGCCGACGTACAGGAACGAGTTGAGCTCCCCGTTAGTTTCGTTGATGCGGTCCAAAAAGGCCTGGGTCACCTCGCGCGAGGTCAGCTCGCGGGAGTGGATCTTCTGCGCCAGCTCGGCGGCGGTCAGCGACGTGATGCCGCTCTCCGGGGCAATGAATTCAGCCATGCTTATTCTTCTCCTCCACCTAGAATCTGCGGGACCTGGAAGCGGTCGTCTTGCACCGCCGGGGCCTGGTCAAGTGCCTGCTCGGCGGTCAGCGTGCGCACGATGACGTCCTCGCGCATCGGGGCGTTGACCGAGTGCGGGTGGCTCATCGGGACCACGCCCTCTGCCTCCACCTTGCCCACCGCGGACACCGACGCGATGATCTCATCGATCTGGGTGGCAAACTGCCCCAACTCTTCGTCGCTCAACGCCAAGCGCGATAGCTTGGCCAGGTGCGCGACCTCTTCCCGCGAAATCTCCGACACGCGAACTCCATTCTTAAATTCAAACACGAGTTTCTAGCTAACGCCCCATGTTACTGCACCCGCCCGGGGGCGCTGGGGAAGGCCCCAAGTTAAAAATATCGCGCCGGCGTCACACCCGACATGCCCCCGCCGAGTACCATGGGCGCGAATAGCCCGCTTCACACGGAAAGAAGAATATGTCCTTCCTCATTCGCGTCCTCCTCCCGGACACCCCCGGCAGCCTGGGCCAGTTGGCGGAGGCCCTGGGCATCGTCGGTGCCAACATCCAATCGGTCGATATCGTGGAAACCTTCCCCGACCGCACCGTGATGGATGACATCGTGGTCACGCTCCCACAGGGCACCATGGCTGATGTCATCGTCACCGCCGCCAACGCCGTCGACGGCGTGGAGATCGACTCCATCCGCCCATTTAGCGGCAGCATCGACCGCCGCGGGCAGATTTCTGTGTTGTCTAAGGTGGCGGAGCAAGCGGACGTCAAGGCCGCCATGCACGAGGTCTGCGCGGCAATGCCGAAGGCGCTGACGTCGACGTGGGCGATCGTCATCCACAACTCGGACCCCATCTCGCGTGTTGCCTGGTCGGACGCCGCCCCGGAGGATGATGGCAGCACACCGTCGAATATCGACGTCACCCGCGCCCGCACGCTCCACCCCGAGTCCGAGGACTGGATCCCCGAATCCTGGGCGCTGCTGGACTCCTCGCTGGCCGCCGCCCCACTGGGCACCACCGGCCTGGTCCTGGTCATTGGCCGCGTGGGCGGGCCGGACTACCTGGCCTCCGAGGTCGAGCACCTCGGCCACCTAGGCACCATCCTGGGCGCCTTCCTGAAGTAGGAGGCTCTAAATTAGCCGGCGCAGCACGCCGGAGACTTCCGGCACGATCTCGTCTGCCACAGCCTGCGTGGCGGCCGTGGCGTGCGGGAAGGAAAAGGCGGCATCGGCAAGCTGATGCATGGGGATGTCGTTGTTGGAATCCCCGAAGGTATACAGCTCGACCTGGTCGCGGGAGTAACCCACCAGGTCCAGCAGGCGGGTCAAGCCCGTACCTTTGTTGAAGCCGGCGGGCATGATGTCGAAGAAGCCTGTGTTAAAAGAAGTATCAAACGGGAAGCGCTCGTGGACCCAGGCCGCTATCTCCTGCTGGAGCTCCTCCTTGCCCGGGGCCCACATGCACAGCAAGACCACCTGCTCGGGCAGCTCCTCGGCCTCGGCGGGGTTGGTGATGAAATTATTTTCTGCGCCCTCCACCCCGCGCCACACCAGGGTGTCCGGGCCTTTGAGCCCGGTGGTGTAGATGTTGAGCCCTTCCGTGCCGTGGAAGCGGCCGACGATGTCCGCCACGGCATCGGCAGGCAGGTGCGCCTGATCTAAGACCCGGTACTGCGGGTCCGTGATGACGGTGCCGTTGTAGAGCACGTGGTAGTCCATTTCCACCCCGTGGGGCACAAGCGCCGTCATGGCGGAGTCGATGGACTTTCCGGAAGCGCTCACCGCCAGGTGGCCGGCCGCCCGCCAGGCGGCGATGGCCTCGCATACCTGCGGGGTGATGTGGCGGTCGAGGTAGATGGTTCCGTCAAGGTCAAAGGCGGCGATCTTCATGCGCCCAGCCTACCTAGCGGCAGCGCGGCTAAGCCTAGAACTCCTCGTGGACTAAGCGGGCCAGCACCATGGAACCGGGATCAAGGCTCTCGCTTAAGGCTTGGGCGACCTCCTCGGGGCCCAAGTCGGTAATAAACCAGCCCTCCCAGCCCTGCTTGCCCATCGAGTACCAGCCATCGCCTTGACCGGCGGCGTTGTAGACACCATCGCGCACCCACAGCGGGCCCAGCTTGTCGTCATCGCTGGTCTCATCCAACGGCTCCGGGGCAAGCAGGGGGCGCACGCGCTGGCAAAGCTCGGAGTACAGGCGCTCGGCCACGCGCACGTTAGACTCGGCGGCCAGGTAGTAGACCAGGTAGGAGTGCACCGGCCCGGCCGGGGTGCGCTCGAGCTCCACGGCGCCAGACTTGAGGGTGCCGGGAAATGCCGCGGGCTGGTTGTCGCTTTCGAGAAAGAACCACTCATGCAGGCGCTGGTCCTCGTCGTCGTTGTCGAGGTCAACCTCGTGGCGCACCAGGGCGTTGAGCTCGTAGAGCGCCATGGACTCGGGCCGCTCTAGCTGCGCGTAGGCCGCCTCGGTACGCAGGTCCCACAGGGTGTAGGCGTGCGCGGAATCCTGCGGCACCGGCACCGGGCGCGGCGAGCACGCCACGATGTCCACGCCAGCCTGGGAGATGCGCTCCCGGTACAAAGCGTAGGCATCGTCTACCTGCTCGGGATGGGCCACGAAAGTGGTGGTGATAAGTTCTGCCGCCATGAATCTACTCCGTTCCGGTGTGCGTGCGGTGTGTGCGATACAAACGTTGGCCTAGTCCGCCTGGCCGGTTTCCAGCAGGCGCTTGAAGCCGGCCTCGTCGAGAATGGTCAGGCCCAGGTCGCGAGCCTTGGTCTCCTTGGAGCCGGCGTTGACGCCCACCACGACGAAGTCGGTCTTCTTCGACACTGAGCCCGAGGCCTTGCCGCCGCGGGTCAGGATGGCTTCCTTGGCGCTATCGCGCGAGAAGTCCTCCAGGGTGCCGGTGACCACGATGGTCAGGCCCTCCAGGGTCTGTTCGGGCAGGTCCCGGTTGGCCTCCTCCATGCTCACGCCGGCGGCCTGCCACTTGTCCACGATGGCGCGGTGCCAGTCCACCTCGAACCATTCCTTGAAGGAGCGGGCGATGATGGCTCCCACGCCGTCGGTCTCCGCGAGCTCTTCCTCGCTGGCGGCGCGCAGGGCCTCCATCGAGCCGAAGCGGGTAGCCAGCGCCCGGGCCGCAATGGGGCCCACGTGGCGGATGGATAGTGCCACGAGCACGCGCCAGAAGTCCGTGGTGCGGCAGTCCTCCAGGTTCTTGAGCAGCTTCTTTCCCTGGGCGTTGACTTCGCCTTTCTGGGTGGTGAAGGCATTGGTGCGGCGCAGCTTCTCCGCGTCGAGCTCAAAGAGCTCGGACTCGTCGACGAGCACGCCCGAAGCAATGAGGTCGGCGGCGGCCTTCTCCCCTAGCACCTCGATGTCCAGTGCCTTGCGGGAGGCTAAGTACTCCAGGCGCGCGGCCAGCTGGGCTGGGCAGGAGCGGGTATTCGGGCAGCGCCAGTCCTGGTCGCCTTCCTTCTGCGGGGCCAGGCGCGTGCCGCAGGCCGGGCAGTCTGCCGGGAAGGTCCATTCGCGCTCGGTGCCGTCGCGCAGCTCGAGCACGGGTCCTAGCACCTCCGGGATGATCTCGCCGGCCTTGCGGATGATGATGGTGTCGCCCAACAGCACGTTTTTGTTCTTGACCTCGAACTGGTTGTGCAAGGTGGCCTTGGACACCGTCGACCCGGAGACGAACACCGGCTCCATCACGGCAAACGGGGTCACGCGTCCGGTGCGGCCCACGCCCACCTCGATGTCGAGCAACTTCGTGGTGACCTCCTCCGGCGGGTACTTATAGGCGATGGCCCAGCGCGGCGCGCGGGAGGTGGCCCCCAGGCCGCGCTGCCCGGCCAGGTCGTCAACCTTGACCACCAGGCCGTCCATCTCGAAGTAGGCGTCGTGGCGGTGATCCGCCCAATAACGCACCTGCTCGAGCACCTCCGCGGCCGAGGTCACCCGGCGCGTGTATTCGGATACCGGGAAACCCCAGGCGGCCAGGGCCAGGTAGGCATCGTGCTGCGAGGCCGGGTTGAACCCCTCGCGGGCGCCGATGCCGTGGCAGACCATGTGCAGGTGGCGCTTTTTGACCTCCTCCGGGTCCTTCATGCGCAGCCCGCCGGCCGCGGCGTTGCGGGGGTTGGCAAAGGTGGGCTTGCCCTCCTCGCGGCGCGCGGCGTTGATCTCTTCGAACTGGTCGGGGCGCATGTAGACCTCGCCGCGCACCTCTACCAGGGCGGGCACGGGGTAATCCTCGGTGCCTTCCAGCTGGTGCGGGATGTCGGGGATGACCCGGGCGTTGGCGGTGATGTCCTCGCCCACCCGGCCGTCACCTCGGGTGGCGGCGGTGACCAGGCGGCCGTCGCGGTAAACCAAGTCGATGGAAAGCCCGTCGATCTTGAGCTCGGTGAGGTAGGCCGGCGCCGGGGTGCGCTCGAGCCAGTCCTGCATTTCTGCTTCGCTAAAGACGTTGTCGAGCGACATCAGGCGCTCGAGGTGCTCGATATCCGCCGCCCCCTCGGGCGCCGCGCCTACCTGTTGGGTGGGCGAGTCTGGCGTGGCCAGCTCCGGGTGCCGGGCCTCCAAGTCGAGCAGCTGCCGGAATAAGGCGTCGAAGTCAGCGTCCGGGATGGCGGGCTCGCCGTTGTAGTAAAGCTCCCGGTGGCGCCGGATCTCCTGGGCTAGCTCGGACCACGTTCTTTGCAGGTGTTGCGGATCTTCAGTCACAGCGCACTAGTCTAGCCATCCCCGCGCCGCGTCGGTGCCCGCGCCCCAGTCCGTGCCTCATCGCCTGCCGATGCCGCAAGCAGGTGCCGCCTAGCGGTGCAGCTCATGACGGCGGACTCGTGGGCCTCCTCGGCCTGAGCGCGGTTGGCGGCCG
>CAVFKS010000093.1:0-7857 GCA_963623015.1 Clostridia bacterium
GTCATGGACATCGTGCGCATGGTGCTCTTCGGCAAGGTGGGGCGCGAGCTCGTTGGACTCATCAATAGCCACGGGCCGCTGGCGGTGGGCACCTCCGGCGAGGACGCCGGGCTCTTCCGCGCCACCAAGCGCCTGGTGGACGTCGACGGCGAAAAGGCCGACATCGGACTGGTCGGCGAAATCACCTCGGTAAACCCGCAGGCTCTCGAAGACATCATCGCTGCTGGGCGCATCCCGGTGGTCTCCACCATCGCCCCGGGCGACGATGGCGAGGTCTACAACATCAACGCCGACACCGCCGCGGGCGCGCTAGCCGAGGCCTTAGGCGCTGAGCGTCTGCTCATCCTCACCAACGTCGAGGGCCTGTATACCGACTGGCCGGCACGTGACTCGCTGGTTTCCATGATCCAGGTGGGCCAGCTACGCGAGCTGCTGCCCGGCCTCGACGCGGGGATGATCCCGAAGATGGAATCGTGCGTGCGCGCCGTCGACGGCGGGGTCAGCGCGGCCCACGTCATCGATGGGCGTACCCCGCACGCGGTGCTGCTGGAGCTGCTGACCTCCGGCGGCATCGGCACGATGGTCCTGCCCGACAACTTCGAGCGGGACGACTACCCCGAAGGAACCGTACTGCGGAAGGACGATAAAGGATGACCGAACAATCACTGACCCAGCGCTGGCCCCAGACGCTCATGGACAACTATGGCAGGCCTCCGGTGGGGCTGGTGTCCGGCAGCGGGGCGGAGGTGGTTGACGAGGCCGGCAACCACTACATCGACATGCTCGCCGGCATCGCCGTGAACTCGCTCGGGCACGCACACCCGAAGGTGGTGGAGGCCGTCGGCCACCAGATCTCCACCCTGGGACACGTGTCCAACCTTTTCGCCAGCGCCCCGGCTGTCGATGCCGCCGCCAAGCTGCAGGCGCGCGTCGGCGACCCCAGCGCCCGCGTGCTCTTCTGCAACTCCGGCGCCGAGGCCAACGAGGCCGCTTTCAAGCTCGCACGCCTCACCGGCCGGAGCCGAATCCTGGCCGCCCAGAACGGCTTCCACGGGCGGACCATGGGCTCGCTGGCCATGACCGGCCAGCCCTCCAAGCGCGAACCATTTGCGCCGCTGCCCGGCGGGGTGGAGTTCTACCCCTTCGGCGACATCGACTACCTGCGCACCCTGGTGGAGATGAACCCGGCCGACACCGCCGCTATCATCCTGGAACCCATCCAGGGCGAGACCGGAGTCATCCCCGCCCCGGAGGGCTTCCTGGCCGCCGTGCGCAAGCTGTGCGATGAGTACGGCGTGCTCATGATGGTCGACGAGGTCCAGACCGGCGCCGGGCGCACCGGCTACTTCTTCGCCCACGAGGCCGCCGGCATTGCCCCGGACGTCATCACCATGGCCAAGGGCCTGGGCGCGGGGCTGCCGCTGGGGGCGTGCATAGCGCGGGGGAGTGCCGCGGAATTATTCACTCCCGGATCCCATGGCACCACCTTTGGCGGCAACCCGGTGGCCTGCGCGGCCGCCAATGTCGTCCTCGATGAGCTGGACAAAGACTTCCTTTCGCAGGTGCGCCGCAAGGGCGAGTTCCTGCGTGAAAAACTCGAGGGCAGCCCGCATATTATGCAAATTCGGGGCGCGGGACTTATGCTAGGCGTGGTATTGCAGTCGCCCGTCGCCCGGCAGGCGGTGGCCCGCGGCCTGAAGCTCGGCCTCATCCTCAACGCGCCCGCCGCGGACGTGCTGCGCCTGACCCCGCCGCTGGTCATCACCGATGAGCAGCTGGGCGAGGCAGCCTCCCGGCTGCTCGACATCCTGAAGGAGATTGATTAGATGCGCCACTTCTTAGCCGACGACGACTTGACCCCTGCGGAGCAGGCGGAGGTATTGGACCTGGCCGCGCGCCTGAAGGCTGACCCCTTTGCGGAGCGCCCGCTGGCGGGGCCGAAGTCCGTGGCCGTGCTCTTTGACAAGACCTCTACCCGCACGCGCTTCTCCTTCGAGGCCGGCATCGCCCACCTGGGCGGTCATGCCATCGTGACCGAGACCGGTTCCATGCAGATTGGCAAGGGGGAGACCCTCCAGGACACCGCGGCGGTGCTCTCCGGCTTCGTCGAGGCCATCGTCTGGCGCACCTACGACCACGCCAACTTCGCCGCCATGGCGGAGACCACTCGCGTACCACTCATCAACGCGCTTTCCGATGACCTGCACCCCTGCCAGATCCTGGCCGACCTGCAGACCGTGCGGGAGAACTTCCCGGAGACCAAGGGCTTGAAGGCGGTCTACCTGGGCGACGGCGCCAACAACATGGCCAATTCCTACATGCTGGGCTTTGCCACTGCCGGCATCGACATCACGATCATCGCGCCGAAGGAATTTCAGCCCGCCCCGGAGTTCGTAGACCGGGCCCAGGCCCGCGCGGCGCTCACTGGGGCCACCGTCTCCGTGACTGACGACGTCTCCGCCGTCGAGGGGGCTGCCGTGGTCATCACCGACACGTGGGTCTCGATGGGCATGGAAGGCGACGGCCTAGACCGGCGCACCCCCTTTATCCCGTACCAGGTCAACGATGCCGTCATGGAGCGCGCCCGAGAGGACGCCATCTTCCTGCACTGCCTGCCGGCCTACCGGGGAAACGAGGTTGCGGCCAGCGTCATCGACGGCCCCCAGTCCCGGGTATTCGACGAGGCGGAGAACCGTTTGCACGCCCAGAAGGCCCTGTTGGTCTGGCTTTTGGCCCACCAGGACTAGAGCCGGAAAAGTAGCCGCGAAAGGACAATCGAGCCATGCCCACTAACCCTTCCAACCGCAATGCGCGCCAGGCCAAGATCTTGGAGATCCTGGATCATTCCCGCGTGACCAGCCAGGTCCAGCTATCCGAGTTATTGCTGGAGGAGGGCATCGACATCACGCAGGCCACGCTGTCGCGGGACTTAGACGAGCTCGGCGCGCGCAAGGTCAAGTGCGACGGTGGCCGGTCTTTCTACATGGTTGGCGCCGACGTCGAGCAGTTCGGGGATCAGGTCAATGGGCCGCGGGAGAAGCTGCGCCGCATGATTGACGAGCTGGTTACCGCCACCGATCATTCGGGCAACATCGGTATGCTGCGCACGCCTGCCGGCGCGGCGCAGTACCTGGCGTCTTTCATCGACCGCGCGGGCCTGCCGGACGTGGTGGGCTGCATCGCCGGCGATGACACCATCTTCGTGTTGGCCCGGGCCCCGAAATCGGGGGAGCAGGTCGTGCGCGGGCTGGTCAACCGCAAGTAGCGGCTAGAATTTTCCCCAGGTGGCCGGCGCGTTAGTTGTACCGCCGGCCACCTTTGTATATTATTTACATCATCGTATTTTTTCCACAATCTCTCAAGGAGATGAATCATGACTGCACGCGTTGTTCTCGCGTATTCCGGCGGCCTCGACACCTCGGTTGCCATCCCTTACCTGGCCAAGATGACCGGCGGCGAGGTCATCGCCGTTTCCCTGGATCTGGGCCAGGGCGGCGAGGATATGGAATCCGTCCGCCAGCGCGCGCTGGATTGCGGCGCGGTGGAGTCCATCGTCGTCGATGCCAAGGATGAGTTCGCCGATAACTACTGCCTGCCCACCATCAAGGCCAACGGCATGTACATGAAGCAGTACCCGCTGCTGTCGGCCATTTCCCGCCCGCTCATCGTCAAGCACCTGGTCGAGGCCGCCCAGGCGCACGGCGGCACCCACGTCTCCCATGGCTGCACCGGCAAGGGCAATGACCAGGTCCGCTTCGAGGTCTCCTTCCGTGCCCTCGATCCTTCCCTGGAGATCATCGCCCCGGCCCGTGACTACGCCTGGACCCGCGACAAGGCCATCGCCTTCGCCGAGGAGATCAATCTGCCCATCGAGCAGTCCGCCGCCTCTCCCTTCTCCATCGACCAGAACGTGTGGGGCCGCGCCGTCGAGACCGGCTTCCTGGAGGACCTGTGGAACCCGCCCACGAAGGATCTCTACGCCTACACCGAGGATCCGGCCCTGGGCAACGCCCCGGATGAGGTCATCATCTCCTTCGAGAAGGGCAAGCCGGTGGCCATCGACGGCAAGCCGGTGACCATGCTGCAGGCCATCGAAGAGCTCAACCGCCGCGCCGGCGCCCAGGGCATCGGCCGCCTGGATATGGTGGAAGACCGCCTGGTGGGCATCAAGTCCCGCGAGGTCTACGAGGCACCCGGCGCTGTGGTGCTCATCAAGGCCCACGAGGCCCTCGAGGACGTTACCGTCGAGCGCGAGCTGGCCCGCTACAAGCGGCTTATCGATGCCCGCTGGTCCGAGGAGGTCTACGACGGCCTCTGGTTCTCCCCGCTGAAGAAGTCCCTGGACGCCTTCGTCGAGTCCACCCAGGACAACGTCACCGGCGATATCCGCATGACCCTGCACGCCGGTACCGCCACCGTCACCGGCCGCCGCTCCGGCCAGTCGCTCTACTCCTTCGACCTGGCCACCTACGACACCGGTGATCAGTTCGACCAGACCGCCGCCAAGGGCTTTGTCCAGCTCCACGGCCTGTCCACCCAGATCGCCAACCAGCGCGATCGCGACGGCGGCTTCCCGACCGGCAAGTAGAAAGGCCCTTGATGCAAGCGCATAAGACCAACGAGGGCGCCCTGTGGGGCGGGCGCTTTTCCGGCGGGCCTACCGAGGCCATGTTTGCCCTGTCCGTGTCCACCCACTTCGACTGGGTGCTAGCGCCCTATGACGTTTTGGCCTCCAAGGCCCACGCCAAGGTGTTGCACCGGGCAGGGTTGCTCAGCGATGCCGACCTGGCCACCATGCTGGACGGCCTCGATCAGCTCGGCCAGGCCGTGGCCGGCGGTGAATTCCAGCCGGCGCCCACGGACGAAGACGTCCACGGTGCCATGGAGCGTGGGCTCATTGACATCGTCGGCCCGGAGGTCGGCGGCCGCCTGCGCGCTGGCCGTTCCCGCAATGACCAGGTTGCCACGCTCTTTCGCATGTGGGTCCGCGACGCCATCCGGGACATCGCGGTTCAGGTCACGGAGCTTGTCGATGCCCTCGTGGCCCAGGCCGCCGCCCACCCGGACGCCATCATGCCGGGCAAGACCCACTCCCAGGCGGCCCAGCCGATCTTGCTTGCGCACCAGCTGCTCGCGCACGCGCAGCCGCAGCTGCGCAACCTGGCGCGCCTGCAGGACTTGGACAAGCGCCTGGCGGTCTCGCCGTATGGCTCCGGCGCCCTGGCCGGCTCCTCGCTGCACCTGGATCCGGAGGCAATTGCCGCGGAACTGGGTTTTGATGCCGCTTGTGAAAACTCCCTGGACGGCACCTCCTCCCGCGACTTCGCGGCGGAGACGGCCTTTGTCCTGGCGCAGATCTGCATCGACATGTCCCGCCTGGCCGAGGAAGTAATCTACTGGTGCACTCCGGAATATGATTACGTCACCCTCGATGACGCCTGGTCCACTGGCTCGTCGATCATGCCGCAGAAGAAGAACCCGGACGTCGCCGAGCTCACCCGCGGCAAGACCGGCCGCCTCATCGGCAACCTGACGGGCCTGCTCGCCACGCTCAAGGCGCAGCCGCTGGCTTATAACCGCGACTTGCAGGAGGACAAGGAGCCCATCGTGGATTCCGTGGCCCAGCTCAACCTGCTGCTGCCGGCCATGACCGGCCTGGTCTCCACCTTGACCTTCCACGAGGATCGCATGCGCGAGCTCGCCCCGCGCGGGTTCACCCTGGCCACCGACCTGGCCGAGTGGATGGTGCGCCAGGGCGTGCCCTTCCGCGAGGCCCACGAGGCCTCTGGTGCCTGCGTGCGTCTGGCGGAGGAACGCGGGGTGGACCTGGTTGACCTCACCGACGAGGAGCTGCGCAGCGCCGACCCGCGCCTGACGGGCGAGGTCCGCGAGGTGCTCACCATCGATGGTGCGGTGGCCTCCCGGTCCACCAAGGGCGGCACCGCCGGCGTGCGCGTGGCCGAGCAGCGCGAGCGCGTCGCCCAGCTTAGCGGCGAGTACGCCGCCTGGGCCCGCACTCCGGTGCGCGACCAGGATTAGCGCCGGCTTAGCGCCGCACGCCGCGCCCAGGCCCAGCCTTACTTGTGGGGGCTGGGCCTTAAGCGTGCCTGGGGTGGGGCAGTGGCGGCATCGCCAGGCTCAAGTAGAAAGGCCCGAGCCTTAGGCAAAGCGGGCCCGGCGCCAGTGTAGGGTTGAGGCTATGAGTCTCGACCCTAAGCTTTTGGAGGTCCTTGTCTGCCCGCAGGACAAGGGCCCTCTGACGTATTTGGAAGATGAACAGGTGCTCGTTAACGACAGGCTGGGCGTGGCCTATCCCATTGAGGATGGCATCCCGGTCATGCTGGTCGACTATGCGCAGGCCTGGCCGCCCAACGCGCAGTAGGCGCGACGGTCAGGCCTCATCGGGCCTCCAGCCAGCACCAACTTTTCATTTCCACACTTGAGAGCTAGAAAGAGCAACTATGTCTAACATCATTGATGAACTGCAGTGGCGCGGGCTCATCAACCAGTCCACCGATATCGACGGCCTGCGTGAGGCCTGCGAGCAGCCCATCACCTTGTACTGCGGATTCGACCCCACGGGCGACTCCCTGCACGCCGGCCACCTGGTGCCGATGATTATGCTGCGCCGTTTCCAGCTGGCTGGCCATCACCCGATGGCCCTGGCCGGCGGCGCCACGGGCTTTATTGGTGACCCGCGCGACGTGGGGGAGCGGTCGATGCTCTCGCAGGAGACCATCGAGCACAACCTGGAGGC
Source organism: Clostridia bacterium (assembly GCA_963623015.1). Lineage (GTDB taxonomy): Bacteria > Actinomycetota > Actinomycetes > Mycobacteriales > Mycobacteriaceae > Corynebacterium. Next base: position 6,758 of record CAVFKS010000093.1, read on the forward strand.
CATCAAGGCGCAGCTGCGCAAGTTCGTGGACTTCGACGGCGATAATGCCGCCGAGATGGTCAACAACGCGGACTGGACCTCGCAGCTGTCCATCATCGACTTCCTGCGCGACGTCGGCAAGAACTTCTCGCTGAATACGATGCTGGACCGCGACACCGTCAAGCGCCGCCTGGAGTCCGACGGCATCTCCTACACCGAATTCTCCTACATGCTGCTGCAGGCCAATGACTACCTGACCCTGCACCGCACCAAGGGCTGCGACCTGCAGATCGGCGGCGGCGATCAGTGGGGCAACATCGTCTCCGGTGTCGACCTCATCCGCCGCGTCGAGGGCGACAAGGCCCATGGCCTGACCGTCCCGCTGGTTACCGATGCCGCGGGCCAGAAGTTTGGCAAGTCCACCGGCGGTGGCAAGCTGTGGCTGGACCCGGAGAAGACCTCTGCCTACTCCTGGTACCAGTACTTCCTCAATGCCGGCGACTCCGTGGTTATCGACTACCTGCGCTGGTTTACCTTCCTTACCCAGGAAGAAATTGCCGAGTACGCGGAGCAGGTAGAAAACGAGCCGCACAAGCGTGCCGCGCAGCGCTGCTTGGCGCAGGAGATGACCAACCTGGTCCATGGCGAAGATGCCACTCGGGCAGTCGAGCTCGCCGCCCAGGCCCTCTTCGGCCGCGCCGAGATCACCGACTTGGATGAGGCGACCCTGGCCGGCGCTTTGCAGGAGACCACCGTGGCCGAGGTTGGCCCGGAGGATCCGCGCACCATCGTCGACCTCCTCGTCGCCTCCGGTCTGGCCGACTCCCGTGGCGCGGCCCGCCGTACCATTAAGGAAGGCGGCGCCTACGTCAACAACGTCCGCGTTGAATCCGAGGACTGGCAGCCGCAGGATTCTGATCTGCTGCACGGCACCTGGCTGGTGCTGCGCCGCGGAAAGAAGAACTTCGCCGGCGCCAAGCTTTCCTAGGGCCCTCCGCTAAACCCGTCCACCTCTGGTGGGCGAGTTTCGTCGTATCTGGATGCCTGTGCCTCGAAAGGCGGGTTCACCTGCGGATTTGTGTAGGTGTTGGGGGGTGTGTAAATTTATCGGAGTCGCCACG
>CAVFKS010000094.1:0-7745 GCA_963623015.1 Clostridia bacterium
GCATGGGCAGGTCATTGGCCGAGTCCGAATACGCAGTGCAGCGCTCCAAATCCAGGCCCTCCAGGGTGGCCAGCGCCGCCACGGCATGCTGCTTGCCCGGGCCGTGCAAGATATCGCCCACCAGCCGCCCGGTGAAGCGGCCATCGGCAACTTCCGCCACGGTGCCCAGCGCGCCGGTGAAGCCGAAGCGCTGCGCCAAAACCTGAGCCAGCTGCACCGGCGTGGCGGTTACCAGCCACACCTGCTGGCCGGCCTCCAGGTGCCGCCGGGCCAGCTCGCGCGTGGCGGGGTAGGCCTTCCGGGCCAACGCCTCGTCCACGATCTCCTCACACAACGCCACCATCTCGTCGACGCTGCGGCCCTTGACAAACTCCAGCGCCTGGAGGCGGCCGGCGGCCATGTCAGCGGGGTTCTCCGCACCCGATACCCGAAACTTCAGCTGCTTCCACGCAATCGGCGCGATGTCCCGGGCCCGAAAATACCGCCGCTTGGCCAATCCCAGCGCAAACGTCACCAGGGAAGAGCCCTGCACCAGCGTATTATCCACGTCGAAGAAAGCGGCCGCCCCGACGTCTTGGGGGAATCGCCGGGTCCGGGCGAGAAAACGTGCCCGAAGACTCATAGGCCCCGCGCACCGAGTCCACCCCGGCCGCAAAGTCATCCAGCTTCAAACCGAAGAGCTCATCGACGGCCGCGGCGGCGGCGGCCTCGCCGGCGGCGCGCTGGGCGGCATCGTCAAGCGGGGCCAGCGCGGTGGTCTCTAGGAAATTGCGCAGGTTGCCGCGGCTGGCCGTCCAGTTGGTCAGGAACTCGCGCGGGGTGGCGGGCAGGTCCGGGGTGGCGTTCATCAGGCTCCTTGGGGCGGCGGGTAACGTGTCTATCTCAAGGAAGCGGCGGAAAAATTCGCAGGAGGAGCCAGCATGCGGCAAGTGGAACTGATGGTGCGCACCACGTGCGGGTCGTGCGAGCGCGTCCGCGCCCAGATCACCCCGGTGGTCGCCGCGGCCGGGGCGCACCTTGAGGTCCGCAACGTCGACGAGGCCTCAGAACTCAACGTGGAATACGGCGACCGGGTTCCCGTTGTGGTGATTGATGGGAAGTCGATAATGACGAACTCGCCGCGGAACTCAAAACCACTTAGGGTGACCTTTCAATAAATCCCCGGGCGATTGATAGTAGTCTTTTGGAGGATTTTCCTCATCCAGAAGGTTGATAGAAGGAGCTAGAATGAGCGTACTGGTCGTGGGCATGTCCCACCAGTCGGCTCCCGTGTCGCTACTCGAGCGGCTGAGCATGGACGGCGAGGTACAAACCTCTACCTGCGGCAAGCTGGTGGGCGCCGGTTCCCTGTCCGAGGCCATGATCATCTCCACCTGCAACCGCATGGAGGTCTACACCGTCACCAATTCCTTCCACACCGGGGTCCAGGACGTCGTGGACGTCCTCCACGAGGTCTCCGGCGTCGATGAGGAGGAGCTGCGCGGCTACCTCTATGTGCGCTACGCCGATGCCGCCGCCGAGCACATGATGACCGTCACGGCCGGGCTGGACTCGATGGTGCTGGGGGAGCAGCAGATCATCGGCCAGGTGCGCACCGCCTATCAGTCCGCCGCGGAGCAGGGCACCGTGGGCCCGCGCATCCACGCCCTGGCCCAGTCGGCGCTGCATGCGGGCAAGCGCGTCCACTCGGAGACCGCCATCGATGACGCCGGCGCGTCCATGGTCTCCTTCGCCTTCGATAAGGCCCTGGAGCAGATGGGCGTTACTGGCGATGCCGCCCTCAGCGGCAAGCGCGTCCTCATCCTCGGCGCGGGCGCGATGGCGTCGCTGGCCGCCACGCACGCCGGGCGCTTGGGCGCGCAGCTGGTCATCGCCAACCGCACCCGCGCCCGCGCTGAGCGCGTGGCCGACCACGCCACCCAGGCCGGGGTGTACGCCACGGTCGTGGACTTCGAGGATCGCGCCGCGGCCCTGCCCGAGGTGGATATCGCGGTCTCGGCCACCGGCGCCCACGATTTCACCATCGCGCCGCAGGACCTGCCGGTCGGCCACGAGCTCATGCTCATCGATCTGTCGATGCCGCGCGATATCGATGCCGCCTGCGCCCAGCACCCCGGCGTCCGGCTGGTCAACATCGAAAGCCTGGCCGCGGAGCTCGACGGCGAGGGCAAGGAGGGCGCGCAGTCCCAGGCCCGCCAGATCGTGCGCGAGGAGCTGGACGCTTATGCCTCGGAGCAGCGCGTGCGCGATGTCGCCCCGGCCGTCTCCGCCCTGCGCAAGCACGCCGCGGAGCTGGTGCGCTGCGAGGTCGCCCGCCTCAACCAGAAGCACCCGGAGCTTAACGATGACCAGCGCTCCGACGTGGGCCGCGCCCTCAAGCGCGTCGTCGACAAGCTCCTGCACGAGCCGACTGTTCGCGCCAAGGAGCTGGCGGCCAGCTCGGGCACGGTCAGCCACGAGACGGCGCTGCAGCAGCTCTTCGGCCTGGAGGTCGAGGGTTCGGCGGGCCCGGCGGAAGGTGGGCGGGACCTGGAGACCGTCACCGAGTCCCACGAGGGCGCGGCACTATCCGTCGAGGATCTGCCCAAGACTGCGGATCTGCCCATCATCGACTAGCCCGGCGTCTTTTAATAATTCATAAGGAGAGTTTCATCGTGTTCAAGATCGGTACCCGCGGATCGCTGCTGGCCACCACCCAGGCCGGCCACGTGCGCGACTGGCTCATCGAGGGCGGCTTCCCGTCCGAGCTCCACATCGTCACCACCGCCGGTGACGTCAACATGGCGCCGGTCGAGCGCATCGGCGTGGGCGTGTTCACCCAGCGCTTGCGCGAGGTCCTGGACTCAGGCGAGTGCCAGATTGCCGTCCACTCCTTCAAGGATCTGCCCACCGCCCCGGACGAGCGCTTCCGGCTCATCGTGCCGGCCCGCCAGGACAACCGGGAGGCACTCATCGCCCGCGATGGCATGAAACTGGCGGACCTGCCGGAGGGCGCGCGCGTGGGCACCTCGGCCCCGCGCCGCATCTCCCAGCTCAAGGCCCTGCGCCCGGACCTGGACATCCGCCCGCTGCGCGGCAACATCGACACGCGCATGGGCAAGGTGACCTCGGGCGAGCTCGATGCCGTGATGCTGGCCTACGCCGGCCTGGTGCGCGCCGGCCGCGATGCCGCGGCCACCGAGGTCTTCGACCCGGAGGTCTTCATGCCCGCCCCGGCCCAGGGCGCCCTGGCCATCGAGGCCGCCTATGGCAGCGAGGCCGCCGCCGCCATCGAGACCCTCGTGGACGAGCCCGCCATGACCGCCGCCCTAGCCGAGCGCAAGGTGCTCAACCGCCTGGAGGCTGGCTGCACCGCCCCGGTCGCCGCGACTTCCCGCTGGGAGGGTAAGACCCTCACGGTTAGCGGCGGCGTCTTCGCCCTCGACGGCTCGCGGGCCCTGCGCGCGAAGGCTGCCGGCGAGCTCGATGGCGCCGACCTCGATGCACGCTGCGCTGCCGCCGAGGAGCTCGGCCACCGCGTCGCGGAGCAGCTTTTTGCCGCCGGCGCCGCCGAGTTGCTCGGAAACTAGCCCGAACTAATGCTGAACTAATTCAGCCCCGCGGGAATTTCATTAAACCGCGCGCGTGAATTAGGGTGTAACTACCATACGATCATGTGACCGTCATGATCCGGCCCCCCTTATAACTCCCGGGAACGCAGCATCCTGGGAGTTTTGGCCGCCTGAAGTGACTAGAAAAGAACCTTGAATTGAGCAACGCCGTATCTGATTCCCCCGAGCAGCGGGGCTTGATCGTGTTCGTCGGCGCAGGGCCGGGCAATTCCGATCTGCTGACCATCCGCGCGCGCGAGGTGCTCGCCCACAACGCCATCGCCGTCGTTGACCCGGAGGTGCTGCCCGGGGTCCGCACCATCATCGGCTCGGCACTGCCGGTGCCCCAGGAGCTTCTCGATGCCGCCGAGGCCGAGTACGCCCAGATGGTCGCCGACGCCAAGGCCGCGGGCGCGCGCCGCAAGCCGCCGCGCCCCGCCGCGCCGACGGCCGCGAAGGTGGAGGAGCCGGCGGAGACCACCGCGGGCATCGTAGAGCAACTGCGCCACGGCCTAGAGCAGGGCGGCAACGTCATCCGCCTGGTGGCCGGCAACCCGCTCAACCGGGAGTCGGTCAAGGCCGAGATCGCCGCCGTGGCCGCCGCGGGCCTGGAGTTCCAGGTGGTGCCGGGCATGTCCCTGCCGTCGACCGTGCCTTCCTTTGCCGGCCTGGCGCTGGGCTCGACGTATACCTCCGCCGAGGTCACCGAATTTACCGACTGGTCCGTGCTGGCCAACTCCACCTTCCCGCTGGTGCTGCAGACGGTGGCCGAGGATCTGCCGCGGATTTCCCACGAGCTGCTCGAGCGCGGCATGCCGCCGGAGACCGAGGCCTACGTGACGGTCCACGGCACCACGCGCCTGCAGCGCACGCACGAGACCAACCTGGGCACCCTGGGCAAGCTCAACACGGAGCTGCCCGGAGACCTCGTGGTCACCCTGGGCCGCAGCTTTGACGATCGCACCAAATACTCCTGGTGGGAAAACCGCCCCCTGTATGGCTGGCGGGTGCTGGTGCCGCGCACCAAGGAGCAGGCGGCGTCGATGTCGGCGCGCCTGGCCGGCTACGGGGCCATCCCGCAGAACGTGCCCACCATCTCGGTGGAGCCGCCGCGCAACCCGGCGCAGATGGACCGGGCCATCAAGGGCATCGTCGAGGGCCGCTACAAGTGGATCGTGTTCACCTCCGTCAACGCGGTGCGCGCGGTCTGGGACAAGATTTTCGAGCTCGGCCTCGATGCCCGCGATTTCGCCGGCGTGCACCTGGCCGCGGTGGGGCGCAAGACTGCCGATGCCATCCGCGCCAAGGGCATGGTCCCCGAGCTCCTGCCGGAGGAGACCAAGCAGAACGCCGAGGGCCTGGTGGAGGTCTTCCCCAACTTTGTCGAGGACATCGACGCCGTCTCCCGCGTGCTGCTGCCGCGCGCGGACCTGGCAGGCGAGACCCTGCCGCGCGGGCTAGAGGCGCTGGGCTGGGAGGTCGACGACGTCGTGGCTTATCGCACCGTGCGCGCCGCCCCGCCGTCGGCGGAGATTCGCGATCAGATCAAGTCCGGCGGTTTTGACGCCGTGGCGTTTACCTCCGGCTCGACGGTGCGCAACCTGGTCGGGATTGCGGGCAAGCCGCACGCGCGGACCATCATCGCCTGCATTGGCCCGTCCACTAAGGCCGCGGCCGAGGAGATGGGCCTGCGCGTGGACGTGGTCCCGGAGGTCGCGGAGGTGCCCGCGCTTATCGATGCCCTGGCCGAGCACGTGGCCATGCTGCGCGCCGCCGGGAATCTGCCCGCGCCGAGGAAGAAGCGCCGCGCGCGCAAGAAGGCTACTAAGGTGGATGAGGCGTAAATTTCCAACCTTTGGAGGATTGAAGTCTCATGAGTAGCTTCCCTATTCGTCGCCCGCGCCGTCTGCGCACCACCCCCGCCATGCGCGAGTTGGTGGCGGAGGTGCGCCTGCACCCGAGCGACTTCATCTTGCCGATGTTCGTGGCCGACGGCCTCGACGCCCCGCGCGAGATCAGCTCCATGCCGGGCGTGTACCAGCACACCATGGACTCTCTCAAGGCCGCCGCGGCGCAGGCCCTAGAGGCCGGCATCAAGTGCGTGGACCTCTTCGGCGTGCCGCAGGCCGCGGACAAGGACGCCACGGGCTCGCAGGCGTGGGACCCGTCGGGGATCTTGAACCGGGGCATCGCCCAGCTGCGTGCCGAATTCGGCGACGATCTGCTGATCATGGCCGACACCTGCCTGGATGAGTTCACCGACCACGGCCACTGCGGCGTGCTGGACGAGGCCGGCCGCGTGGACAACGACGCCACGCTCGCTCTCTACGCGGACATGGCCAAGGCGCAGGCCCGCGCGGGCGCGCACCTGGTTTCCCCGTCGGGCATGATGGACGGCCAGGTCGGCGTCATCCGCGAGGCCCTCGACGAGGCCGGCCACCAGGACGTGGCGATCATGGCTTATTCGGCCAAGTACTCCTCCGCCTTCTTTGGCCCCTTCCGCGAAGCCGTGGACTCTTCGCTGCAGGGCGACCGCCGCACCTACCAGCAGGATCCCCGCAACTGCCGGGAGTCGCTGCTGGAGGTCGAGCAGGACATCAGCGAGGGCGCCGACTTCGTGATGGTCAAGCCCGGCCTGCCTTACCTGGACGTGCTGCGCGAGGTGGCCGATTTCTCGAGCGTGCCCGTGGCCGCCTACCAGGTCTCCGGCGAGTACGCGATGATCAAGGCTGCCGCCCGCAACGGCTGGATTGACGAGGAGGCGGTGGCCATGGAGTCGCTGATTGCTCTCAAGCGCGCCGGCGCCGAGCAGATTTTGACCTACTACGCCGTCGATGCCGCCCGCGCCTTGAGCGGCGGCTCGTTTAACGCCTAGCGCCCCGCGCTACTGTGTGAAGGAGAACCCTTGAGCCCAAACACCCCGCCGCAGCAGCAAAGCCCTGCGCCCCGGCCGGAGTCTGTGCGCTACCTGCTGCGCGTGTGGCTGGCAGTCGCCGTCGCCGAAGTTGTCCACCAGGTCCTGCAGGTGGCCATGTCGTTTATGAACCGCGACGTCTTGACTGCGGCGCTGCGCAAGCGCCTGGAGGACGCTGACGACGCCCCAGCGCTCAGCGGTTCCCTCGTCGACCTGGCAGCCAGCCTGTCCATCCTGGGCGCGGCCACCATCTACCTGGTGGTCCTGGCGGTGCTCCTGGTGCTGCTGCGCAAGCTGGGCCAGGCCCATAAGTGGGCGGGCGCCGCGCGGCGGGTGTGGTTCGTGTTCTCCGTCTACTTCGTCTTCCGCATGCTGATGGTCTTTGTGGCCACGCCCGCAGGCTCGGAGGCGCCGGACTGGCTGTTTGCGGCCGACGGCATGGTGCAGATCGCCATCGGCGCCGCCGCCGGCATGGGCGTGGCCTTCGCGATGAAGGAGTCCACCCTGGAATACACCGGCGAGCTGGAGCAGATGCGGCGGCTGGAGAAGTCCCGCCGCGAAGACCGTGACCAGTCCGACAAGAAGGACCGCAAGCAGGACCAAGACAAGGCAGGCCGCCCATGACCTCCCAGTTCCCGCCGGACTATAACCGGCCCGACCCCGCCCGGCAGGTCCCGCGTGACCTGAGTGTGTGGCCGCGCGAGCTGCGCTGGTCCTATTGGGTATTCGTCGCCGCCGCGGTGGTCATGGTGGTCTCCGCGCTGGCCGCCTTCTTCGGCCCCGGCGATACCGCCACCGGCGAGCTGGCCGACTACCTGCACGCCAACCGCCAGTTCATGGCTTGGACCAACCTGGCCGGCGCGCTGGTCATCGTGTTAGTCGCCCCGCAGCTGGCGCGCCCCATGAAGCACGCGCGGACGATCCTGGCCGCGGTGGCCGGCATCGTCAGCTTCCTCAATATCCTGGCCATCGCCGTGCGCGTCGGCGGCCTGCTGCTCATCCTCATCGTGCTGCTGCTCGTGGCCGGCCTGGTGCTCATGTACCGGCCCGGGCCCAACGCCTTTGTCAAAGAGCACACTCGACCCAAGTTTTAGGAGTTAACCCCATGCGTTTGCACAACGCTCCGATCATCGAGGCCGCGCAAGGCCGCACCCCGTCCCGCCCACCCGTCTGGTTCATGCGCCAGGCCGGCCGCTCCCTGCCGGAATACAAGGCGGCGCGGGAGGGCATCGGCATGCTCG
>CAVFKS010000095.1:0-7717 GCA_963623015.1 Clostridia bacterium
GCCGAGATCCTCGTGGAGGGGGTGCTGCGTTCATGAACGACTCCACGCAACGGCTCATCGCCAGCCCTGCGGACTTCACGCACGACTTCGCCGAGCGCCTGCCGGCACTGGCCCGCGAGTGCCAGGGCGAGGACCAGCCAGACCCCCGCCTGGTTATCCTCAACGAGACTTTGGCCCTAGAGCTGGGCATCGACCCGGACTGGCTGCGCAGCCCGGACGGCCTGCGCTTCCTGCTGGGCCAGGCGGTACCCGCACACGCGCTGGGCTATGCCGGCTTTCAGTTCGGCCAGTTCAACCCGCGCATGGGCGATGGCCGCGCGTTGCTCCTCGGGGAGGTGCGCACTCCCGATGGCCTGCGGGATCTCCATGCCAAGGGCACCGGCCTTACCCCCTGGAGCCGCTTTGGCTCCGACGGGCGCGGCACTCTGCGCGCCATGCTACGCGAGTACCTCCTCTCCGAGGCCATGGCCGCGCTCGGCATCCCCACCACCCGGGGCCTGGCCGTCATCGCCACCGGGCGCACCCTCCGGCGCCAGGAGGTCGAGCCGGCCGGCGTGCACGTGCGGGTGGCCGCCAGCCACCTGCGCATCGGCAGCCTGCATTATGCTGCGGGCATCGGCCAGCTGCGCGAGGTCGCCGATTACTGCATCGAGCGCCACTATCCGGGCGCCGACTACCGGGAGTTTTTCCTGCGCGCCCTGGCGGCTCAGCAGCGCACGGTGGCTGCCTGGATGCGCGTGGGCTTTATCCATGGGGTCATGAATACCGATAACACCACCTTGTCCGGGCAGACCATCGACTATGGTCCGGCGGCCTTCATGGAGGCCTTCGACCCGGGCACCTGCTACTCCTCCATCGACTCCCAGGGCCGCTACGCGTTTGGCAACCAGCCGGCCATGCTGGGCTGGAATTTCGCGCGCCTGGCGGAGAGCTTGCTCCCGCTTTTCGATGCCGCCCCCGAGTCCGCCCTGCGCTTTGCCGAGGGCGCCCTGGAGCACTACCACGCCGACTTTGACGCCGAGTACCACCGGCAGCTGCGCGAGCACCTCGGGGTCGAAGATCCGCAGGCCTACCTGGCAGATATTGCCGGCCAAGACCTCACCGCCTATAACGCCCGGCTGGACGGGCCGCGGGTCATCCCGCGCAACCTCAACGTCGAAGCGGCCCTACGCGACCCGGCCGAGTTTCGGGAGCTGCTCGCGGCGGTGACCAATCCCTTCGAGCCCAACCCCCGCTACGAGACCCCCGGCGATCTGGGCGGCTATCGCACCTATTGCGGCACCTAGCGCCCCGGGTGGGTTAGAACTCGGCGACGACGATCTTCGTCATCGCCATGAGCTTTTCATAGGCCCCGGCGCGCTGCATGAGCTCCCCTAGGTTGTCCGGCACAACCTCCCAGGCCACGCCGAATTCGTCGCGCAGCCAGCCGCAGCGCTCGGCCTCGGGCACCGCCGACAGGGCCTCCCAGACGGCGTCGAGCTGCTGTTGTCCATGGGCCTGGTAGAGCAACGCGGCCCCGCAGTCGAAGGCAAAATGCTCGTCGCCCCCCGCGACGCCGGCCCCGCCAAAGCCGCAGAAATCCTGCGCGTAGACGGGCTCGCCGTCCAGCCAGGCCACGCCGAGCGCGAGCTGGCTGGGGTCTTGAGCCTCGGCGGCATCGCCAGTGTTGCCTTCGAGCTGGGCGTAGGTGATGGATTCGCCGGCGCGGGAGTTGGGGAAAGACGCCACGTACTTGTCTAGGGCGGCCTGGGCCTTGCCCTGGGCCGGTCCGGCGAAGTTTAGGCAGGGCGCAATAGCCGGGCCATGACCCACCAGCACCTGCCAGCTGACCCCATAGGGGTCTTCCACCCAGGCGAAAAGCTCGTGGAGCGGGTGGTCACCCAGCGGGCGCAGCACCCGCCCGCCGCTGCTCAGCGCCGAGGTGAGCCTCTCGGCTTCCTGCGGGGTGCCAACCACCACACGCAGGCTCAGGGCGGGGCCGGGGCGGAAGGTGTCGTCGGCGTTGATGAGCGTGATGGCAAAGCCGTCGATAACAACGTCTACCTGCAGGGTCTTGCCGGCAAAGGGCCGCTGGAATTCCAAAAGGCCCTCCTCGGGGTAGCGGGCATGATTAGCCAGCGTGGCCCCGGGGAAGGCCTCCAGGTAGAAGCGCGCCATCTCATCGGCGTTGTCGTTGCACCAGATATTGGGCACTAATTTTTGCATGCCCTCAAATCTAGCAGCCGCCGTGGACGCGCCCTTGAATCAAGATCTCTTACTTCTTGTCGAGCTGCAGGGTCTTCTGGGTAAAGTCCCACATCTCCTCGTAGAGCTTCTTGTTCTTGGACAGGGACTCGCCGTAGGAGGGGATCATCTCCTGCAGCTTCGGGCCCCACTGGATCATGTGCTCACCGAAGCAGCGCTCCAGCAGCTCGACCATGATGGCCGGGGTGATGGAGGCACCCGGGGAGGCACCGAGCAGGCCGGCGATGCTGCCGTCCGGATTGTTGATGAGCGTGGTACCAAATTCCAGCGAACCGAAGCGCGGGGCGCCGGCGGGCTTGATGACCTGGACGCGCTGGCCGGCCACGACGGTCTCCCAGTCGGCTGGATCGGCGGACGGGACGTATTCCTTCAGGGACTCGATGCGCTGCTCGAAGTCCTTGAGAACCTCGGAGACCAGGTACTTGGTCAGGCCAAACTCCTGTGCGGCCACGCCCAGGTAGGAGGTGATGTTGTCCAGGCGAATGGACTTGAACAGGTCCAGGTTGGAGCCCTTCTTCAGGAACTTCGGGGACCAGCCACCATAGGGGCCAAACAGCAGGCCCTGCTCGCCGTCGATGACGCGGGTGTCCAGGTGCGGCACGGACATCGGCGGCGCACCCACGGCGGCCTTGCCGTAGACCTTGGCGTGGTGGTCCTTAACCAGCTCCTGGTTCTTGGCGCGCAGCCATAGGCCGGAGACCGGGAAGCCCGCGTAGCCGGCAACTTCCTTAACGCCGGCCTTGCGCAAAAGGTCCAGGGCGTAGCCGCCAGCGCCGATGAAGACGAACTTGGCGCGCACGACGCTGTACTTGCCGGTGTGGGCGTTCTTGGAATAGACCTTCCAGGTAGCACCGTCACGCTTGATGTCGATGACCTGGCTGCCGTAGCGGATCTCGGTGCCGGCGGCCTTGGCCGCGGTGAGGAACTGCTTAGTCAGGGCGCCAAAGTTGACGTCGGTGCCGGAGTCGGTCCACGAGATGGCCACCTTCTTGGCGCCGAAGTCGCGGTCCTTGGACATCAGCGGCAGCATCTCCCGGAACGTGGACTCGTCAGCCGAGAACTCCATGTTGGGGAACATGTGGTTGGCGCTGAGCAGGTCATAGCGGCGCTTCAGGTAGTCCACCTGGATGGAGCCCTGTGCGAAGGAGACGTGCGGGACCGGGTTGATGAATTCCTTCGGGTCGGTCAGGATGCCGTTGTTGAGCTGGTGGGCCCAGAACTGGCGGGAGACCTGAAACTTCTCGTTGATGGCGAGAGCCTTCGAGGCGTCAATCCGGCCGTTCTTCTCGGGCGTGTAGTTCAGCTCGCAGAGCGCGGAGTGACCCGTGCCGGCGTTATTCCAGGGCGAGGAAGACTCGAGTGCCGGGCCGTCCAGGCGCTCGAAGATCATCTGCGTCCAGCTAGGCTCCAGCTCCCGCAGCATGGCGCCCAGGGTGGCGCTCATGATTCCGGCGCCTACCAGCGCGACATCGACTTCTTCCGTAACCTGTGCGTTGTTCTTTGCGGAGGACACCTTCTATTTACCTCTTTTGGTTTTCTAGTCGTTGTTACACGTCTTATGAAAGCAAGGCGCCTGTCAGATCTGGCAAGCGCATTACTAACCACCATACGCTTAATGCTGCAATAAATGGATTCGCTTGGCCCGATTTGCCCGTTTGCCCCGCCGGATCCCCCCTTTCTCGCCGTATATGCCTAGGCTGGTGCCCATGGAATCACTGCACAACGCCTGGGGCCCGGACCGGCTGGGGCCTGAATTTCAAGCACTGACGCTCGATGTGGGCCCCGATCCCGACGGGGAGGGCCAGGCCCAGGCCACGCTGGTGGCCTATAAGCGCGATACCCCCGGCTTTGCACAACGCCCCGCCCTTCTCTGGGTCCACGGCATGACGGACTACTTCTTCAATGTGCCCGCAGCCGAGCATTTCCACGCGCTCGGTTATGCCTTCTACGCCGTGGACCTGCGCAAGTGCGGCCGCTCGCGCCTACCGGGCCAGCGCTGGCACTACGCCAGTGATCTGGGCTACTACTACACGGATCTCGATGCCGCCCTCGAGGCCATCCCTACCCCCACCGCCGTGCCCATGGGCCATTCCACCGGCGGGCTGATCTGCGCGCTGTGGCTGGCAGATCGCCGCCCCGCCCGCGTTGCCGGGCTGATCCTCAACGGACCCTGGCTGGAGATGATGTCGGTGCCCCCGCTGGTCGTCCGGGCGCTGAGCCCCATCATCAACGTCGTGGGCGCAGTCGCGCCGAAGATCCCCTTCCCCGGCGGCAACCTGACCGCTTTTGGCGATTCCCTCCACTCCTCCCGCCACGGCGTGTGGGACTACGATTTGGAGCTCAAACCCTTGGGCGGGCATCGCAAGTACGTAGGGTGGCTTCGTACCATCCTGGCCGGATTTGCGCGCGTGCGCCGCGGCATCGAGGTGGGCGTGCCCTTCCTTACTATCTGTTCCACACAGTCCATCCTGGGCCAGCCCTATTCGGAGGCCTCCCACTATGCGGACATCGTGGTCGACGCTCAGCAGACCATCCGGCGTGCCCCTAACCTCGGTGCGCGCGGCACCCTGCGGCCGGTTCGCGGAGCCCGCCACGAGGCCTTTGCCTCCCGCGAGCCCGCCCTCGGCCACGTCTTTGACTCCTGCGATGCCTGGCTGCGCGACCTTTATAGCTAAGGCCCGCTAGGCTGGCCTCGCCGCACTCGTTGTTTTATAAGGAGAAAACATGTCTTCCACGCCCGTGAACGCCACGGCCGATAAGCACTACGACCTCATCATCGTGGGCACCGGCTCCGGCAACTCCATCCCGTCGCCGGAATTTGACGACAAATCCATTGCCATCGTAGAAAAGGGCGCCTTCGGCGGTACCTGCCTCAATGATGGCTGCATCCCCACCAAGATGTACGTCTACGCTGCTGATGTCGCCTACGCCGCACGCACCGCCGGGCGCTTGGGGTTAGACATGAGCACCAATTCGATGGATTGGCGCCAGATCATCGACCGCGTCTTCGTCAACCGCATCGACAAGATTGCTGAGAGCGGCGAGGCCTACCGCCGCGGGGAGGAAACCCCCAACATCGACGTCTACGCCGCGCACGCGCGCTTTGTTGGCCCGAAGCTGCTGAATGTGGGCGGGCAGGTCATCAGCGGCGAACAAATTGTGCTGGCCAATGGCTCCCGCCCGGTTATCCCCGAGGTCTTTGGCAACTCCGGGGTGGACTACCACACCAACGAGACCATCATGCGCCTGCCGCAGCAGCCAGAAAGCCTCATCGTCGTCGGCGGCGGGTTCATCGCCATGGAGTTCGCCCACGTCTTCGACGGCCTGGGCACCAAGGTCACCGTCGTCAACCGCTCCGAAGGCCTGTTGGGCTTCCTCGATAAGGATCTGGGCGAGCGCTTCAACCAGCTGGCCCGCGAGCGCTTCGACGTGCGCGTCGGCGAGACCACCGCGGTGGAAAAGACCGACTCCGGCGTGCGCCTAACCCTAGACAGCGGCGAGGTCGTCGAGGCCGAGGCCGTGCTCGTGGCCACCGGCCGCACCCCCAACGGCGACCAGCTGGATGCCGACCAGGCCGGCATCGAGGTCACCGACCGCGGGCGCGTGGTCGTCGATGACTATGGGCGCACCACCGCGGAGGGCGTGTGGGCGCTCGGCGATGTCTCCTCGCCCTTTATGCTCAAGCACGTCGCCAACGCGGAGATGCGCGCGGTCCAGCACAACCTGCTGCACCCAGACGATCTGCAGGCGATGCCGCACGAGGTGGTCCCGTCTGCCGTGTTTACCCACCCGCAGATTGCCACGGTGGGCCTCACCGAGGCCGAGGCTCGCGATGCCGGATACCGCGTCACTTGCAAGGTGCAGAACTATGGCGATGTGGCCTACGGCTGGGCCATGGAAGATAGCGAGGGCATCGTCAAGCTCATCGCGGACAAGGACACCGGCCAGCTCCTGGGGGCCCACCTCATGGGCGAGCAGGCCGCCAGCCTCGTCCAGCAACTAGTGACCGCCATGTCTTATGGAATGGACATGCGCAAATTCGCCCGCTCGCAGTACTGGATTCACCCGGCCCTGCCGGAAGTCGTAGAAAACGCGGTGCTGGGCCTCGATTGGGACTAACCTCCTGTGTGACGTAAATCACAAACCCGCTGAGGCCGGCAGTCACACGCGTCACACTCGCAGGCCAACCCTGAGAAAAACCTAGAAACCTGGCCATTCGCTGGCAGGCGGCGCCGCCCCCGCGGCGGACTTTCTCCCTGAAGTTTCATGAAAGACGTGCAATTTCAGGAAGAAACCATTAAGGTTACGGTTCAACACCGGCTCTAGCCCGCGCGGCAACCGAGTGTTGTCTGGCAACTGGCTGGGATTCCCACAGCCAGAACCAATAACACAGCTTCCATCGCGGAAGTAAAACCTAGACAATCTTTTAAGGAATTAGATATGCGCATCCGCAATGCAGCCATCGCCGGCGCTACCGCCCTCGCAGTTGCTTTCACCGGCACCTCCGTGGCCGTCGCCCAGGAAGCCACCCCGACCACCCAGGCTCCGGTCGAGGCTGGCTCCGCTTCCTTCGATGGCGCGTCCTCCAAGAAGGACACCGCCAACGAGGAGAGCAAGCCCGAGGACAAGAAGGGTACCCTGTCCTCCAAGCTCGGCAACAAGCTCGAGGGTGACAAGCCCGCTCAGGGCGCCGGCATCTTCGGCTCCTCCAAGGGCGACGGCGAGCACGAGTGGTCCTTCGACCAGCAGCCGGCTTGGGCCAAGGTTTTCTTCGGCACCACTATCTTCGCCGCCGTGGCTTCCGTCATCGGCCTCGTCCTCGGCCCGGTTGCCAACTACTTCCAGTTCGGCCCGGCTTCCCGCTAAGCGCTACTACCCCACTTTTCTTGAAAGGCATTTGATTCACTATGCGTAACTTCCGCACCGCCGCTATCGCGGCCGCCACCGCTGCCGCCGTGGCCTTCGGCGGCACCGCCGTCGCCACCGCCGCCCCGGCCCAGGACACCCTGTCCTCCAAGGTTAAGGCTTTCCAGAAGGATAACCCGAACGCTTCCCTGTCCTCCGCTTTCGGCTTCGCAACCGACGCTCACGACGGCCTGGGCGCTAAGAACCCGGACGGCTCCGACAACACCGACGGCAAGGCTTATGCCACCGGCAACGACACCTTTGGCCAGGAAATCAAGGACGACCAGAACGGCCAGTGGGTCAAGCTGTGGCGCGAAGGCACCTACGGCATGATCGGCACCGCCATCGTCGGCGCCATCATCGCTGCTGCTAACTTCGCTCTCTACAACGGCATCCTGCCGCAGAGCATCCTGCCGGACTTCCTGCGCAAGTAATTCTGCCGGGTAGCGCCGCTAGCGTAGCCCGCGGGCAAAAAAGAAGCCACGGACCTTATTTTTGGGTTCGTGGCTTTTTGGGGTTAAGGGTCAAAAAGTGTGTCTGGGCCGGCGTGTCGCGGGTGTTAGATTTG